>NZ_SMKA01000077.1 GCF_004348455.1 Kribbella albertanoniae
GTGGAGGGTGGTGGCTGTGCCGCGGCGGAAGAGTTGGGCGGGGCGGCCGCCGTCTCGGGTTGTGGTGGTGCCGACGGGGTCTACGAAGCCGGGGGTTTTGGTGACTTTGCGGTGGAAGTTGCGGGGGTCTAGCGGGGTGCCCCAGACGGCTTCGTAGATGGTTCGGAGTTCGGAGATCGTGAATTCGGGGGGACAGAAGGCGGCGGCCAGGGGCGAGTACTCGAGTTTGGCTCGGGCTCGTTCGACGGCGTCGGTGAGGATCTGGTGGTGGTCGAACGCCAGGCGAGCCGGGTCAGCGAGCAGATCCCCAGCGGGGACCCAGCTGGCGGATTCGGCGTCGGTACCGGCCACCGGGGTCGGGAGGTCGGGGACGAGAGCCAGGTAGGCGACGCTGACCACGCGACCGCGGGGGTCACGGCGAGGGGCGCCGTACGTCGCTATCTGCTCGAGGTGGATGCGGTCCGTGGCTAAGCCCGTTTCCTCGGTGAGTTCGCGGCGGGCGGTCTCTTCCAGGTCCTCGTTCTCCCGGACGAAGCCGCCCGGGAGGGCCCAGCGACCCCGGTACGGCGCGATGCCGCGGCGGATCAGCAGCACCTGCAGGGCGCCGTCGCGGACGGTCAGGATGACCAGGTCGGTGGCGAGGCCCAGCGGCACGAAGTCCATGAACAACCACTCTAATCGTCACCTTGACGAGAAGTCACGTCACCCCTTATCGTCAAAGTGACGACAAAGGAGAGACATGGCAGACATCACGCGGTTCCGCTTCATCAGTCACCTGCGGGCCAACCCGACCACCCACGTGCGGCACCTGCGCAACGGGAAGGTCGCGCACGACGGCGCCGGGCAGGCGTTCTGGTTCCGGGCGCTGAACTCGTCGCTGAGCGAGATCCCGGTCGACGACCGCGAGCAGCCGCTGCTGTTCCACGGGCGGACGCAGGACTTCCAGGACGTGGCAGTCCAGGCGACCGTCACCTACCGCGTGGTCGACCCGGGGCTGGCCGCGACGCGGCTGGACTTCGGTATCGATCCCGACACCGGCATGTGGCGGTCCACGCCGCTCGAGCAGCTCGGCGGACTCCTGACCGAGCTCGCGCAGCAGACCGCGCTCGACCTGCTCGCCCGGATGAGCCTGACCGAGGCGCTGTCCGAGGGGATGACTCAACTGCGCCAGGCCTGCGGGATCGGCCTGCGTGAGGATCAGCGCCTGACCGGGCTCGGGATCGGCGTCGAGGATGTCCGGGTGGTCGCGGTCCGGGCCGAGCGGGATGTCGAGAAGGCGCTGCAGACGCCGACCCGGGAGATGGTCCAGCAGGCTGCGGACAAGGCGACGTACGAACGGCGCGCGATGGCCGTCGAGCGCGAGCGTTCGATCGCGGAGAACGAGCTGCAGAACCAGATCGAGCTCGCCCGTCGCGAGGAGCAGTTGGTCAACCAGCGTGGGCAGAACGAGCGCATGCGTGCCACCGAGGCTGCGGCCGCCGGGCAGATCGAGACGCAGGCGGCCGCGAGCCGGCAGCGTGCGCTGGCGGAGTCGGAGGCGGACGCCAAGCGGGTGATCGGCGCGGCCGAGGCTGCGGCGGAGAAGGCGATGCTCGAGGCGTACGCCGAGCTGGACCAGGGCACGATCCTGGCGCTGGCGATCAAGCAGGGCGCACTGCCGGAGATCGGCACGCTGAACCTCACCCCCGACCTACTCACCCCGCTGCTGACCAAGCTGACGGCCTGACATGCCGCTGCCACCACGGGCGGTGATCGTGCACCGGGCGACCGAACTCACCGAGCTGATCGCCCGGCACGGGACCCGGCAGCAGGCGGGTTTCTTCCTGGCCGGCCGCGGCCGGGACCTGGCCGAGCTGGACGTACGGCACCAGGCCCAGACCGATGCCCTGGCTACGGTTTCCGCGGCCATCCCACTGGACTGGCGCCGTACTGTTGCCGAGCGCAACGACCTCGACCGGTTCGTGTTCGGCCCGGAGGACGTGGTGATCGCGGTCGGCCAGGACGGGCTGGTGGCCAACGTCGCCAAGTACCTGGACAGCCAACCGGTCATCGGCATCAACCCGGAGCCGGCCCGCAACCCCGGCATCCTCGTCCCCCACGAACCAGCCGCGATCACTGGACTCCTCGCCCAACGGGAGATAACAGAGCGGGAGATCGCCGAGCGCACGATGGTCGCCGCGACCACCGACGACGGGCAACAGTTGATCGCCCTCAACGAGGTGTACGTCGGTCATCGCACGCACCAGTCCGCGCGGTACTGGCTGGGTTCGGAGCGGCAGTCGTCGTCCGGGATCCTGGTCGGTACCGGAACCGGCTCGTCCGGCTGGTGCCGATCGGCCTGGCAGGAACGCCGCAGCCCACTCACGCTCCCCGGACCTCTCGACCCGGCGCTGTGCTGGTTCGTCCGAGAGGCCTGGCCGTCACCAGCAACCGGCACCGACAACACCGAGGGCCTACTGAAGGCCCCCGACACCTTGACGATCACCGCCGAGTCCGACCTGGTCGTCTTCGGCGACGGCATGGAATCCGACACCCTCACCATCACCTGGGGCCAACGCCTCGACATCAGCGTCGCCCCCGTCAAACTGCATCTCGTGGTGTGACTATTCGCCGTTCAGGTTGCCGATTTCTGGGGTCCAGCGGAAGTTGATCGGGGCGGGGGCGCCGGCTGGGAGGGGTCCGACGGGCTTGATTGTTGTTGAGGTGCCGGTGGCGCGGCTGAGCTCGTAGAGGTGGCCGGTGTTGGTGTCTTTGTCGATGCCGACGAGCAGGGTGCCGGACGGGCCGCAGCGGTTGGCGAGGAGGGTCTCGAATCCTTGCCAGGTTGACGAGCGGACGGTCTTCACCGTCACCTTCATGGGCGAGGTGACCGGGATGTGCAGCGTGTAGAGGCCGCCGGCCTTGGTGGTCGCGAGGAAGGTGTCGTACGTCGCGGTCTGGGAAATCAGCGCGATCGACTTGATGCCCGGGAGGCCGGCGAACGTGCCGGTGGGCTCCCAGCTCTTCTTCAGGTCACGCCGCTCCAGCGTGCCGTCGGCGCGCAAGGCGTAGAAGGTCTGGCGGCTGACGCCGTTCTCGAGCGTTCCGTACTGCGACAGCTCGATCGCGGTGTACCCCGTAAAGGCCCCGTTGATCTCGTCGAGCGTGTAGGCGTCCAGCGTCCCGTCGGGCTTGGTCGAGTAGTCCAGCCGCATCAGCGCGCCACCGAGTACGACGTACCCGTACCGGATCGACGAGCCGTCCGGGGTGCCGACGCCCTGCGGGGTGTCGATGAAGGACGTGCTCATCGTGACTCGACCGGGACCGAAGAGGCCCGCGGTGTTCACCACAGCGGACGAGGTCGGTGGCGTGACGGTACGGAAGGTGTGGACCCCGGTGTCCGTCACGGCCCCCAGGTTGATCGAGCATCCTGCGGTCGGCGCCGCCTGCGCGCCGGTCGGGGCAGCGGCCAGCAGCAGTGCTGCCGTCCCCACGAGTGTCGCTGCCTGACGAAGCTTCATGGTGTTCCTCTCATCGCGTTCGGGCTGTGCTGAAGGCACCCCTCCGGCCTTCACACCTCTCGATACGGACGCCACCGCAATGGTTATGCCCTTGCGGGCAGCCGGGAGGGCCGAAGTATTACCCGTGACCTGTACGCCGGGTGGCTGACTGAGACGAGATGTCTACTGACAACGATGGTCATCTGTGCATAGGGTGCGGATACAACCACGGCCTGTTTCGAGGGCGGGCCGTCGTGCTTACCCACCGCCCAAAGGGGAGAGTCACGCATGCGCAGAACTCCGTTCCGGACCGGGACGATCCTGCTCGCTGCGGCCGCACTGATTCCGGCTGCGACACTGTCAGCGGCCGCCCGGCCGTCAACCGAGGCCGCGACGCCGCCGGCCAAGCCGTTCGTCCAGGGGACGCAGACGGTTGCGGCGTACGACTACGACAACGCGATCCACGAGCGGATCGCGGTCGACGTCCCGAAGACGGACAACGACGAGAACGGCGTCACCGACCAGATCACCGTGGACATCATCCGTCCGGGTGAGGCCGCGCAGGCCGGGGTCGACGTACCGGTCATCATCCAGGCGTCGCCGTACTACGCCGGTGATCCGGCCACCTACTTCGACGACAAGGGGATCCGGCAGGTGTACGGCACCTGGCTGGACAACTACTTCGTGCCTCGCGGGTACGCCGTCGCGTTCGTCGACATGCCGGGGACGAACCGGTCCACCGGCTGCACCGACGTCGGCGGGGACTTCGAGGTGCTCGGCACCAAGGCGGTCATCGACTGGCTGAACAACCGGGTTCCCGGCTACAACCCGGATGGCAGCAAGGCGAAGGCCGACTGGTCCACCGGCAAGGCCGGCATGATCGGTACGTCGTGGAACGGAACGATCGCGAACTCCGTGGCCAGCACCGGCGTCCGCGGCCTGGAGACGATCGTCCCGATCGCGGCGATCTCCAGCTGGTACGACTACACCCGCAGCTTCGGGGTGCCGTTCTACGACGAGTACATGGGATTCCTGTACGACTACGTCAGCAACGACAAGACACCGCGTTGTGTCGCGCTGACCGACGAGATCGAGCAGGACTCCGACACCCGGACCGGCAGCTACAGCAAGTTCTGGGACCCGCGGAACTACAACCTGGACGCGAGCAAGGTGCGCGCCTCCGTCTTCGCGATCCACGGTCTGGACGACGAGAACGTGAAGACCCGGCACTACGGCGAGTGGTGGGACGCGATCGCCAAGCGCAACGTGCCGCGGAAGATCTTCCTGCACCAGGGTGTGCACCTGGACGGCTTCAGCTTCCGGGACGCCTACGTGAACCAGTTGCACCCGTGGTTCGACTACTGGCTGCAGGGCCTGAAGAACGACGTGATGAAGCAGCCGCAGGCCACCATCATGCGTGAGGACGGCAGCTACACGACCGAGGCCAAGTGGCCGGCGGCCGGTGTCAAGCAGACCAAGCTGAACCTCGGCAAGGCGGCCGGCGCCAAGGCCGGCGGGCTGTCGATCGCGGCCGCCACCGGCGACCCGATCAGCTTCACCGGGACGGCCGACGAGTCCACGGACGCCGTCGTACTGGACCCGACCACGCCGAAGCCCGACCGTGCCGTGTTCCTCAGCGACACGCTGGACAAGGCGGTCCGGATCAGCGGCACCGGCAAGGTGACCGTCCGGGTGAAGTCGAACCGGCCCGCGGCCGGCATCAAGGCGCGGATCGTCGACTACGGTACGGCGACCCGGTTCAGGAACGTCACGAACGTGCCGAACACCCGCGTCTGCTGGGGTGACGGCAACACGCTCGACACCGGTTGCTACGCCCAGACCCAGGTGAACACCGCGGTCTCGGACGCGGCCGTCGTCGTCCGGACACTCGCCGACGTCGGGCACTACAAGTCGCTGAATCGCAAGGAATCGCTGAAGTCGGGCAAGTGGTACGACCTGACGTTCGAGCTGAACGCCGACGACGTCGTCTTCGGCGCCGGTCACCGTCTCGGCCTCGTCCTGACGGTCGAGCCGGACAACCCCTCGATCCCGTTCACGGGTGCCACCCTCACCCTGGACCCGACCCGCTCGTACCTGACCCTCCCGCTCACCGGCTACACCCAGTCGCTGGCGACCCCGGGAGCCCCGCAGGCGCGCGTCCAGGCCAGTGACCTGGCCCAGCCCGAGCCGGAGAAGGACCCGGTCAAGCTGATGGAGCAGATGGTGGAAGCTTCCCGCTGACACTGATGAGGCCCCGGCTTTCGAGCCGGGGCCTCATTTTTACAGCTCCGAGTAAGCCTTCACGAGGGCTTCGGAGTCTTGTTCCCAGTTGAGTTCGTCGGCGGCTTCGCGGATGCCGGCGGTGTAGACGGGGTAGTTCTCGATGAGCCCTTGTACGGCGGCCGCCAGCGAACCGGGATCGCCGGGTGTGTAGAGCGTGCCGAGTTGGTGTGCCGTCACCACGGCCCGCAGTTCGGGGAGGTCGGCGGCGACGACCGGTACGCCGGCTCGGACGGCGTGGAAGAGTTTGTTGGGCAGCGCCAGGCGGTGGTTCTCGCAGGTGTTGGTCAGCGTGACCAGCGAGATCCCGTACGAGCGCAGGGTGTCGTCGACCTCGTCGATGGAGCGCTCGGCCACGACCTCGACCGGGCCCAGATCCAAGCGGTAGTTGGGATCCACCGACCCCATCAACACGGTCCGGAACGGCGCCAGCTGCTTAGCTGCACCGACCACTGTCGGAAGGTCGCGGCCCGCGCCGACGCGACCGGCGTACAGGAGTCCCTCGGGGCGCTCGAGGGGCGGCGGGACGAAGTCGGCCTTCGGGAACGTGTTCCGGATGACGCGGACGTCCTTCAGCCCGCGGTCGCGCAGCCGCACCGCGATGCCGTCGGAAACCGTGAAGACGAGGCGCGCCTTCGCGGCCAGCTCGCCTTCGAACTTGCGGCCACGCGCGCGCCAGAGCGGCGTCGGCCGACCCGGCAGCGCCCGGTCGAACCACAGCTCGTGGCTGTCGTAGACCAGCACGGCCTGCCAGCTTTCGGCGTACTCGGCGGCAAGCTCCAGCGTGTTGAAGTCATGAGCGTGTACGACGTCGAACGGGCCGGCCTCGGCTACCCGTGGTGCCGCTGCGAGTCGCCACTGCTTCTCGGTACGCAGCCGGTGCTCGGGGAGCAGCAGCCAGCGGCCGAAACGCTTGGCCAGCACCTTCGGCCCACGCCGCCCGTGCCCGACCGCGAGCCCGCCACCACCGGCACGTAGCCCGGAGGACCGCGACACCGACTCGACCGTGATCCCGGGGCCGATCTCGAAGCCCTCGGGAACGTCCCGCCCGATGATGTGAATCGTGTGCCCAGCATCCGCCAGCGCGGTTGCCTCGCGAAGGATTCGCGAGTCCCCGGCGATCGGAGACTGCGCAATCATCAATACCCGCATGTCAGCCACCGAGGAAAGGTAGCAGCGCTGCGACCGCACTGCGGCCATCATGCAGGTCACGAACGTACTCCGGTCCGCGATCGGCCAGCTTCCGCGACGTCTCCCGCTCACTCACCAAACGCTCGATCACCGCACCAAGGTCCCCCGGAGTGGCCTCGGCAATCGGCAGCTCGGACGGCAGCTGCGCCCGCACCCGGTCCGCGACGTGCCCCACGGTGACCCGCCCGGCCGCCATCGCCTCACACGCCAGTACGCCGTACGAGCCGAGCGTCAGCTGGTCGACCACCAGGTCGGCGTCCTTCACCAGCGCGGACAACTCGGCATGCCGCACGCCCTCGACCCGCTGGTACTTGATCAGCCCGCGGGCCTCCAGCTCGGTCAGCACGGGATCGACGTACGCGGAACCCTTCAGAGCGCTGCTGGACGGCGCATGCAGCACCACCGGCACCTCACGCTCCAGCACTGGCCGGTCCGACGCCAGTGCATCCACGTCGACCGTCAGAGGCAACCAGGTGCTGTTGTCGACGAACTCCAGCAGGTCCGGCGTCGTGACGAACACAGGACCCTCGTACGTCGCCAGGTGCCGCCGCAGCACGTCGTTCGCGGCCTGCAGTCGCTTGGTGAAGTCGTCATCGGGGTTCTGGAACGGCGAGTGCTCGAAAAGCTCACGATGCTTGGCCGGATCGCGAATCTCCGAGCCATGGAAGATCAGGCCGTGTTTGATGCCGGCCTTGTCCAGCGTCGGCACGTCAGAAGTCCACAGCTGCCCGGGGAGCTGACCGAACAGCGGCCGCCCGCCTTCGAACAGCACATGACTGACCTGTGCCAACACGTACGCCGTCAGGTCGAATTGCCAGCGCAGATCCGACTTGTACTGCGCTTCCGTCGCAGTGCGGTGCGCAGCGAACTCATATCGAGCACCAGTGGTGTTGAGCGCCTCCGCAGCGAGCCCCGGCACCGCCTGCTCGAGTGCATTCGCCCACAGCCACGCCTGACCGGCACTGTTCACCGGCCCGATCAGCAAGCGCCTGTCATGCGTGCGGACGCGAGCGGGTGCCCTCTTCACATCAGCGTCTTGGGAGACCTTCAGTGTGCGCTTCTGCAGCTTCGCGCGGTCGGCGGCACGGGTGGCTACGGCCAGCATCGCCGGGTCCTGTGCGTACAAGACATCCGGCTGCAGACGGTCGATCAGCCCACCGAAGGTGAGTTCCAGCTGCTGTGCCTGGGAGGCACGCGGCCGTCCATCAAACTTCAGCACCTTCAACCAGACGCGTCGGAGCAACTGCCTGCCACGGCCGACGCGGCCGTGGGCCACATCTGCCTTGAACTCCATCAGTGCGACCTTGTGCCGGTCTCCGGCCTGCGGTTCGCGCAGCGGGACATGCACGACCAGGGCGCCGTCGACGAACTCCTTCGACGACTCCCTGGTGGCCGAAGGCCGGAGCACAGTCACCTGTGCACCGGCCTCGGAACGTACTACTGCCCAAAGGTCGGGCTGGGTCACTGCCGGACGGACCTTCCGATCACGATCCGCCGCACGCCGGCCCACTTGGCGGCGTCGGTCTTGTCGCGACCGTCCACCAGCACGGTGATCCCGGGCAGGTCGGCAGGCGACAGCTCGGCGTACTCGGCGTGGTCGGCCTGCAGCACCGCCGCGTCCACCGGCGTGCCCAGCGCGTACGGCGTGAAGCCGAGCTTGGTCAGCTCCTCGTCGGTGTACATCGGGTCGTGCACGAAGACCTCGGCGCCGCGGCCCTTGAGCGCGTCGACGGCCGGGAAGACGCCGGAGAACGCGGTCTCCTTGACGCCACCGCGGTACGACGCACCGAGGACGACCACCTTGGCGCCCTTGAGCTCGCCGTACGCGCCCTCGAGCAGGCCGATGGTGTAGTCCGGCATGCCGGCGTTCGCCTCACGGGCGGCGCGGACGACGGTCGCCTCCGGGTCGGTCCACAGGTAGAGCCGCGGGTAGACCGGGATGCAGTGGCCGCCGACGGCGATGCCGGGACGGTGGATGTGGCTGTAGGGCTGCGAGTTCGACGCGTCGATGACCTGGGTGACGTCGATGCCGTTCTGGCCGGCGAACCGGGCGAACTGGTTCGCGAGGCCGATGTTGACGTCACGGTAGGTGGTCTCGGCCAGCTTCGCCAGCTCGGCGGCCTCAGCGGAACCGAGGTCCCAGACGCCGTTGCCACGCTCGAGATCCGGACGCTCGTCGAAGTCCAGGACGGCCTCGTAGAACTCGGTGGCGCGCTTCGCACCCTCGTCGGACAGACCGCCGACCAGCTTCGGGTACTTCCGCAGGTCCGCGAAGACGCGGCCGGTGAGGACGCGCTCCGGGGAGAACACCAGGTGGAAGTCGGTGCCCTCGGTCAGGCCGGAGATCTCCTCCAGCATCGGCTTCCACCGGCTCCGGGTGGTACCGACCGGCAGCGTGGTCTCGTAGGAGACCAGGGTGCCCGGGGTGAGGTGCTGAGCCAGCGAACGGGTCGCGTTCTCCATCCAGCCGAACTCCGGCTCACCGGTCTTCTCGTCCACGAACAGCGGCACCACGATCACGACGGCGTCGCTGTTCGGGATCGCGTCCGCGTAGTCGGTGGTCGCCCGCAGGCGGCCGTCGGCCACGGTCTCGGCGAGCAGCTCCTGCAGGTGGTCCTCACCCGGGAACGGCTCCTGGCCGGCGTTCACCAGCTCGACGAACTTCTCGTTGATGTCGACACCGACGACCTGGTGGCCCTTCGAAGCGAACTGGACCGCCAACGGCAGACCGATCTTGCCCAAGGCAATTACACTGACGCGCACACTGACTCCACTAGATAGTGATTCTTCAACGGGAGCCTCGTAGCTTGAGTTCCAGCGGGTGCTCGACGAACTTGTAGAGCAGCCACGAGGCAAGGATCGATACGGCGCCGACGCCGGCGTACCAGGTCAGGTTCAACCACGAAACAGGCTCGCTGCTTCCATGGAGTTCTCTGATCCCGTACAGCACGGTGGCATGCACCAGATAGAAGGAGAACGACCATCGGCCGAGGGCGACCAATGGTTTGCTCCGGAGAAGGGACCGGCCCCCGCGCAGGTCCCGGGCAGCGACGACCAGGATCAGGAAGCCGTAGAGGAGAGTGAGAATCTCCTTCTGCAGCAGGCTGATCTCGGTACCGAACGGCACCTTGCCGGGGTGCCGGAAGGTGTAGGTGAGTACGGCCAGACCGATGCCGATCGCCAGGTAGCCGGTCCAGGCGGGCAGCGGCGGAATCCAGCCGGAACGCAAGACGATCGCGATCGCGATACCGACCACGAACGCAACCGCATGCAGCAATGGCGGGGGCAGTGTCGGTAGATCGACCCAGTTGTACTGCGTCAGCCGGTAGCCGCCGGCGATGACGACGGCAGCCGCCGCGAGGACGAGCGCTCCGCCCAGCTTCAGCTTGGCCGTGGCCCGGTGCAGGAACGGGAAGAACGCGTAGAAGAACGCTTCGATCGACAACGTCCAGGACGCCGGATTGCCGCCGTACAGGATGGTGGGGTTGTTCGACCAGCCGTTCAGCAGGAACAGCGAGAGCACGATCGCGGTCATCGAGACCGGCTTGATCCAGAACAGGTTGTCCGGCGGATCGAACCGGTAGAACACGAACAGCGCCGGGATCAGCGCGACCACGTGGGCCGGGACGATCCGGGCGAACCGGCGGCGGTAGAACGTGCCGGCGGCCATACTCCCGACAACGCTGCCGGGCCGGGCCGACCAGGTCAGGACGAAACCCGAGAGCACGAAGAAGAACGTCACCCCGGACGTGCCGAGCTTCAGGAACTCGCGGATCGGCAGCGGGGCCAGATAGCCCATGTGATGGGTGAAGACGAAGAACGCCGCCCACCAGCGCAGACCGGTGAGCGACTCGACGCGGGGCCTGGAAACAGTGACTGCCGAGGCCGGGACCGCCGCCGGCCCAGAAACATCCTGGGCGGGCGGCTGCACCCGATCCTCGGCAGCCCATGTCATCGAACTACTCGGCGAGCGTGGCGACCACGCGACCGGCCGCGTGACCGTCGCCGTACGGCATCGGGCGCTCGCCCGTCGGCGCCGTCCGAGCAGCCAGCTCGGGCAGCTTGCTCACGTCGGAGGTCAGCACGTTCCAGCCGGACTCGACGGTCTCAACCCACTCCGTCTCGGGACGCAGCGTGGTGCACACGCGGCCGAGCAGGAAGGCCTCCTTCTGCAGTCCACCGGAGTCGGTGACCACACCGGCCGAGCCGATGACGGCCTGAACCATCTCCGGGTAGGCCAGCGGCTCGCGGACGTGCAGCGAACCGTCCGGACGCTCCAGCTTGATGCCGTGCTCCGCACACTTCGCGACCAGCCGCGGGTGCGCCAGCAGGACCACCGGGCGCCCGACGTTCGCCAGGCCCTCGACGATGCCAGCCAGGATCTCCGGGTCGTCGGTGTTGTCGGGGCGGTGGATCGTGGCGACCAGGTACTCACCCTGCTTGAACGGCAGGTCGAGCGGCTTGTCCTGTACGGCGTCGCGGACGCGGAAGCACACGTCCGTCATGACATCGCCGACCAGGCGCGACTTGTCCTTCAGACCCTCGTTGGCCAGGTGATCCATCGCCACCTGGGTCGGGGCCAGCAGGATGTCCGACGCGTGGTCGGTCAGCACGCGGTTGTGCTCCTCCGGCATCCGCCGGTTGAACGACCGCAGACCGGCCTCCAGGTGCGCCACCGGGAGGTGCATCTTCACGGCCGACAACGCGCCGGCGAGCGTCGAGTTCGTGTCGCCGTAGACGAGCACCCAGTCCGGCTTGTGCTCGTCCAGTACGGCGTCCATCGCGGCCAGCATCGCGCCGGTCTGCACGCCGTGGCTGCCGGACCCGATGCCCATGTGGACATCCGGAGCCGGGATCCGCAGGTCGGCGAAGAACACGTCGGACATGTTCTTGTCGTAGTGCTGACCGGTGTGGACGATCACGTGCTCGTGGTCGGTCGCGGCGAAAGCCTCCGCGATCGGCGCCAGCTTCACGAACTGGGGACGCGCCCCGACAACGCTCAGAACCTTCACGACGCGGCGACCTTGATGGTGCGGTCCTCGGCGGCCGACTGGATGACGGCCTCGGCCACAGCGACGGTCGTCAGACCCTGCTGCAGCGTGACGATGTCGGCTTCCTTGCCCAGTACGGCGTCCCGGAAGGCCTCGTGCTCGGTCCGCAGCGGCTCGGGCTTGCTGATCGCGTAGCGGATCATGTCGCCCTCGCTGACACCACGGAAGTGCGCGACGTCGTCCCACGCGGTGGCGACCGTGCCGTTGGCGTGGAAGGTCAGGTCGGCGGTCAGGGTGTCGGCGATGAAGGCGCCCTTCTCACCGGTGACGACGGTGAGCCGCTCCTTCATCGGGGACAGCCAGTTGACCAGGTGGCTGGTGACGGTGCCGTCGGCCAGCTTGCCGGTGATGGCGATCAGGTCCTCGTAGTCACGGCCGGACTTGTGCGCGCTCTGCGCGGACACCGTGACGAACGCGGACTGGGTCACCCACGCGGTCAGGTCGATGTCGTGCGTGGCCAGGTCCAGTACGACGCCGACGTCGGCGATGCGGGCCGGGAACGGGCCCTGCCGACGCGTGGTGATCTGGTAGATGTCGCCCAGCTCGCCGGCCTCGAGGCGGACCCGGAGCGCCTGCAGCGCCGGGTTGTACCGCTCGATGTGACCGACCGCGCCGACCAGGCCGGCGGTCTCGAACGCCTTGGCGATCTCGGTCGCCTCGGCCGACGAACCGGCCAGCGGCTTCTCGATCATCGCGTGCACGCCGGCCTCGGCCAGCGCCTTGGCGATCTCGGCGTGGTACTGGGTCGGGACCGCGACCATGCAGTAGTCGATGCCGGAGGCAATCAACTGCTCGATGGTGGAGTGCACCGGACGACCGCCGGCGACACCGAACTTGTCACCGCCCGGGTCCGCGACGGCGACCAGGTCGACGCCGTCCAGGGAAGCCAGCACGCGGGCGTGGTGACGGCCCATCATGCCGAGGCCGATCAGGCCAGCCTTCAGATTCGCCATCTCACGCACCAGCCTTCGCCACGGTGTTCACCGCGGCCACGATCCGGTTCAGGTCGTCCTCGGACAGCGAGGGGTGGACCGGCAGCGAGAGCACCTCGGCCGCGGCCTTCTCGGTCTCCGGCAGGTCCAGCTCACGCTGGAACGACGGGAGCCGGTGGTTCGGGATCGGGTAGTACACGCCGCAGCCGACGCCGTACTCGGTGCGCAGCGCGTTGGCGAAACCGTCACGGTCCTCGGTGACGCGGATCGTGTACTGGTGGTACACGTGGCTGGCCTCGTCGGCCACTGCCGGGACGCCGACACCGGCCAGGTTCGCGTCCAGGAAGGCCGCGTTCTCCTGCCGCTGCTTGGTCCAGCCGCCGACCTTGGTCAGCTGCACGCGACCGATGGCGGCGTGCAGGTCGGTCATCCGGTTGTTCAGGCCGACGACCTCGTTCTCGTACTGCTTGAGCATGCCCTGGTTGCGGAACAGCCGCATCCGGCGCTCGAGCTCTTCGTTGGCGACCGAGTTCATGCCGCCCTCACCCGACGTCATGTTCTTGGTCGGGTAGAGGCTGAACATCGCGAAGTCACCGAACGAGCCGACCGGGGCGCCGTTCCAGGTCGCGCCGTGCGCCTGGGCCGCGTCCTCGTAGATCGCGATGCCGTGCTTGTCGGCGATGGCCTGCAGCGCGGTCATGTTGGCCGGGTGCCCGAACAGGTGCACCGGCATGACGGCCTTGGTCTTCTCGGTGATCGCGGCCTCGACAGCGGCCGGGTCCAGGCAGAAGTACGTCGGCTCGATGTCGACGAAGATCGGGGTCGCCCCGGTCAGCGCGACGCTGTTGGCGGTCGCGGCGAAGGTGAAGGACGGGACGATGACCTCGTCACCCGGTCCGACCCCCGCGGCCAGCAGGCCCAGGTGCAGGCCCGAGGTGCCGGAGTTCGTCGCGACGCACGCCCGGCCGGAGACCAGCGCTGCGCCGAACTCCTGCTCGAACGCCGCCACCTCAGGACCCTGGGCGAGCATGCCGGACTGCATGACACGGTCGACAGCCTCGCGCTCCTCCTTCCCGATGATCGGCTTCGCGGCCGGAATCGGCTGCACCATCAGTTCTCCTCCTGTGTTTCGTCGGCCGGCCGCAGCCGCCCGTCGGTTTCGATGTAGATCTCGCCCGTGTTCGGGCATTTCCACTCGCCGTCCCCGACAGCGAGCAGCGGTACGCCGGCCTTGCCGACCCACTTGAGGTGGCGTGCCGGGACTCCGGCGACCAGCGAGAAGTCCGGAACGTCCTTGACCACCACGGCACCGGCGGCGACAGTCGCCCAGCGGCCCACGGTGACCGGCGCCACGCAGGTGCTGCGGGCACCGAGCGAGCAGCCTTCCTTCAGCGTCACGCCGACCGGCTCCCAGTCGTGCCCGGACTTCGGCGTACCGTCCGGGTTCACCGCGCGCGGGAAGTAGTCGTTGGTCAGCACCACGGCCGGGCCGATGAACACGCCGTCCTCGAGCGAGGCCGGCTCGTACACCAGGGCGTAGTTCTGGATCTTGCAGTTGTCGCCGATCTGGACCCCGGTCCCGACGTAGGCGCCGCGGCCGACGACGCAGTTCTTCCCCAGCACCGCGTTCTCGCGGACCTGGGCCAGGTGCCAGACCGACGATCCGTCGCCGATCTGGGCGCGCTCGTCGACGTCGGCCGACGGGGCGATGCGGGTGGTCACAGGGTCTCCTTAACAGTCAGCCACTGGCTGAGGACTTCGGCTGCGCGACGACCGTCGTGCAGCTCCGCCACGAACCCGGGCCCGGCGGCAGCCTGCGCGGCCGCGGTCCCGGGGTCAGCGACTAGATCGCTGACGACGTCACTCAGCGTGTCGTCGTCCGCCTCCACGATCGGTACCTCTCGCCCAGTCAGACTACGCACCCGCGAGCGCAGGTCCGAACCGACGTACGAGACGACGATCCGGCCCGCCGCGAGTGCCTCGGCCGCGGCGACGCCGTACAGGCCAATTCCCAGCTGGTCTACAACGATGTCAGCGGCGCCGATCACGCTCGGCATCTCCGCGTGCGGAACGTCGGCGATCCGCCGGTACTCGATCAGTCCACGCTCGTGCAGCCCGGTCAGCACCTCGTCGATCCGGGCCGTGCCCTTGAGCCTCGCGCTGGACGGGACGTGCACGACGACCGGGCGCTCGCCGGTGCTGTGTCGCTTTTGAAAGAGCGGGCGGGCTGCCTGGGCCCACGGCGCCGGGTCGATGACGACCGGTAGCCACTGGGCCTGCGGGACATCGATGAGCAGATCCGGGGTGGAGACGAAGACCGGTACGCCGAGGCTCTCGACCAGCTCGGCATGCTTGCGGGCCTGGATCTCGAGCTTGTCGGTGAGCTCGTCTTTTCGTGCGAAGGGTGAGAACCGCTCGCGGGCCGCATGCCGGCTGGGCAACCGGATGTCGGACCCGTGGAACAGCAGCGCGACGTTGACCCCGGCCTCTTGCAGTACGGCGATATCCGCGGCAGCGTCGGGGTGGCCGCCGTACCCGAGCACTGGGCGCAGGGACTCCACCAAGACGTGGGTGTAGCTGCTCAGAACGTGCTCGCGCTGGGCACGCACCCAGCGCGACTGGCTCCACCACGACTGCGGTACGCCGTAGTCGTCGGCGAAGCGGAAGGCCACCGGGCGGTGCAGTGCGAACGAGACGGCCTCGACCCCGGGCAGCGTCCGGGCCGCGCGGGCCCAGGCGTAACCCTGACCGGCGGAGTTGGTCGGTCCGACCAGCATCCGCACGGGGGCTGCACCTGCCGGTGGGAAGACCGGCAGTGTCGCGTACGAGTAGCGCAGACCACGCAGACGCGCCCGGACCGCCTTCGCGGTCCGGGCAACTGGCGCCGGCAGGCTGTCACGAATCGAACGCGACACCGTCATGGACATGACCTCAATGACCTGCCGGGACCTTGAGCTGGTCGAGCTCGCGGCGAGCCGCCGGCAGACCGAGCACGACCGGCCGGTCCGGCCGCTCCTGCCCGAGGTGCCAACCGGCCCAGATCGCGTTCGCGTCCAGGGCGATGACCACATCGGCCTGCGCCAGGAACTCGCGCACGTCGGGACGGCTCTGGACACGCTTCCAGTAGGCCTTGCTGAGGTTCTTGCTGGTCCGCGAGGTCCGGACGAACTTCACCGGACCGATCTTGTTCGCGGCCCGGCCGACCTTGCGGCGGACCTTCCGGTAGCGCCAGCGCACCGCCTGCTTGACCCGGGCGGTGCCCCACGGCATCGGCTCCGGGCGCTTCTTCGGGAGGTGCCCGTGCCCGTGGCCGTGGCCATGCCCGTGACCGTGGTCATGGCTGTGCTCGGCCTCGCCGTCGTGCGGCTCGGCCGCGGCCGGCGTCACGGTGTCACCGGTGACCGACTTCGGATCCGAGACCGACTCCGGCGCGATCACGGCATCCGGCGACTCGTCGAACTCGTCGCCGTCGCCATCGGTGTCGTCGTCGTACTCGTCCTCGTCGTACTCGTCGTACTCGTCGTACTCGTCCTCGGCGGTCGGCATCCGGCCCGGGCCGATCAGCGTGAACGTGTTGACCTTGTCGTCGACGACATCGATCGGCGGCAGCCAGCCGACCACGTCCAGGACGAGGTCGTCACCGCCGCCGAGGTCCTCGCGGATGGTGTCGAAGTAGTCCGGCTTCAGCCGCTTGGTGCTCATCAGCACAACCTTCTGCTGACTCATGCGTGCACCTCGCTCTTCTTCTTGACCGCGTCGGCGAGTGCTTCGATCCGCGGGTCCATCACCAGGTCCCGCCGGTAGCCGGCGCCGAACTCGCGCGCCTTCTGGCGGATCCCTTCGTCGGCCGTCCGGGCCGCGTGGGCAGCCTCGATCAGCGCCGCCGCGATGGCCTCCGGCGTCACCTCGGTGACCGGGAACCAGAGCGGGTGACCACGCAGTACGTCGGACGCCGCGTTCTCGGGGTCGTGCACCGAGACGACCGGCAACCCGGTCGCCAGGTACTCGAAGACCTTGCCGCTGGTCACGTACTTGCCCTTGCCCAGCATCAGCAGCTGGACGTCGAACTCGTCGTACGCCTTGGCGATCTCGGCCTTACCGACCGGGCCCTCGTAGCTGACGCCTTCCTCGGAACCCGAGTTGATCGCGGCCAGCATGTCCGGCCGCGGCACCGCGTAGTACCCGAGGTAGCCGTGGATCTTGGCCTTCGCACCGGCCAGCTCCTCGGACTCCTCGACGGCGATCTTCCAGCCGTCGACGAAGTCCTGCAGCGGCACCTTCGGCGACACCGTGCCGACGTACCCGAAGGTCAGCGGGCGGTCGGTGACCGGACCGCGGTCGTGCGTGTCCGGGACCAGCTCCGGGTCGAAGCCGTTGGCCACGACGTGCATCTTGCCCGCCTGCTCCGGGTAGAGCTCGACGTGCCACTCCTTGATCGGGTCGTTGACGAACCAGACCTCCTGAGCGGCGTCGACCAGCTTCTTCTCCCACTTCGCGGCCCGGCTGTTCGGTTCGTGCAGCCGGTTACCGCTGAAGACGTCGAGCAGCCACGCGTCGCGGTAGTCCATCACGTAAGGCACCCCTCCCTTCTCGTGGAGGTGGTACGCCGCCGTGAAGGCGACATGCGGGTTCGCCGTGGCGACCGTGAGGTCGACCGGGTTCTCCGCGTGGATGCGGTCCGCGGCGTCCTCGATCACCGAGCGCCAGGGGCCGTAGCCGTGCTCGGGGAACGGGATCAGGTCCTGCTTGTTGCGCCACTTGCTCCACAGTCGTGGATTGCGGGCCCGGGCCTTGGGCCAGCGGCGCAGGTCGGTCTCCATGACCGGCCAGTCGAACGGCACCCGAACCACCTCGACGGAGGGGTCGACCCGGTCCTCAAGGGTCTTGTCGGCGCCGGTGAACCGGTAGAAGGTCTCGCGTTCGGCCGTCAGCACCGTCACCTTCCAGCCGAGCGCGGCGAACCGGTTCGCGGTTGCCAGCGCCCGGTACACACCGCCGCCCCGGCACGGGGGGAACCCCCAGGCGACGTACAACATGTGTGGGCGGTCCGTCATGCCCATCCTCTCAGCAGTCATGCTCTCAGCAGATTGAGAATCGCGTCGGCCAATTCGTCGTACGGCGTCGTCGTGGGCAGATTGGCGGCTGCCCACTCGATCGCGTGATCACGCAGTTTTTCCAGCTCGCCGGGGTCCGCGGACCAGCGCCGCAGAGTCTCCGACGCCTCGGCCACCGAGTCCACCAGTACTCCGCCACCGGACTCCTCGATCACCCGGGTCTGCCGCGGCAGCCGGGTGGACAGCACTGGGAGACCGCTGGCCAGGTACTCGTAGATCTTCGACGGCATCGCTTCCACGAACGCCGGGGTCGGCTGCAGCATGGCCAGGCTGGCCCAGGCACCCTGGGTCAGCCGCCAGGCGTCAGCCGGTGGCTGGCGGCCGTGCAGGCGGACCCGCCCGGCCAGATCGGCCCGGTTGATCCGGACCTCGAGCTCGTCACGGTCGCTCGGGGCCACCGGACCGACCAGGTCGAGCGACCAGTCCGGTGCCGCGGCGACCGTCTCGACCATGTCGAACAGTCCACGGCTGGCGCGCAGGTCCCCGACGTACACCGCGCGCGGCGTGCCCGTGGGCGGCGTCGGCGCGAGGAACGGGACATAGGGAAAGTTCTGCACGACCAGGCGTTGTTTCGCCTCGTGCGGGGCAAGATGGGAATCGGCGACAACTGTCAGGTCGGCGCCGGCCGCCAGCTTCGAGCTGGCCCGGACGATCAGCCGGGCCGGCAGTCCGGCCGGCCCCTTCGCCCAGGCCCGGTCCGCCAGCAGGCGGGTGTAGTCCTCATGGATGTCGGCGACCATCTTGCGCCGCCGCAACGTGGTGACGAGGCGGGTGATCGGGATCATGTCCGGATCGACCGTCATCACCACCTTGGCGTTGGTCCGCCACGGCAGCACCGCCGTCCGGGCCAGCCGCTGGACCAGGTTGCCCCGCGGACCGGCGTGCACGACAGCGCCTGCCGGACCACCCTCGGGCTCGCCGAGGCCCCACAGCTCGACACTGAGGTCGCGGTGCTGCAGGGCCGCGGTGATCTTGTGCAGACGCGCATCGGCGACGTCGTGGCCGGTCGTGATGATGCCCACGTCCGGCGCTGTCCTGCCAGACATCGTCAGAGGTCCTCGAGCGAAACAGCCTCGGTGGTCCCGACCTTCAGGAAGTGGGTGTACGCGTCGATGACCTCCTTGGGCTCGCCGCGCATCATCACCTTGCCCTGATGGATCCAGATGCAGTCCGTGCACAGCTCGCGCACACTGCTCATCGCGTGGCTGACCAGGAACATCGTCCGGCTGTTCGTGACCAGTTCCTTCATCTTGGCCGCGGCCTTGGTCTTGAACTGGGCGTCACCGGCCGACAGCGCCTCGTCGATCAGCAGGATGTCGGGGTCCATGTGCACGGCGACCGCGAAGGCCACCCGGGCGAACATGCCGGACGAGTACGTCCGCATCGGCATTTCCATGAACCCTTCACCGAGCTCGGCGAAGGCCTCGATCTCCTCGTACCGCTCCTGGACCTGCTTGCGGGTCAGCCCCGCGGCCAGGCCACCGAGGGTGACGTTCTCCTTGCCGGACAGCTGGGCGTTGAAGCCCACGCCCAGGGACAGCAGCGTGCTGACCCGGCCGTGCACCTCGATCCGGCCCGAGGTCGGCGGCAGGATGCCGGCGATCGCCCGCATCAGCGTCGACTTGCCGGCGCCGTTGGCCCCGATGATGCCGATCGTGGTGCCGTGCGCGACGTCGAAGGAGACGTTCTGGACGGCCTTGACCTCGCGGACCGCGCGCTCGCCACGGCCGAACCGGACGATCGCGCTCTTGAAGGTCGGCACCCGCTCGAACGTGGTCCGATAGGTGATGGAGACGTCCTGGACCTTGACGGCGGGACTTGCGTCGACGTTTGACATGGTCTTCTTCTCGGCTTCAGAGACGGACAGCGAACTCACGCTCCCTCGACATGAAGAACAGCGAACCCACCAGCAGCGCGGCCACCGCCCACGCCACGCCACCGATCCAGAGTTCGGCGTCCGGCATCTTGGCGCGGACCAGCAGATCGGTCCAGCCACCCAGGAGGGAGTAGAGCGGGTTGTACTGGATGTAGTCCTGGAACTTCGCCGGCGCCTTCTCGGCGAACCAGAGGACCGGCGACAGGTACAGCCAGATCCGCATGAAGTACGGCAGGAAGCTGGACGTGTCGCGGAAGTACACCTGCACCGCGGCGAAGATCATGCTCATCCCGGCCGCGAACATCGTCAGCAGGATCAGGAACACCGGTGCCAGCAACTGCACCCAGCCCAGCGGCTGACCCGTGAGCAGGTGGATCGCGGCGTACACACCCATCGTCGGCAGGAAGCGGAAGAACGCCGTCCGCAGTGCCGACAGGGGGAGCAGCATCCGGGGGAATGCCATGTTCATCAGCAGCTTGCCGCCACCGACCACACTTCCGGCGCCGGTGGTGACCGCACCCTGGAAGTAGTAGAAGGCGAACAGCCCGCCACACATATGCGCGAAGATCGCGCCGGAGTCCTCACGGGCGGCACCGCCCGCGATGATGTCGGTGAGCAGGTAATAAACCCCCGCGAGCAGCAACGGGTTGATGACCAACCAGATCTGCCCGAAGAAGGTGTTGGTGTTGGCCGCCCGGATACCGGTACGCGACATCTCGGCCGCGAAGACCCGGCGTTCCCAGAGTGCCTTGAAGTACGGGCGCAAGGGCGGCAAGCCGGCCTTGTGTGGTTCGTACACATGCACCGACGGGTTGAATGCCTCGTCGACGCTAGTCGCGTTCATTCAGGCGACGCCTCTCTCTGCCATGAAGTCCTGTCCACGTTTCAGCCGCTGGTGTTCGTTTGACCGGGCCACGCAGACCGGGAAGAGAGTAGCGGATCGGCTCCGGCGCCGATGACACAACGGTCCTCCAGTGTGAGCAACGACGTACGCACGGCTACCGACGTCGCGCCCGATCGAACCGGCCATCCGGGCTCCGGCCGGCTTCGATCGTTATCCGGAATATACATTTGACGGCTCGCAGGCACCAAAACGCCTTCCAGCGCATGGAAATGACGCGCACCCGATGCTCGTCAGCAGCTGTGCCGAACACCAGTGAACAAGGTCAAATCCGTGTCAATTCACACCGGTACGACGATCGGCGCGGCCGGGAAGTTCGCAGCACGCCTACCGGCGGGGTCCCAGGGGTGCCTTGTGGCCGGGGCGAGCCGGGCGGTGGACACTGGGTCCCCGCTTGGCCATGGACAGCCTCACCATCCACGGAGCACCGCTCAGCACCGCCTGGGACCTCACACTGGATCCGGTGACCCGGCCACGCCGGGCGGAGCACGGCCGGGCGGCCACCGGATCGACAGGCACGATGACCAGGGCGGCGGTCATCGCGCCAGAGGCCACACAGGACGGAGATGCTGATCGCATGGGACTCCCGTTCTCATCGGCCTCACGATGGGGATGCACAGTTTGTACACCCTCCAGCACAGCCGGTGATGGCACGGGAGTGCGAGGGCACCGATACGCCGGGATCGAGACCCAACCGAAACGGGCTCCGCTGACGGAACAGCGAACAACCGCCAGAATTGGAACAGCAGCCCGGCGGCGCTCAGGTGGTCCGTCGCCGGGCTGCTGGACCTCAATTCTCGCTCACAACTGCGCGGAAATGGTGGCCGGATGGTGACACGGCACAAGAATGCTGACAGGACAACAATTATCGCTGCCTGCATTCACCAGGACACGGACAGTGCGGACCGCGCTGAGGTGTCCATCTCGGACTGGAGAGGCGGTAGCGGACGGTGACGACTTTCGGAAGGGAGGGGCGAGTCGTGGGCAGCTCGGACACGGAGCGTGCCGACCACTTGCGGGTGCTCGGACTCAGCGACGACGAGATCAAGGTCTACCAGCATCTGCTGCGGGCCGGACCCTCGTCGGTCACCGAGCTGGACGACGGCGTCCCCGACCGGTCAGCAGCGATCGACACCGTGCTCGGTGGGCTGGTCCAGGCGGGCCTGGCGCGCCGGTCCGGGTCCGACCACTCACGCTTCCTGCCAGTGCCTCCGGACGCCGGTCTGGAGGCTATGACGCTGCGCCGGGAGTCCGAGCTGAAGCAGGCCCGGATCGAGGTCCTGAACGCGTACGACGAGTTCCGCCGTACCGTCCACAACGAGTCGACCACGCACCTGATCGAGGTGGTCACCGGCAGCGCGATCGTCGAGCGGATCCACCAGATCAAGGGCAGTGCGCAGCGCGAGATCCTGGCCATCGACTCCCCGCCGTACTACATCGGCGGACCGAACCAGGAGGAGATCGAGCAGCTCAGCCGCGGCGTCGCCTACCGGGTCGTGTACTCACCGGAGTCGGTCGAGGTGCCCGGCTACCTGACCGAGAACATCCTGCCGTGCGTCGAAGCCGGCGAGCAGGCCCGCGTCCTGCCCGACGTACCGGCCAAGCTGACCATCATCGACGGCTCGATGGCGTTCGTGTCGATGTCGGTGCGCGACACCGACGTGAACAGGTCGCTGCTGATCATCCGGCCGAGCAGCCTGCTGACCGCCCTGATCGGCATGTTCGAGCTGTGCTGGCGCAACGCCCTGCCACTGCACGCCTCCGTGGGCACGGAGGACGACCGGCTGGAGCCGATCGAACGCCGACTGCTGGCCCTGCTCGCAACCGGCGCTGCCGACGACACCATCGCCCGCACGCTCGGGATCAGCCGCCGGACGTTCTTCCGCTACCTGGAGAGGTTGATGAACCGCACCGGCGCCAGCACCCGTTTCCAGCTCGCCCTACACGCCGCCCGGGAGAACTGGCTATGACGCCGCTATAGCCAGCGCAAGCTTGAGACGGGCCTGCTCGTACGCGTTGCCCTGTTGGGGGAACGAGACGCGGGGCCCGGCCTCATCCAGGACGGCCGGGACGATCTGCTCGACCAGCTGATCGACGAGCTGATCCAGACCGCGTTCGCGTGCCATCGTGAGGTACAGGTGGTCCTGGATCCCGCGGCGGAAGTTGGCGAGCTGGATGGTGGAGATCGGCCCGGCGATTCCCCGGTCCTGGTCGGGGTAGATGCGGTCCTCCCCCGGATACATCAGGACGCCGTCACCGTTGGCCCACCAGCCGCGCCTGTTGTGGAACGTGACCGGATCCACCCAGACGTTCTGGTTCCGCTCGCGGCCCGGCAGGACCTGCCGGTTGTGCCGCCAGTGGTTGGTGTGCCAGTAGAAGTACGTCGGGACATCGTGCTTGAACGCCGCCCAGAGATTGGCGCGTGGATCGGTGGCCGGCGACTCGATCACCACCGAGCCGACGTTCGGTCGCTGGCCGTTGTAGAACCACATGTCCCGGCCCTCGGCGCGGAGCACCTTCGCCGCGGCGCCGTCGTACAGGTCGGCAACTGTCGCCCAGATGTCGATCGCCTTGTCGGGTCCGTCCAGTACGGCGTCGTACGCGTGCGTGGTGAAGATCGGCAGCGGCGCTCCCGATGCCCGCACTGCCGCGGATAGAGAGCGGATGTACTCGAACTCGTCGGCCCCGGGCTCGTCGGGCATGTAGAGGAAGGTCTGCTTGCCCGGCAGGTTGCGCGACAGCCAGTCGGTCCACAGCGGCGCGTTGGCCTTCGCCTTCTCCGGAGTGTCGAAGTCAGGCCCCGGGCCGTAAAAAGTGCGTGGGACAAGGTTGTTCCCGACGCCCTCCCCAGGACCCTCGTAGCCGTTAGCCCTGGTGAAGTCCGTGCCGGTAAAACGCGATCTGGCGGCAGTGGCCTTCGCAATGTCGTAGCCGTCCACGAACTCGACCCGATGGCGATGGGCGAAGCGATGGAACACCGGGTCGAGATTGCGGCCGTGCCGCAGTTCGACCTGTGAGCCCTCGTAGTAGAACATCGCGTTGATGCTGTTCTGATCGGGCAGCGTGAACGGAAAGACCGTCAGCTCGACCGGCACCACCCGGAGCTGATGATCGGCTTCGACCTCGATCTGCCCGCGGTAGATCCCCGCCGGCGCCCGTCGCGGAATGTAGATGTCGAACCAGAAGGCCTGGTTGGTCGCAGCCGGCACGGCGAGCGGGAACCCACCCTGCGCCGCATTCTCCGGCACAAGCTGAACCGGCTTGTTTCCCAGCACATCCGGCGGCTCGGCCGGTGAGTCGCGCAGGTAGATCCAGTCCGCGTTGGACTTCTCGCGAATGTTCATACACCGCTCGGAGAAGACCTGGATCTGACGACCGATCGTGTACGTCGGATCCGCGGCCGGCGGCGCATACCGAATCACCCCCGGCCCACCCACCTGCCGCAGCACCGGCAGCCGAACCGACAGCCCACCGATCCCAGCAGCCCCAGCCTCCGCAACCAATTGGAACGCGACCACCTCGTTACGCGCACCGAAAACCCGCGCAGTGTGCCCGTCCCAAGCCGTATTGCGCTGCTTGTTCGGATTCGCCAGGTCGTCCGCCTCGACCTTCTCGCCGTCGTTCACCACCCACACAGCCGCCAGCGGTTTGGCGGCTCGCTTCAAGGTGAGAGGCACCACGGCGGACAAGCTGCCCGCCAACAGCGACCGACGGGAGAAGGTCACCTGAGGTCACCCCTTCGCCGGGGCGAACTCCTTGGCGACGACCTCGGCGATCTGGGCGGTGTTCAGGGCGGCGCCCTTGCGGAGGTTGTCGCCGCAGACGAACAGCTCCAGGGCGTTCGGGTCGTCGAGGGACTTGCGGACCCGGCCGACCCAGGTCGGGTCGGTGCCGACGACGTCGGCGGGGGTCGGGAACTCACCCTCGGCCGGGTTGTCGAAGAGCAGCACGCCGGGCGCGTCCCGCAGCACCTCGCGGGCCTCGTCGGCGTCGACCTCGTGGGCGAACCGTGCGTGCACCGACAAGGAGTGTGTGGTCACCACCGGCACCCGGACACAGGTCGCGGAGACCTTCAGATCAGGCAGGCCGAGGATCTTGCGGGACTCGTTGCGGACCTTCAGCTCCTCCGAGCTCCAGCCGCCGTCCTTGAGCGATCCGGCGAACGGCACCACGTTCAGCGCCAACGGCGCCGGGAACGGGCCGAGGCCGTTGCCGACAACCCGCCGTACGTCGCCTGGTGTCTTGCCCAGCTCGCGATTGCCGGCCACCTTGGTCAGCTGGTCGTAGAGGGTGTCGATGCCCTCCTGACCGGCTCCGGAGGCCGCCTGGTACGACGCGACGACCAACTGCTCGAGCTCGTAGCGGTGGTGCAGCGCGCCCATCGCCACGATCATCGACAGGGTCGTGCAGTTCGGGTTCGAGATGATGCCCTTTGGGCGGTTGCGGGCCGCCTCGGCGTTCACCTCGGGGACCACCAGCGGGACGTCCGGGTCCATCCGGAAGGCGCCCGAGTTGTCCACCACGACCGCACCGGCCGCGGCCGCGATCGGCGCCCAGTGCGCCGACACCTCGTCCGGTACGTCGAACATCGCGACGTCGATCCCGTCGAAGGCGGACTCGCTGAGCGCGACCACCTCGACTTCTTCGCCGCGAACCTTGAGCCGCTTACCTGCGGAGCGCTCGGAGGCGATCAGCCGGATCTCACCCCAGACGTTCTCCCGGGTCGAGAGCAGGGTCAGCATCACCGTGCCGACAGCGCCGGTCGCACCGACCACCGCCAGCGATGGCAGACCCGTCCGGTCCTCGATCGTGTTCTCCACAGCGCTCACAGGGGTCACCGTCCAGTTCCTCCGTACACGACAGCCTGGGTGTGCTCGTCGTCCAGATCGAATGCGGTGTGCGCCGCGGTCACGGCAGCGTCCACCAGGTTCTCGTCCACCACCACCGAGATCCGGATCTCCGAGGTGGAGATCATCTCGATGTTCACGCCCGCGTCGGCGAGCGCGGAGAAGAACTTCGCGGAAACGCCCGGGTGCGAGCGCATGCCGACCCCGACCACCGAGACCTTGCCGATCTGGTCGTCGTACAGCAGCTGCTCGTAGCCGACCTCGTCCTTCATCCGGGCCAGCGCGGACATCGCCCGGGCGCCGTCGACGCGCGGCAGCGTGAAGGAGATGTCGGTGCGGTTGGTCGCGACCGCCGAGACGTTCTGCACGATCATGTCGATGTTGGTCTCGGCGAGGGCGACGGTCTGGAAGATCCGGGCCGCCTCACCCGGCTTGTCCGGTACGCCGACCACCGTGATCTTGGCCTCGTTGCGGTCCTGGACCACGCCGGAGATGATCGCCTGTTCCATCTGTTCGAGTTCCTTCGCATCGACAACCCAGGTGCCTTCCTTCTGCGAGAAGGAGGAACGCACATGAACGGGGACGTTGTAGCGCCGCGCGTACTCCACGCAGCGCAGGTGCAGCACCTTCGCGCCACACGCGGCCATCTCGAGCATCTCCTCGTAGGAGATCTTCGGGATGTGCTTCGCGGCCGGCACGATCCGCGGATCCGCGGTGAAGATGCCGTCGACGTCGGTGTAGATCTCGCAGTAGTCGGCCTCCAGCGCGGCGGCCAGCGCGACCGCGGTGGTGTCGGAGGCGCCGCGGCCCATCGTGGTGACGTCCTTGGTGTCCTGCGCCACCCCCTGGAACCCGGCCACGATCGCGACATGCCCTTCGCCCAGCGCCTCCTCGATCCGGCCCGGGGTGATGTCGATGATCCTGGCGTTCCCGTGCGCGGACGTGGTGATCACGCCGGCCTGCGAGCCGGTGAAACTGCGCGCCTCGTAGCCGAGGTTCGCGATCGCCATCGCCAGCAGGGCGGCCGAGATCCGCTCACCCGAGGTGAGCAGCATGTCGAGCTCGCGCGGTGGCGGCAGCGGCGACACCTGCTTGGCCAGGTCCATCAGCTCGTCGGTGGTGTCCCCCATGGCCGAAATGACCACGACCACGTCGTTGCCGGCCTTCTTCGTAGCGACGATTCTCTGCGCCACACGCTTGATGCAATCGGCGTCGGCGACCGAAGAACCGCCGTACTTGTGCACGACGCGTCCCACAGCTGTGTCTCCTCAAAACCACTGGTTGCGGTACGCCGTGCGGCACTGCACCAGGCGTAGTCTCACGCGTCATTCTAGCCGTGACCTCGTCGTTGCCTACCGGCTGACCAGACCTCGGCCCGATGCTACGGGCAATCGCCCGCGGGCCCGGAGGTTCGGCGGTGCGGGCCCGGACCCGCCGGAAGGCCTCCGGCGGACTGGACCACTTGTTCATATAAGTCATCACTGAAACAATGGCCGGCGTGCACGCGTTCGACATCCTCGGCGACCCGGTCCGGCGCCGCATCCTGGAACTGCTGGCCGACGGCGAACTGCCGGCCGGCAGCATCGCCGCGACCATCAACGCGGAGTTCGGGATCAGCCAGCCGGCCGTGTCACAGCATCTGCGGGTGCTCCGCGACAACGGATTCGCCACCGTGACGGTGGCCGGCACGAGGCGCCTGTACGCCGTCGCCCCCGAACCGCTGCGCGAGATCGACAGCTGGCTGGACCGCTACCGGAAGTTCTGGGACAACCGCCTGGACGCCCTCGAGACCGAGATCCACCGCGGCCGCCGCTGAAGCGCAAGAAAACCGAAACCTTCCACCCGTCGTGTGCATCGAGGATGTAGACGACCAAGGAGGGGGCACGGATGCGAGCGATCATTGCCAACCTGTGCATGTCGGAAGACGGGATCGTGGACCGGCCGGAGCGCTGGCTACCAGCACCGGCACTCGGGGGTGTGATCGACGAACTGGCCGCCGGCACGAACACCGTGCTGCTCGGCCGCCGTACCTATGAGCAGTACGCCGGATCGGTCGCGGGACTGCGGTCGGTCCGCAAGCTCGTGCTCGCGTCGACCCCGGTGGCGTACCAGCCGCACAGCGAAGTTCTGAAGGGCGATCCGCGCCGGGTGCTCGCCGCACTCAAGCAGGTACCGGGTCCGGACCTGCATGTGATCGGCAGCCTCAGTCTGATCCGCTCACTGCTGCGGTGGCGACTGCTGGACGATGTGACGCTGCAGATCCACCCGGTCCGGGCTGGACAGGGCACAGCGCTGGACCGGCGTTCCTTCAAGCTCATCTCTTTGTGTGCGGGGCTTTCCGGCACCCTCGAGGCGGGCTACAAGGTGCACTACGCGGCGACCGGAGCGCTCTCGAGTGTGGAGTCGGCCGGCCGATGGGGCGGCACTCGCAGGACTGCGACAGTGCCGAGCACGCCGAGGACTGCCATCAGGGCCCACGCGTAGCGGACACCGAAGGTCTCCACGACCACGCCACCGACGGCCGAACCGGCCGCGGAGCCGAGCATCCCGCCGCTGAGCACCCAACCGAACATCTCGGTCCGGGCAGCGGCCGGGGTGAGCTCGCCGAGCCGCTCGTAGAGCGCGCCGACCGTCGGCGCGATCAGGCAGCCGGATGCGAAGAGCCCGATCGCGAGCGCGACCACCGAGGCGGTCGCGAAGAAGCAGCCGGCGATGAGCACGGTGAAGACCAGCATCCGCTTCCAGACGTAGGAATCGCGGCCGCCCGGGAGCGCACCACCGACGAGTCCGCCGATCAGGCTGCCGAGCGCGGCCACCGTCTCGAGGACGCCGGCGATCAGCCGGTTGCCGTGCTCGTCCGCGAAGGCGACGATGCCGAGCGACATCGCCGCGAAGCCCGTCACCATGCAGGCGAACGCGATCACCAACGACAGCCGGTGCCGATGCCACAGCAGCTCGCGGGCAGTAACTCGCCTGCTCCCGACCGCCTCTTTGATCGCTGTGGACTGCTGCTTCAGCCCGAACCACCAGATCGCTGCGGCAGCCAGAATCGCGCAGGCGAGGAGACCGGCCCGCGGACTGGCGAGGCTGACGATGACTGCGCCGAGCATCGGCCCGATGACGAACAACAGTTCGGTGGCTGACGCATCGAGCGCGTAGAGCACTCGGAGCCGACCGCCTTGCACCAACCGAGGCCAGGCGGCCCGAGAGGTCGAGGCGACCGGCGCCACGCAGAGTCCGGCCAGCGCGGCGGCCACGGGCAGCACCCGGAACCAGCTGTACGGCAGCAGCGCGGTCACCGCCATCATCAGCGCCCACGCCATCCCGGTGATGATGACGACCTTGCGCGCGCCCCTGCGGTCGGCCATCCGGGCCCACACGACGCTGGCGACCGCCGTACCGATGGAGTAGGCACCTGCGACCACACCGGCCCATCCGAAGTTGCCGGAGGCGTCCTTGGCCAGGAATGCCAGCGGGACCATCGTCGCCATCACCGGCATCCGGGCAGTCAGCGCTGCGGCAAGCAGCGTCATCACACCAGGGGTTCGCCAGAGGTCGCGGTACGCGGTCAGGTCCATAGGGTTGATTCTGTCCTGACATAGCCGTCCGGCGCGTCGGGATTTCTCCCTATCTTGATCGTTGGAGAGTATGCGAACATATGTTCGTGACGGCGGATGCGGCGACGATCCTGCATGCCGACCTCGATGCGTTCTACGCGTCGGTCGAGCAGCGGGACGACCCACGCCTGCGCGGCCGGCCGGTGATCGTCGGCGCCGGGGTCGTGCTCGCCTGCAGCTACGAGGCCAAGGCGCTCGGCGTGCGGACGGCGATGAACGGCGGCCAGGCACTCCGGCGCTGCCCGCACGCGATCGTCGTCGAGCCACGAATGTCGGCGTACTCGGAGGCCAGCAAGGCGGTCTTCAAGGTGTTCGAGGACACCACCCCGCTGGTCGAGGGGCTGTCGATCGACGAAGCGTTCCTCGACGTCGGCGGCCTGGCGAAAATCTCCGGTACGCCGGTGGAGATCGCGCGCCGATTGCGTGCCGAGGTGCTGGCGCGGGTGGGGCTGCCGATCACGGTCGGGGTGGCGCGGACGAAGTTCCTGGCGAAGGTGGCGAGCGGGATCGCCAAGCCGGACGGGCTGCTCGAGGTGCCGCCGGCGTACGAGCTGGAATTCCTGCATCCGCTGGACGTTTCGCGGTTGTGGGGTGTGGGTGAAGTGACCGCGGAGAAGCTGCGGACGCGCGGTCTGACGAAGGTCGGTGACGTCGCTCAACTGCCGGAGGCCGCGCTGGTCGCGATGCTCGGGCGGGCCTCGGGGCGGCACCTGCATGCGCTCGCCCACAACCGCGATCCACGGCCGATCGAGGTCGGGCGACGACGACGATCAATCGGTTCGCAACGCGCACTGGGGCGGTCGCGGAAGTCGCCGGCCACGCTGGACGCCGTACTGACCGGGCTCGTCGACCGAGTGACCCGCCGGATGCGCTCAGCCGGCCGCTCCGGCCGCACTGTCACGCTGCGCCTCCGCTTCGACGACTTCACCCGCGCCACCCGGTCCCACACGTTGCCTCAGGCAACAGATCAGACTCGCGCCATCCTGATCACCGCGCGCGCCCTGCTCGCCGCCGCCCAGCCCCTGATCAGCACCCAAGGCCTCACCATGATCGGCATCTCGGTCGGCAACCTCGAGAACGAAGCAGCCCAGCAACTAGCCCTCCCCTTCGACAAAGCCGCCAACAACGAACTCGACGCAGCCCTCGACCAGGTCAAAGACAAGTTCGGCACCAACGCCATCACCCGAGGCATCCTCCTAGGCCGAGACCAAGGCCTAACCGTCCCCATGCTCCCCGACTGACCCAGCTCACCCGTCGTGACATCGGGGACCGAACCGCCGGCTGCATTTGGTGGGTTCACCCATGAGGTTGCGGGTTCTGCACCCGCATGAGGGTAGAGAACCCACAAGCTCACTGGTCTACCTTCCTCAGGTCGGCGCTTCTGGATGAGGCGTTGATGCACCCGAGGTGCCGCTTGCGTTACCGCCCGGCTGGCTTGACGTTGCAGACGTCCACCATCAGATC
>NZ_SMKA01000078.1 GCF_004348455.1 Kribbella albertanoniae
GGCTTGGGCGGGCGCGGATCACCGTGCAGCCGGCCCAGCCGAGGCCGATGAGCAGAACGGCCGCGAGGACGAGGACGTGGCGGGCGGAGAGGGTCCAGCGGGTGTCGCGGAGGCGGGTGGGTTCGGGGATCCAGCCGGGCATGGGTGGTCACTCTCCTCCGGTCGAGGCCGCTGAGCGCGGTGTTGTCGACAGAGAAGGTACGAGTTTCCGAAGCCTCCGGAGGACCAATCCGCAAGCTGTGGAAAACTCCCCCAGCGCGAGGGGCGCCTAGAGAGGCGAGACGACGACTGCTAGGAGGCCGGGGCCCACGTGGGCGCCGATCACGGCGCCGACCTCACGGAGGACGATTGCCTCGGCAAGCGGGAGGCGTTCGGTGAGCCCGTCGGCGAGGGTTTGGGCTTTCGCCAGGTTGCCGAGGTGGTGGACGGCTATCTGGACCGGGGCTTCGCCGGCTCGTTGGACGGCGATGTCGGCGAGGCGGGCGATGGCGCGGCTGGAGGTGCGGACCTTCTCCAGGGGGACGATGCGGCCGCCTTTGATGGTCAAGAGGGGTTTGACGGCGAGCGCCGTACCGAGGAGGGCTTGGGCGGCGCCGATGCGGCCGCCGCGGCGGAGGTATTCGAGGGTGTCTACGTAGAAGTACGACGAGATGGTGGACATGCGGGCCCGGGCGGCGGCTTCGACGGTTGCCTGGTCCTCCCCCGCGGCGGCGGTGGCGGCTGCGGCGAGGACCGGGAAGCCGAGGCCCATGCCGAGGGAGCGGGAGTCGACGACGCGGACTGGGATCGGGGACTCCTTGGCGCCGATCATCGCGGCCTCGAAGGTGCCGGACATGTCGCCGGAGAGGTGGATCGACACCACCGACTCGGCCCCGGCCGCGGCGCAGGCGGCGTACGTGTCGGCGAAGGTCTGAGGCGCGGGGCGGCTGGTGGAGACCGGGGTGAAGGTCTTGAGCGCTTCGGCGACCGCGTCGGCCGAGGTGGCGCCGTCGTCGTACGACGTCCCGCCGATCACGACCTGGAGCGGTACGACGGTCAGGCCGTGCTTGAGCACCTCGTGCGTGGACAGCCCGGCCGTGGAGTCGGTGACGACGTGCACGCGGGCTGACATGCAGCGAGGTTACCGGAGAGTTTTTGTCGGCGCGCGGTGTCAGGATCAGGAAGATGAGGGAAACACCGGAGGAAGTCAGCGGGTTGCAGGAGCTTCTGGACGCCTCGATCGGGCGGTCGACGGAGCATCTGCGCAACATCATCACGGACGAGCGGCAGCTGAATGCCGAGGAGCTGGTGCGGGCGCTGACCGGCATGCGCACGCTCAATCTGGCCACCATCACCAAGAACCATGAGCCGCGGATCAGCGCGGTCGACGGGCACTTCCTGCATGCGCGGTGGGTGTTCACCACCGCTGGATCGGCGGCCAAGGCCCGCCATCTGAAGGTCAGACCGGCGGCCAGCATCTCGTACGTCGACGGCGAGCGGATCGGCGTGTTCAGCCATGGTCAGGTGGAGTTCCTGACGCCCGAGCATCCGGACTTCGACGAGATCGAGGCGCATCTGGTGGCGCACTACGGCAGTTCGCCCTCGAGTTGGGCCGACGACATCGTCTACGCGCGGCTCCGGCCCACCTGGATGGTCGGCTATGCCTTCGACAAAGCGGCGGCGCTACAGACCAAGTGAGGTGAAGGCTCACCCCTCCGGAAGCCTTCACCTCACTCTGTGCTGACTCCCCCTGGATGTCAGCCAAGTCCGTGCCTCGCCGAGCTACTCCCCGTGCCGGATCGGTATCGATCCGGTCCGACCGCGAGCTCGTCGAGGTCCCGGGAGGCCCCAGCGGCCAATCCACTGGCGGGTGACCAGACCCACCAGCTTCCCCGTATCAGCCGGACCGGCACTCGTCCCCTGTGTCGTGTGCCTTTCCGTTTGCTGGGACCTCGCCCCGGGTGCGGTGCCCTGACGGTGCACGGCAACCGGTTCGAGCAGGACAGATCCGCACGTCGCAGCACCCCGGAGCTCTCGACAGCCGGTCGGCGCCCCCACCGTCCGGCCGCCGGATACTCTCCGCGTCGCCTTCTCCGAGCTCGACGGCTGACCAGCAAGCTTCCGTGGCCTCACACGGATCACCTGCCCTTCGTCTGCCCTGTGCCGCTCGGTGTCGGACTCTGCTGCGTGGAACCTGCCCTACGGCTGTAATCCTCGTCTGGGCAGCTATGTCCGGACGAGGCAGAACAACCGGCAGTTACCCGGCAGCTTTACCGATTCAGCGTCAGGAAAGGGCCGCGAGTACGTCGGCAGCCAGCCGCTGTACGGCGGCGGCCGGATCGGGCTCCGGCCAACCGGTAGCCGCGGACGCGCTCTCGCAGGACTCCTGCAGGACCGCCCAGGCGGTCGGCAGCATCGGCGGGTCCATCGTGCGCTGCCAGGCCAGCAGCTCCCCGCACAGCGCGTCTGCCTCAACTGTCTTGCCCACAGCATGCATAACAGCCACTGCCTCCGGCAGGACCTGCAGCAGGTAGACGACCCGGCCTTCGGCCAGCAGCCGGCTGACCGCGTCCCGGATACAGACCCGCGCCTGCTCCGGCTCCCCCGCCGCCCGGGCCAGCCGGCTGCGGTAGAGCATCACCAGGTAGTCGAAGTACCCCCGGTGGCCCCGGATGTCGGCCTCGGCCTCATCGAGCAGTCTGCGCGCCTCGTCGTACCGGCCGTCGTGGAACTCGACCATGGCCACGCAGCCGGCCACCTTGGTCCGCTCGGGGTCGTCGGAGGCCTGGACCTCGCGGGCGAGTTCCGCCCAGCGCCGCGCCTCGGCCACGTCCCCAAGCTCGAGCTCGACCCGACTGAGCGCCATGTACGCGATCTCGTCCGGATACACGCCCGGGTTGACCAGTGCGGCCTCCCAGGCCAGCAGGAGCTCCTTAGCCTCCGGCAGACGGCCCCAGCGCAGCAATGCGAGCCCACAGATCGCCTGCACCGTCGCTGACCTCTGTACGTCGCCGTGCTTGCGAGCGTCCTCGACCAGCGCGGGGATCTCGGCCAGGCTCTGGGTGTCCAGCAAATGCGAGCCGGACGAGACCCAGCCGCCGCGGGCCACCAGACCCATCTCCGTCTCACCGGGGATCAACTGCCGCGCCTCGCCGTAGTGCCGCCGGGCCTCGTGCACGTCACCGGTCAGGTTGGACAAGCGCCCGGCGATCGCCCGGAGCATCCCGCCGACCTCCTTGTCGCTGACGTTGTCCGCGCACACGGTCGCCCAGCGGATGCCACTCTCGGCCACGCTCGCCTGGTACTGCCACGCGATCCGGAAGCCGAGCACGATCCGCGCAGCCACATCCCATTGCGCGAGCACCGCCGCGCGATCCAGCGCCACCTCGAACAGTGCCGAGTTCGCATTCGCGGCCCGGTAGCGCCGGTCACGGTCCGGTGAGGACCACGCGCCCTCGAGCCCGGCGACGTACTTCGTGCACCACTCGACCGCGCGGTCCTGGAAGTCCGTCAGGTCGTCGCCCTGCGAGGACAGCCCCGCATACGCGTGCTCCCGGATCGTCTCCAGCATCTTGTAGCGAGCGCCGTACAGCTGCTCGAACTCGTGGACCGGCTGCAGCAGCGACTTGTCCACCAGCTCAGCCAGCAGCATCGGCACGTCGGCCGCGTCGATCGGCGAACCCGTGCACACCCCCACCACGGCGTCGAGCGTGAACGGCGACCCCAGGACCGAAGCGCGATACAGCAACTGACGCGCCGGATCCGACAGCGCGTCGACACTCCAGGCGATCGTGTCGGCCAGCGTGCGCTGATGCGGCGCCCCGAACCGGCGCGGTCCGGATAGCAGCCGGAACCGGTCGTCCAGCGCCGCCAGGATGGTCTCCACCGACAGCGACCCGGCCCGCGCGGCCGCCAGCTCCAGCGCGAGCGGCAGGCCGTCCAGCCGCCGGCACAGGCGAGCCACGGTACGAGCGTTGTCCGGAGTCAGCTTGAAGTCGGGCCGGACTCGCGTCACCCGCCGGCTGAACATCTCCACCGCGGGGCTGGCCGCGATCTCCGCGAAGTCTTCGTCGTTCGACGGGACGCCGAGCACCTGCACCCGGCGAACCACCTCGTCGGGCAACCCGAGCGGGATCCGGGACGTGACCAGCACGCCGATCCCGGGGAAGCTCCGCACCATCCGGTTGGCGACCGTGGCCACCCCGTCCAGAACGTGCTCGGCGTTGTCCTCGACAATCACCAGATCACCCGGCTGCCGACCGGACAGTACGTCGTCCAGATCCGACGTACCGGGCGCTGTCCCGAACGCATCCAGGATCGCCGACGGTACGGCGGCATCGCGCTGAACCGTGGTCAGGTCGACCACCACGACCGTCGTATCGGCCCCGGAGAACCGGTCAGCCGCAGCGAGCGCGAGCTCGGTCTTGCCGACACCGCCCGGGCCGACCAGCGTGACGAGCCGGTTCTGCCGCAGCAACGCCTCGAGCTCGACCAGCTCGTCCTCGCGGCCGACCAGACCGTCGGGGATCGGGCGCGTGCCACGCCAGCGCAGACGGCTCGGAGCAACCGGGGCAATCGAGGCGACCGAGACAACAGGCCGCGCAACGACGCCGTGTCCGGCGGCGGCCAGGAAGCGCTCCGCATCCGTCGGACCCAGGTCGAGGCCCTCACTGAGCAGCCGGACCGAGTCCTTGCGGGGACGGGCCACCCGGCCGGCCTCCAGCTCGCGGATCGTCCGCACGCTCAGACCCGCGCGCTCGGCCAGCTCCTCCTGGGAGAGACCAGCCTGAACCCTCAGGTCGAGCAGGAGGTCGGCAATGTTCCGACCTCGGCCATCCGTGTCCGACAAAGCCCGTCACCCCCAAACGTTCCCGACACAACATAGCCTGAGCGGAGCGTTCGCGTCGGGTCTGCCCGGCGTGCGGGATGCGGCCCACATCACACCGAATTGTTGGCGACAGCAACGAGATTATGGTCAAGCGCGCAATTGCTGAGCAATCACAAAAGCGGTCAGGCGCTCGCCCGAACCGAAGAGGATTCATTTTCGGTGGCATAGAGCGAGAGAACGCCAGCCCAATCGTCAAGGCGGGCCAATGCGTCCGCGTGACCGGATTCCGCGTTCAGCCGGCTGCCGTCGCAGATCCCCTGGGTCGCCCGCAGGAGCAGCTCGGTGCCGAGGTCCCGGAGGGTGTCGATGGCTGCCATGCGGGTCATTCAATCGGACTCGTGTTTCGCCTACGTAACGTAACCACCAACAACGCGCTAAGCGATCAGTTAACCGGCCAGGAATGACAGCCGAACCTGCCGCTCCGGATTATCAATGTTTGTATCGATAAAGCATATGGATTGCCAGGTCCCCAAAGTCAGCCGCCCGTCGAGCACCGGAATCGTCGCGTACGGCGGGATGATCGCCGGCAGCACGTGGTCCCGGCCGTGGCCGGGTGTCCCGTGCCGGTGCCGCCACCCGAAGTCCCGCGGCAGCAGCTCCTCGAGCACCGCGAGCAGGTCGGTATCGCTCCCAGCGCCGGTCTCCAGGATCGCCACTCCGGCCGTTGCATGCGGCACGAAGACATGCAACAGGCCGTCGCCACGACCGGCGACGTACTCCTCGCACCGGCTCGTGAGGTCGAGAACGACCTCACGAGTCCCGGTCCGAAGGTCAATCAGCTCGGAGTCCATCAGCACCCCAACAAGATCAGGCAGGAACGATGTTGACCAGCTTCGGCGCCCGCACGATCACCTTGCGGGTACCGCGGCCGTCCAGCGCCTTCTGGACCGCTTCCGAGGCCAGAGCCAGCTGCTCCAGCTCGGCGTCGGTGATGTCCGGCGCGACCTCCAGCCGATCCTTCACCTTGCCGGCGATCTGGACGACACAAGTCACGGTGTCGTCGACCAGCAGCGCCGGGTCCACCTTCGGCCAGCCCGCCTTGGCGACGGTCGGCTCGTGACCCAGCTCCTCCCACATCTCCTCGGCCGTGTACGGCGCCACCAGGCTCAGCAGGATCGCGGTCGCCTCGACCGCCTCCCGCACTGCCGGGTCGGCCGCACCGGGGCCGGAGTCGATCGCCTTGCGAGTGGCGTTGACCAGCTCCATGATCCGGGCGATCACGACGTTGAAGCGCATCGAGTCGATCAGCTCGGACGCGTCCGCCACCGTCTTGTGGGTGACCCGGCGCAGCGCGACGTCGCCACCGGCCGGATCGGTCCCGACCGGGGACTCGACCGCACCGGCCACCCGCCAGGCCCGCTGCAGGAACTTCAGTGCACCACCCGGCGACATGTCGGCCCAGTCGATGTCGTCGGCCGGCGGACCGGCGAACACCATCGTCAGCCGGACCGCGTCGACGCCGAACTCATCCAGCTGGTCGCCCAGGTTCACCCCGTTGCCCAGGGACTTGCTCATCGACTTGCCCTGGTTGATGACCTGGCCCTGGTTCAGCAGCCGGGTGAACGGCTCGACCACCTTCAGCAGGCCCATGTCGTGCAGCGCCTTGACGAAGAACCGCGCGTACAGCAGGTGCAGTACGGCGTGCTCCTTGCCACCGACGTACTGGTAGACCGACATCCAGCGGTCGGCCATGCCCGGGTCGAACGGACCCTCGGTGTACTCCGGCGACAGGTAGCGCAGGAAGTACCAGGAGGAGTCGACGAAGGTGTCCATCGTGTCGGTGTCGCGCTCAGCAGCCCCACCGCACTTCGGGCAGGCGACCTCGACCCAGTCCCGGGCCGCGGCCAGCGGGGAGACGCCCTTGGGCGACAGGTCCGAACCACGCAGGTCGGGCAGCTCCACCGGCAGCTGGTCGTCCGGAACCGGCACCTCGCCACACGCGGGGCAGTGGATGATCGGGATCGGCGCACCCCAGAAACGCTGCCGGCTCAGCAGCCAGTCGCGCAGCCGGAAGTTGATCGTCCGCTCGCCCAGGCCCTTCTCCTCCAGCCAGTCGATGGTCCGCGACTTGGCCTCGGCGACCTCCAGCCCGTCCAGCTTCAGCTCGGCGTTCGAGCTGTTGATGGCCGGTCCGTCCCCGGTGAACGCCTTACCGTCGAAGCCCTCTTCGGGCTGCACGGTGCGAATGATCGGCAGGTCGAACTTCTCGGCGAACTCCCAGTCCCGGCTGTCCTGACCGGGCACGGCCATGATCGCGCCGGTGCCGTAGTCGGCCAGCACGTAGTCGGCCGCCCAGATCGGGATCCGCTGCCCGGTGACCGGGTTGACGGCGTACGAACCCAGGAAGACACCGGTCTTGTCCCGGTCGGTGCTCAGCCGCTCGATCTCGGTGGTCGCCTTGACAGCCCGCAGGTACTCGTCGAAGGCGCCCTGCTGCTCCGGCGTGACCAGGTCGGCCGCCAGCTTGGCGTCCGGGGCGACCACCAGGAAGGTGGCGCCGAACAGCGTGTCCGGACGTGTGGTGAACACGCGGATGGGTTCAGAGCGGCCCTCTACCTGGAACTCGGCGAACGCACCCTCGGAGCGGCCGATCCAGTTGCGCTGCTGCAGCAGGATCTCTTCGGGCCACTGCAGCTGGTCCATGTCGTCCAGCAGCCGCTGCGCGTACTCGGTGGTCTTGAAGTACCACTGGGTCAGCTCACGCTTGGTGACCTCGAACCCGCAGCGCTCACACCGCCCCTGCACGACCTGCTCGTTGGCCAGCACGGTCTGGTCGTTCGGGCACCAGTTCACGTACGACGCCTTGCGATAGGCCAGCCCACGCTCGTAGAACCGCGTGAACAGCCACTGCGTCCACCGGTAGTACTCCGGGTCGGACGTGTGCAGCCGCTTCGACCAGTCGAAGCTCATCGCGTACCGGCGGATCGACTCCGCCTGGACCTCGATGTTGGCGTAGGTGTAGGTCGCCGGGTGCTCGTTGCGCTTGATGGCCGCGTTCTCGGCCGGCAGCCCGAACGAGTCCCAGCCGATCGGGTTCAGTACGTCGTACCCCTGCTGGAACCAGTACCGCGACAGCACGTCGTGCAGCGCGAACACCTCGGCGTGGCCCATGTGCAGGTCGCCGGAGGGGTAGGAGAACATCGTGAGCGCGTAGCGCCGCTCGGCCGAGCCGTCGTCCTTCGCCTTGAACGGGTCCAGCTTCTCCCACACCGGACGCCACTTGGCCTGCATCGCGTTGAAGTCGTAGCCACCCCGGTCGATGGGGGCGTCCTCCACCTGCTCGCTCACGGTCCTACTCTCCCGCTCGTGTCTGTGTTGAGCCTATAAACGACTGTGTCCCTAAATGAAAAAGCCCCTCACTCAGGAGGGGACGCCGTACGGGCCGACGCTGGAAGCGCCTGGATGCCGGTACGGCTAACTAAGGAGCAGGCTCACTCGCATGACGCCAGGATAGCACCGGTGCCGCGCCGGATTTGACGGTCGCGGCACCGGGAGCTCAGGACGTCAGCCGATCGGTACGCCGAAAGTCTTCAGCCAGTCCTGTACGACGGGGATGTCGATCCGCTGGAGGCCGTCGAGGTACCGGCAGTTCTGGGTGTAGCCGTAGCTCGTCACGGTCACCTGGTAGCTGCCGTGGAAGGTCGGGCCGCCGGAGTCACCGAAGCACGTGCCGCCGGTGCCACGGTTGTCGTGCTCGTTGCCGTTCACCTGCAGGATCTGCGGAGTGAGCTTCTGACCCGGTTCCTCGGCCCAGCGGCGCAGCAGCGGGTACGACATCGGCGTGGGCTTCTGCGGGCCGGAGTCTGCCTTGCGGACCTCGGTGCCGTAGCCGACCGACGTGAAGATCGTGCTGTTCAGCTTGGGCTGCTGGTAGACGTTCAGATAGTTGGCGGGCGCGATCTTCACCGGCGCGAGGTTCGTGACCGGCCGGTCGAGCACGATCACGCCGACGTCGTTCCAGTTGGCCAGGTCGGTGAAGTCCGAGTACTTCGGGTGCGAGAACGCCGTACCGGACTTGTAGCCGGCCGCCTCGAGCTCAGCCTGGGTGTAGCCCTTGGCCGGGTCGGCGGCCACCGGGAACGGAGACGGCGGCTGCAGAGCGATCACCGAGTCGAACGTGATCAGTGTCTTGCCCAGGGTGCCCAGCGTGCAGTGCGCAGCAGTCACCAGGACGGTCGGCGACACCAGGGACGCCGTACAGCGGAAGCGTCCGTCAGGCTGGTAGAACATGATCACGCCGACGTTCGGATGGGCGTTGCCGTCCGGTTGCCCACCGGTGATGGCACTGGCCGTCAGAGCGGGTGTGAACGCGAGTCCCAGAGTCAGCACACAGGTGCCGATGATGCGGCCGAGTCGAGTCCTCATAGTCCCTCCAGGGAATAGGGCGGAACATCTGAGTGCATTGGAGCAACGTCACCTCGGGCTGTCCAGATGTCGTTCGACTACGTTCCGTGATCGGACGATGAGGCAGATCTCGCTGGTCGGCCGGGCAGAGCGGGCGCGAGAACCGGCAGCGGGGCGGTTTCCGTAGTTAGCGTCGTAACCAATCGCCACGACGTAGGGGGAACGCACCACATGAAGCACCTGGGCAAGACCGCCGCCACCGCCGCACTCGTGCTGACCGCGCTGGCCACTCCGGCCGCGGTCGCGCTGCAGTCCGACGACAAGCCGGCTTCGAGCCCGGCTTCGAGCACTGTGAAGCTGACCGGCGACACCTGGGTCCGCACCGAGCTCTTCTTCGGCACCGACAAGCCGGGCCCGGACGTGTCGGACTACCAGTTCCAGAAGTTCGTGGACTCCACCATCACTCCGCGCTTCCCGGACGGCCTCACCGTGCTGTCCGGCCAGGGCCAGTGGAAGCAGGACACGCGCATCGTCAAGGAGCGCTCGAAGGTCCTCATCATCGTCTACCCGGTCGACGGCGCCGAGGCCAGCAGCAAGAAGATCGAGGAGATCCGGGACCTCTACGAGAAGAAGTTCCAGCAGCAGTCCGTGCTACGCGCCGACAGCACCGAGAACATCTCCTTCTGATCCCCACAGGCGGCCGGTGCAGCGCGGTGTCGACCCCGCGCTGTGCCGGCCTTTCCATGCTCTACACGAACTCTGTCCCGCCGGACCGGCGGTGTTCGCCCGGGGTGCGGCCGTAGTGGCGTTTGAAGGCGGTGGAGAACGGGCGGACGTCTGAGTAACCGCAGGCTCGCGCCACCTCGGTGACTGTGAGCGCTGGGTCCAGTAGCAGCTGGGCGGCCAGTTCGAGGCGGAGGCGCCAGAGCGTTGCCATGATCGACGTACCGGTCTGCTGCGTGAACAGGCGCTCCGCATGTCGCTCAGACAGGTGTACGACGGCCGCCACGTCTCTGACCGTGATTGGCCGGGACAGGTTGTCGCGCAGGTGCCGCTGCATCGCCTCGACCACCAGCAGGCCGCGGTCGCGTCGTACCGGCTCGACGGCCAGGTCATCGTCGAGTGCGAACGCACGGGCCGTCTCAAGAACCAGAGCGCCACCAAGAGCACCCAGTACGGCGCTGTAGCCGGAAACTGGTGCCGCGGCCTCAGTAGTGAGTGCGGTGATCAGAGCGGGCAGAGTGCCAACGCGGTCCGACATGACGGGTCCGTCGGCTCGCGTGAGTCCGGACCACCATCCCGGTACGTCGGAACCCGGGCGGAACGTGAAGCCCCAGAAAGCGATCCCCAACGGCTCTACACGCGAAGACTCGATCTCGTGGACGTCACCGGGCCGTGCGAGGAACACCGAGCCCGGCGCCACGTCGTACTGGGCAGTGCCGTTGTTGAAGCGGCCGAAGCCGGAGTAGGCGAGGCAGACCTCGTGGAACGAGTGCGTGTGCCAGTAGTTGCGCCAGTACTCCGGCTGGTAGTGCCCCCAGCTCAGGAAGTCCGCGCGGAACCCGTCGACCTCGCAGGACTCGAGCAGTCCGGCGAGGTCGACGAAACGGTCCGCGTCAGCGACCTGCGCGAGCGTCAAACATTGCTCCTGCCGGTGGGGTCGACTCCACGCAGCATCATGCCCTGACCGAGTGACCACTCGTGGGTCTTGACCGTCGGCGGGTCCGCCGGGTCGCGGTACTGGATCAGCCAGGTGGTCCGGGGCTCGTCACTCACATTCACACCGGAGCCGTGCACGGTCAAGTAGGTGAAGAACAATACGTCGCCCGCCTCGGCCGGCTGCGGTGTCGCCGCATCGAACGGCACGTCAGTCAGGTGGAAGGACCCTTCCGGGTCGTGCTCCCGCGGTCCGGACTTGTGGCTGCCCGGGATGATCCGGACGCAGCCCTTCTCGATCGGCGCGTCGTCGAAGTGGAAGATCGCCGCCCCGACCCGGTGGTACTTGTGCGGGAAGAACGGGTGGTCCTGGTGCAGCGGGAACGGCGAACCGTTCTCCGGCGGCTTCACGAACAGCTTGGTGTGGTGCAGCTGGACGTTGTCCACGCCCATCACCGCAGCGGCCACGTCGGTGAACCGCGGGTCGACCAGCAGCTTCGCGAACTCGGCGTCGTAGAACTGCGCGTCGTGCAGATGCTGCAGCCGGGTGGCGCCGTCGGCCAGGCCCATCGCGGACTGCCAGGTCGGGTCGTCCGTCCGGTTCAGCTGCGCCAGCAAGTCGTGGCTGCGGCCGCGATAGTACGCCGCCTCTTCCTTGCTGAGCAGGCCTTTCACGAGCACGAAGCCGTCGGCGGCGTACTGCTGTGCCAGCGATGACAGCTCGGGCCTGTCAGAGGTGATCGTCATCTCGGAGTTCCTCCTGTTCGGGTACTTCGAGACTACGAAAAGCAGCGTCCGGTCGGCAGGACCCGACCGGACGCGCATGTTCGTCAAACGGACACGGTTATCCGAGGAACAGGTAGTCAGCCTGGTACGGCACCGACACGACGGCCTGGGTCTCCAGGTCGCAGCTGCCCGCCGGCGCGACTCCGCCGACCGTGTTCAGTCGCAGGATCTGGGTGGTGTCCGCGAGGATTCCGCTACGACCGCCGACCTGACGAGCATCCAGCAGCAACTCCGGGATGTTGCCGTCGCCGTTCGCCGACTTGGTGACCAGCGTGGCGGTGACCGCCGTACCGTCCGGTGCGATCCACTGCGGCGGGCCGTCGACCGGCTTGGCGAACGAGTGCAGGATCCCGTCCCGCAGTACGGCGGCAACCCCGAACTGGCCGAAGGCGAACCCACCACCAGGCTGGGCTGCACACCGGTAGATCTGCGAGCCACCGACCACCGCGGCCTGCACGGCCCGCGGCTGACCACTCTTGTTCTTCGCCAACTGCCCGCGCACCGCACCGCCGGCGAACTCCGCCGTGTGCAGGTTGGTGTAGAACGCCGCCGGGTCCTTGGCGATCTGCCCGGCCAGGTCAGCACCCACGGTCGCCGTACCGGCAACCCCCGTCACCGAAGCAGGCAGTCCGTCCGCATCGGCGAAGAAATCGGCCACCACCGGTCCGTTCACCCCGCGCGCTCCGGAGTGGATGTGCCCGTTGGTCGGCGCGCCGATCCCGCTCCAGACCGTCGCGAACGACACCTTGTCCCCCGCTGCCTGCATCAGCCACGCGGCCCGCCCGTCCGGATCACCGACCGGCTTCGGACCGGGCACCTCTTGCTTGCCGTCGGCAACCGACTGCAGATTGTCCGCGATACTTCCGTTCAGTACGCCGTTCAGGTCGACGGCCCGCTTGAGCGTATGCAACTGGCCGCGCACCGCACCAGCGGGGAACTCAGCCGTGTGCAGATTCAGATAGAACCCGGCCGGGTTCGTCCGGATCGACTCCAGCAGCGCCGAGTCCGTGACCTTCACGCTCCCGGTGATCGCCTGCACACCAGCCGGAATGTCCGAGCCGAGGAAGTCGACCTTCACACCGCCGTTCGCACCAGCCACACCCTGGTGAATGTGGAACGCCTTCGGTGCCGTGATGTTCTGCCACCGCACGGCATACGAAACCTGATCCCCCTTGACCCGTACGACGGCCATCGCCCGGCCATCCGGATCACCAGCACCAGCCGGCACCTCGTTACGCCCACTCAACCCCGCGGCGAAGTACACCGCAGCCGCCTTCGAGCTGGTCTGGTAACCCGTCGCCGTAACCGCCGCCCCACCAGCCGCAGCGTGATGACCGGCATGCCCCTGATCCGGCTGCACCCCCTGCGGATCGTCGTGAGCGAAGGCAACCCCCGCAACAACCACCGCAATCCCAACCCCAGCAGCGAAAACAGGCAGCACGAACTTGCGAACAGACATCAGAATCCCCTTGTGATGGAGCAACATGACGTTCTTCCCCCACCACACGGACGGATCCCCCACCCGGTTCAGATCAATTCAAGAAACCCCACCTTCTGACCCATCCGTGGGTGGTGGTTCTCCTGTCCGATGTGTGGGTGATTGCCCGTCGGCGCTCTGCTGCGCCGCGTGCAGGTGAACCGGAGGTACTGCGGTCATCTCCTGGGGAACTCGGACATCTGATCGGGTGTCCGAGGTCCCCAGTAGGTGAACGCGGTTCGGCCGTTGGGTCACACTCTCTCCAGCGAGGAGCCAGCTGGATGCCAGGATGTCTGCGTGACCGCATCCTTCGACTGGGCCACCTTCGAGCGGGAACTGACCGACGCGCTGGAGGCTGCCATCCGCTCGGCCCTCCTCGCACACCGTGACGAACAGTTCTATGCCGCGGCATTGGGCGGCATCTATCGCGAGGAGCGCGGCGTGATCTCGCGGCCGAGCCTCGGGATGAACAGTGTCGAGGCGCTCAACCAGCATCCGCTCGAGGAGCAGCCGGATGTTCGGTGGAGCATGTTCGACTGGGATCACCTTGACGACGACTGGCTGGCTGAGGCTCAGCGGTGGGAGGAGGCGCTCACCGCCGAAGCCTGCCGGGAGCGGACGTCACACTGGGAGTCGACGTTTCAGAGGTATCTGATGATGCTCGTCCGGGTCTGCCGGGAGGTCCGGACGCGTCTGCGGACGAGCGGCGTCGTCGGCCCGGAGTTCCTGGTGCTGGTGATCGACGACGAGCACCACGAACTACTCGTCCGGCACGTGCTCACTCCGAGCGAGGTCGGCCGGCATTTCCCCGAGCTCGACGTACGGGCCGCTGAGGTGGCGCGCGTTGCGGCGCTTCCGGAATCCGAGCGCGCCGCTTACTTCGTGTCCCGGCTCGGCTCGTTCAGCGGGCCTATCGATAGCGAGGCGGCCGAGGAGGCACTGCGCCTCCTGGGCCAGGCGGCGGCGCCCGGCCTGGTCGCGCGGCTCGGCGTCGAGGGCCAGGCGTGGCAGGCAGCCAAGCTGCTAGGTGAGATCGGTCTGGCCGACAACAGCGTGACCCAGGCGCTGGACACAGCCCTGACCCGGCTCGGTGGCGCGGATCAGGCGTGGACCGCCCGGGCGTTGGCGTTCCTCGGCCGGCTGGATCTCGTGGTCGACAAGATCGGCCGCCTTCCGGACGACGTCGTCGTCACCGCCATCTGCGCGCCGTACACGAGCTTCCGGGTCGCGCCGCTCCCGTTGAACTACCGTCCGCTGGAGGAGGCCCTCGAGCGCTGGCCGGAGGCGATCGCCGACGAACTCAAGCCTGGGCGCGGCTACTGCGAGATCTCAGCCGACGAGGCAGCGGAGGCGACTCGCGGTCTGACCTCGCGGTACGACGTCGTCCGCCGGCATGCGGCCCTGTGCCTGGAAGCACTCCAGGAACAGGACCGCTGAAAGCTACAACCCCAGCTCCCCCAACCGCACGCTGATCCGCGGATCCGTCGAGACGACCGGAGCGCTCGTGCGGACCCACGGGTCGCCGCCGAAGTACTTCGTGAAGATGTTCTCGGCAGTCCGGGTGGCGAGTGCCTGGGAGGTGAGGGTCGGGTTGGGCCCACCGAGGCCGTTGGACAGCGCCGAGTTGTCCGCGACGAAGAGGCCTTTGACGGCTCGGGTCTCGCCGGTGGGGTCGAGCACCGAGTTGTGCTCCGAGGCACCCATCCGCATCGAGGACTGGACGTGCAGGATGAGGGGTGCCCAGTCGATCCGGTAGACCTTCTTAGCGCCCGCTCCGCGCAGCAGCTCAGCCGCCTTTCGTGCCATGAACTCGCGGTTCTTCAAGGTCCGCTTCGTTCGCTTCCGCTGCTGGAAGGTGACCTTCGGGATCGGCCCGTTCTCGTCGGCCGGCAGCGCCGACGTGGTGACCCGGTTCTGGGCCTCGACATCATCGTCGGTGATGACCAGCACGGTCAGCAGCTTGTCGATGCCACCGGCAACCAGTTCCTTCAGCTCCGGCCCCATCACCCGCCCGGCCGGCCCGTCCCACGGCCCGGTCTGGCCACGGCCGTTCTTGTACTGCCCGCGGATCCCACTATCCGACAGCGTCCCCGCAAACGCGTTCAGTGCCGGCGGCAGCCCGACGTTCTCGAGACCCCCGTACGGCGGGTAGTCCAGCCGCGCGCTCGATCCGACTCCCTTGGGGTTGCCGGTGTAGTCGTCGAACGAACCGATCATCCAGTCGAAGAAGTGGTCGGTGTAGCCCCGGCCGACCCAGCCGTTCGGGTTCGGCAGGCCACTGTTGAACCACAGCCGCGGGTTCTCGGTGCACCCACCCGACATCACGACGACCCGGGCGTCCTCCCGGTGCTCGTCACCCGTCACGTTGTCCCGCCACGTCACCCCGGACGCAGTCAGTACGCCCTGCCTCGTCTCGGTGTGCACGCGGGTCACATACGCATCCGCGATCAGCTCGGCCGGTTTGCCGCCGCGGGACCAGACCTCGGCCGTCAGCGCCATCGGCACATAACTGTTGTCCGTCGAGCGCTTCGCGTACTGGTTGCGCGGGGCCCCCTTCGGCCGCATGCACCCCTGGAAGCAGTAACCACAGAAGGTGCAACCGGTCGCCTGCGGATAGTTCAACAGGTTCTTGTCGGCAGTGCGACCAGCAGTCCCACCCGGCTGCAGGATCGCGTTCTCCTGCGGCCGATACGAGGCCTTCACCGTGGTCTTGGTCGTCTGAACCGGGAGCCCCATCGTCTCGGCACCCTTGAAGAACAGCTGCTCCTTGGTCCCCATCGCCGCCGTCTGGACCGGCATGATCGCCTCGACCCATTCGAAGTACGGGACCATTTCGCCGTACGAGAACGGGAAGCGGTGGTTGACGTCGTACTCGTTGCGGTCGGCACCTTCATACCCGGCGAACACTCCCGGATACGCCCGCGGGTAGTTGCCGTAGAAGTGCTGCGTTGTCCCGCCGACACCGGATAACTGCCAGACGAACGAGTTCTGCGGCCACTCCCGGTACCAGGCCGGCTTGGAACGATCCGTCGGGCCGAGCCGGAAGTATCCGGTCAGCGGGTTGTTCGCGTCCTCCTCGAACGTCGACCACTCCTCCCGCGGCTTCGCGTGCCGCGGCCCGGCCTCGAGCAGCAGGACGTCGAGGCCCTTCGCGGCCAACTCCTTGGCGACCACCGGTCCACCACCACCGGCTCCGATCACGATCACGTCGCGCATCAGTCGTGCACCTCTTTGCGTCCCTGGTAGTAGCCGATGAAGTCGTCCCAGCCCTCGACCGGACCGTCGGGCTGATAGCCGGTGAGCGTCCACCCGACCGGTCGCCGACGCAGCGTCTTCGTGGACCGATCCAGTACGCCGTACTCGCTGTACGCACCGAAGGTCGCGAACTCGATCAACGCGCCGCCGACGAACTTCAGGAGCCCGGACACCGATGCCTTCAGCGGCTCGGGGAACTGCACGTCCAGCAAGGCGACCAGATCCGAGTCGGTCTTCTCGATGAGCTCGAACGCGCGCGCCTTCTCGGCGTACGTGAGCCGCGCGAACGGCGACAGGTGCGGACCGTTCACGGCGGCCGGGTTCACCTGGGTCGCCATCAGGTTCAGCAGACCGGCGATCGGGAACGACAGCGGAATCGCCTCGTCGCTCTGCAGCACCGCCGCGAACGCCTGATCCAGACTGCGTAGCTCGGCCGGCAGTACTTCGAGACCCGGCAGGTTCACACCGGAGTCGGCCAGGCCCGTCACCAGGGCGGCACTGATCGGTTGCGCCAACGCGTCCGGGAACGGGACGAAGTTGTCCAAGGCGTTGATCATGAAGTCCGTCGCGCCCGCATCGAGAGCACCAGGCGTGCTGCTGCTGGCGCGCTGGGTGCGGGAGTACTGGTCCGGGCCGGGCAGCGCGAAGGCGGTCAGGCCGTTGAGGGTGTCGCGGGCGAGCGCCGCGAGGACCGGTCGGACGAGGTCCACCGCGGGTGGAAGCAACGGGTTCGTCGCGGCATCAGCGGGGTTGAGCAGGCCGCGCGTGAGCAGCCCGCCACCTCCCAGCGCCGCACCCAGCACACCGATCCGGGCGAGGAACACCCGTCTGGACAAATTTCGGGGTTCGGCCACGAAACACCCTCCGTTGTGGGACCACTAGGGCTACTGGTCCCACAACGAGCAGATGTGAACTGGGTTACTCCTCGACCGGTACGACGATCGGCCGCAGCCGGGCCCAGAGGACGAACAGTGCCGCGAACACCAGCATCGCGATTCCGCCCCACAGATTGATGTTGATCCCGGCGGCCTTGTCGATCTCCGCCTGCTTCTCGACGATGCCGAGAACCGTCAGGATCACGCCGTACAAGCCGATCAGGGCCGCGATCACCACGCGGATGTCGAATGCTCCGGCCTTCTTCTCTGCCATCAGAATCTCCCTCGTCAGCCGAAGACGATGTTCAGGACGATGACCATGCCGAGCGAGATCCCGGCCAGCAGCACCGGCTTGCGGTACCACCCGTGATCACCCTCGCCGGCCGCCTCGGTGCGCTGCTCCTTGGGCGTCAAGGAATAGACCAGCCCGACCAGCTCGGACTCCTCCTTGGCTCGGGTGACCTTGCTGACCACGACGCTCACCAGGATGTCGACCACGAACGCCGCGCCCGCCCCGACGAAGCTCGCGCCCTGACCGGGCAGGTTGATCACGCCGGTCTCGGACAGGATGAACACCAGCACGGCGGTCGTCGTACCGCTGACCAGACCGATCCAGCCGGCCGCCGCGGTCATCCGCTTCCAGAACATACCGAGGATGAACGTCGCGAACAGCGGTGCGTTGAAGAACGAGAACAGCTGCTGCAGGTAGTCCATCAGGTTGCTGTAGCCGGAGGCGATCGCCGCCGTACCGATCGCGATCACCGTGCCGGCGACCGTCACCCAGCGGCCGGTCCGCAGATAGAAGTCGTCGCTGCGATCCTTCACGAAGTACCGCTCGATCAAGTCATAGGTCGTGACCGTGTTGAACGAGCTGAGGTTCGCCGCCATACCGGCCATGAACGACGCCAGCAGACCGGTGATCGCCAGGCCCAGCATGCCGTTCGGCAACAGGTCGCGCATCAGCAGCAGCAACGCATCGTTGTAGGTGACATTGCCACCCGTGCCACCGGCCTGCTTGAACTGCTGCAACTCCGGTACGGCGACCGCCGCGATCATGCCCGGGATGATCACGATGAACGGGATGAACATCTTCGGGAACGAACCGATGATCGGGGTGCGCCGCGCCGCGGACATGTTCTTCGACGCCATCGCGCGCTGGACCTCGACGAAGTTCGTCGTCCAGTAGCCGAACGAGAGCACGAATCCGAGCCCGAAGACCAGGCCGATCACCGAGAGGAAGCTGTTGTTGAAGCCGCTCAGGTCGTTACCGGGCCAGGCGCTCAACTGCTCGGCGCCGCCCTTCGACGCGGTGACCTTGTCGATCAGGCCCTGGTACCCGCCGACCTTGTGCAGACCGACGATCGTCAACGGCAGCAGGGCGGCGACGATCACGAAGAACTGCAGCACCTCGTTGTAGATCGCCGCGGACAGGCCGCCGAGGGTGATGTAGCTGAGCACGATCACCGCGGCCGCGATCACCGACACCCAGATCGGCCAGCCGAGCAGCACGTTCACGATGGTGGCCAGCAGGAACAGGTTCACCCCCGCGATCAGCACCTGCGCGACGGCGAAGCTGATCGCGTTCACCAGGTGCGCGGGTTTGCCGAACCGGCGCAGCATGAACTCCGGCACGCTGCGGACCTTGGAGCCGTAGTAGAACGGCATCATCACGACACCGAGGAACAGCATCGCCGGGATCGCGCCGATCCAGAAGTAGTGCACGGTCGGCATCCCGTACTGCGCGCCGTTCGCGGACATCCCCATGATCTCGATCGCGCCGAGGTTCGCCGAGATGAAGGCCAGACCGGTCACCCAGGCGGGTAGCGAGCGGCCGGACAGGAAGAAGTCCAGGCTGTTCGAGACCGCGCGTTTGGCCAGGTACCCGATGCCCAGCACGAAGACGAAGTACGTCGCGATGATGACGTAGTCGACCGCCGTGGCGTCGAGTCTCAGGACGGAGTCAAGTGGCAGCATCGGCCCTCCGGGTTCATAAAGTGACGCACAGTGTTGTTACCGCTCAGGAACGTTACTCCTGATTTCAACTAGAGCCGACAGCGACCCGCGTCTCCACCTGGATCTCCACCCGTGGACGGTCCTGCCGGAGGTTGGTACCCACTTAGCGTCGGAGCATGTCCTTCGGAACCCTTCCCAACGCTCTCGTCGTGATCGCGATCGTCATCGCGGTGATCGCCCGCAGGCTGTCCTGGTCGGAGCTGGAGAACTCCGACGCCGACGTCTGGCGCGGCCCGCTGATCCTCTGCGGGGTCGGCATCTACCAGCTGTACGGCAAGCACCTCCAGCTCGGCCCGGCCGACCTCGTCCTGCTGGTCGCCGGGGTCGGCGTCGCGCTGGCCGCCGGGTACGCTTCCGGCCGCGTCGCCCAGGTCCAGCGGCGCGCCGGGAAGGTCTTCTTCCGGCTCGGCATCCCCGGACTCGGCATCATGGTGGCGTATCTGGTCATCCGCCTCGGGCTGGCGGGCGCCGGGCACCTGCTCGGTACGGCGGCGACCGCCGGCGGTGGCGCTCTGATGCTGAGCCTGGGCGCGAACCTGCTGACCCAGTCGCTGGTGATCCAGGGCAAAGCCCACCACGAGGCCGAGGAGTACAGCCACAGTTGAGCAGTTTCAGGACCGCGATGCACGGCGAGAGCGGCTGGCTCGGCCGGGCGATGACGGCCGCGGTGGCAGTCGGCGTCCTCGGTACGGCGCGACCGGCGGAGCGCTGGGTGTGGTTCGCGCTCGCCGCCGGCCTGCTCGCGTCCCTGGCCGGCACCCTCCTGATGACCATCCGCCCGCGACTCGCTCTCGCGCTGCTGGTCACGGTCGCGATCGGCGGCTCGCTGATCGCGGGGGTTCCGGACTCCAAGGCACTCGTGCTGGTCCTCGTCGCGATCACCACCCTCGTAGTGGTGGACCTGAGCCGATCGGGCGTCCGGCCGATCCTTGCCGTCGGCATCGGTGTGGCGATCGGCTTCGGCCTCTCGATGTGGTGGTTCGACCGAACCGACAGCTGGCTCCTCACGCAGTACCTGTGGGCGGCGATCCTGATCGCGTTCGGGTTGAACCGGAGGCAGTACGAGATCCAGGTCCGCCAGACCCGCGAGCTCCTCGTGCAGACCCGGCGCGCGCAGAGCGAACGTGCGCGGGCCGCGGCTCTCGACGAACGCGGACGCATCGCTCGCGACCTGCACGACGTCCTCGCCCACTCGCTCGGCGCCCTGAGCGTGCAACTCGAGGTCGCCGAGGCACTACTCGACGAACGCCGCGACGTCGACGGTGCCCTCGAGCGTGTACGACGTTCCCGCCGGCTGGCCGTCCAGGGCCTGACCGAGGCCCGGAACGCGGTCGCTGCCTTGCGCGCGGACGACGTACCCGAACTCGCAGACGCTGTGCAGGCGCTCGCCGAACAACACCAGGCGGACCACGGAGCGCCGGTCGACCTGACTGTCGTCGGCATGCCCACCAAGCTGGGTTCGACCGCCACAGTTGCACTGCTGAACACGGCTCGCGAGGCACTGACGAACGCTGCGAAGCACGCACCCGGCACGGCGATCAGCATCAACCTCCGGTACGGCGGCGCCGTACGGCTGGAGGTTCGCAATGCCGGGCCGACCAGCGGGGAAGGGTTCGGGCTGACCGGTATGCGGGAGCGGCTGGCCCTGGTGGGTGGCACGCTGACGGCGAGGCCGGACGGGGACGACTGGCTCGTGATCGCGGAGGTACCGAATGACTGAGCGGATCCGCGTGATTGTCGCTGACGATCAGCAGGTGATGCGCGAAGGACTGGTCGCGCTGCTCGAGTTGATCGACGGGATCGAGGTCACCGGTGCGGCCGCGAACGGCGCCGAGGCGGTGGACCTCGTTGCTCAGGGCAACGTCGATGTCGTGCTGATGGATCTGCGGATGCCGGTCCTCGACGGGGTCGACGCGACCGCCCGGATCAGCGCCGAGTTCCCGGCGGTCGCCGTACTGGTGCTGACTACGTACGCCGATGACGCCTCAATCGCGACCGCGCTAAGGGCCGGAGCACGGGGCTATCTGACCAAGGACGCCGGCCGCGTCGAGATCGGTGCGGCCCTGCGCTCAACCGCCGCCGGCCAGTCGACCTTCGATCCCGAGGTGACCCGGCGGCTGGTAGCCGGTCTGGCTCCTGAGCCATCCACCACCGACGGTTTGACCGCTCGCGAAACCGAGGTGCTCCGGCTGATCGCGCGCGGTCTCAGCAATCCCGAGATCGCCGCCCAGCTCTTCATCAGCGAGGCGACCGTGAAGACGCACATCAACAACACGTTCGCGAAGATCGGCGCCCGGCATCGCGCCGAGGCGGTCCGCTACGCCTACCGCCAAGGCATCGCGTCAGATCTTTAGCTCGGCAACGACCGGTCGGTGATCGCTACCGGTCGGCGCCATCACCCACGCCTTGGTGGGCTCGACACCGCGAACCAGGATGTGGTCGATCCGCGCCATCGGGAAACTCGACGGCCAGGTGAACCCGAACCCGTGCCCGGCCGCGCCCTGCGCCGAGCGCAGCCCCGCGGTCAACGGCGCCAGGCTGCGGTCGGTCGCCGTACCGTTGAAGTCGCCCATCACGATCACGCCGGCCAGCTTCTCGTCGGCGATCTGCCGGCCAAGGGCCCGGATCGTCTTGTTGCGCTGGTCGGACGTGAATCCGCTGGTCCCGACCCGCACCGAAGCCAGGTGCGCGACGTACACCGCGACCTTGCCCTCCGGGGTATCAACCTCGGCCCGCAACGCCCGAGTCCAGGCGAACCCGACGTCGACCGATTCGCTCTCCTCGACCGGATACTTCGACCAGAGCGCGACCGTGTCCCGCGTCACCTGATACGGGTACGTCTTCGCGAAAGCAGCCTTGTAGACCTTGAGATCCGCCGACGTCAGCTCCTCGAGCGCGACGACATCCGCGTCGGCCGTCAGCAGGTCCTGCGCCGTGCACTCCGGATCCGGGTTGGCCGCATCCACGTTGTGCGACAGCACCCGCAGATCGTAAGCACCACCGGTCGACTGCGGAATCAGCTGGTTGCCGAACATCCCGCCCCACACCACTGCGGGCAGCAACAGCGCCACGCCGGCGACGGCAGAACGCCGTACCAGCGCTGCAATGCCGAGGACCGGTACGGCGACGCCCACCCACGGAAGGAACGTGTCGAGGAGGCTGCCCATGTTGCCGAACGTGTTCGGCACCCAGCGGTGGAAGAGCAGCGGCAGCGCGGAGAGAATCGCCAGCACCGCTATGAACCAGCCTCGACGCCACTTGCCGTTCTTCCGCGCACGACGGGCATCGGCCCGTTGCGGCGGCCGTTTGGGCGCGAGTGTCGCGGTGCTGTTGGACATGAGCCGATTGTTGCGGACTCTCCGGCTCTGCCAAAGTCCGCGCAGGCTTCTGTACGGGGATTTCATCCTTGCGGACGACCGTTCGGGCCGAAGTGATTAGACATGCGTGAGAGCGCTGGTGCGTTCGGCGGATAACACTGACAATGCGGTGTATGTCGCCTGACCAAAGTGTGGAGCCGTTTGTCGTCAAGCGACATGGGCTGGGCACCACCAAGACGATGTTGCTCGTCTGTGCGCTGCTGGTCGGGGCCGAGGTGCTGATCACACTGCTGGCCGTCGTGATCGCGCGTGCCCAGGGCAACTCGGTGCGCGACGCGCTGGAGACGATCTGGCTGTCCTGGGGCGGCAGCCCGCTGATCTTCGCGCTCGGGATGCCGTTCCTGCTGGCGATCGGCGCGATCACTGCGCTGGAGGAGCGGCAGCAGGCGGACGAGGACGACGTACTGCTCTCGATCGATGCCGTTGGTGTGCATCTCGGCGGCGCGCAGCCACGCACGGTCGGGTGGGACGAGGTCCGCGGCCTCTGCCGGATCGAGCGGCCGCTCGGCAGTGCTGAGGACGACGAGTGGGAGCCGTACCTCGTCGTACTGCTGCACGACGCCGAAGCCCTTCCACGCAGCTCGAAGGCCTGGGGACCGTCCCGGCCGTGGCCGGGCGCACACGAAGTCATCGGACGTGCCATGCCGTACGACGATCTCGTGGCTGCCGTCGCGCAGTACGCACCGGACGTCCCGGTCACCGACCGCGGCCGCGTACCGGACTGAGTCCATGGCTTAGCGGCTTTCACCCAGCATGGAAACGGTAGCGGTCAAGGTCGCTCCCCCACACCATGTGCCCATGCGTCTCGCCCGAATCGCCCTGGTTGCGCTGCTACTGGCCGTCCAGTTCGCCCTCCCCGCCCATGCCGCCGAGCCCGCCGGTACCTGGAACCCCCAGGCCGCCCCGAACGCCGGCGTACCGGTCCCGCCCGGCAGCGGACCGTTCTACATGTACGCACCCTCGATCGTGCAGCTCTCGCCGACCGAGCGCATGGTCTACACCTGCGCCAACCGGGTTCCCGGCCAGACCTGGGACCACGTCGGCATGAACTACGGCACCCGCCGCGCCGACGGCACGTATGCGTGGGGAGCGGTCCAGTTCCCGCTCAACCCGCAGGCGGCTGACACACCGGCGTGGGCCTCGAACCACATCTGCGATCCCGAGGTGGTGCGGGGTTCGTTCCGGTACGACGGCCACACGTATGCCTGGGCGATGTTCGTCCTGGGCTACCCCGACCTGGGGAAGCACCCCGGCGCGGACGCGATCAACGTGGTCGGCGTCGCGTATGCCGACCAGCCGCAGGGCCCGTGGAAGCTCAGCCGGAACGCACTGCTGGACCGGTCCACCGATCCCAACGTGAGCACCTGGGGTGTCGGCCAGCCGAGCGTCACCTCGATCGACGGCGCTGGCAAGCTGCTCGTGTTCTACAGCGGGGTGGGCCAGGTGATGCGGCGCGAGGTCGACCTCAGCGACGCCAACAACCCGAAGATCGGCCCGCGCGTCGAGCTGCCCGCGAACGGCCTCACCCCGGAGCCCGGCGGCGGCCCGTTCCTGCACAACGCGTCCTTCGTGTACGACCCGGCGCGCGACGAGTTCCTGGTGTCCCGTGACACCGGCTCCGGTAACGAGCGAGTCCAGCCGGACGTTGAGATCAACCGGATCGCAGGGTCCGCGATCTGGTCGGGGACCGGTACCTGGAGCGTGGTGGGTCGGCTGACCGAGTGCCACAGCGGGTACAGGTACAACCACAACTCGGGCATCGTGCGGAACGCGTACGGCATGATCGCGGACGGCTCCGAGCTGGACGTGTACTTCGCCACCGAACCTCCCGGCGGCAACTACTGGGCCTACCGGCTCGCGCATGCGCAGGCACCGCTCTCCTTCACCAGCGGGGCCAGGCCTGAACTGGTTGCACAGGAGGACGGCCGGATGACCGTGCTGGGCCACACCGCGAACCGGTGTGAAGCGAATGTGTGGAGCTCGACCGAGTACGGGTCGTGGACCAAGTTCGGCGCGAGCCCGGCGGGCCGGCCGGTTGCAGCCCGGCAGCCCGATGGCCGAGTCGCGTTGTTCTCCCGGGCCGCCGACGGATCGATCTGGTGGAACTTGCAGTCGGCACCGAACGGCGGTCACCCAGGCTGGGCCCAGTTGCCCGGCTCAGCGTCGGCGGGCGATCCAGTGGTTAGCCGTACGGCGGATGGCCGGCTGATCGTCGTCACCCGGCGCAACGAGGCGCCGGGCTCCCGGGTCTACGTGAACGTCCAGCAGGCGCCGAACGGGGCTTTCGCGAGTGCGTGGCAGGACCTGGGGGCCAGCCCGGCTGGTCAGCCCGTGATCGGTACCAATCAGGACGGTTCGCTGGTGCTGTTCGCCCGGGCGGCGAAAGAGGCTGGTGGTCAGATCTGGTTCAACCAGCAGGCCGGTACCGCGTGGACCGGCTGGCAGGCCGTGGAGGGCTCACCATCCTTCGACGGCGGACCAGCCGTGGCCCGGCAAGCTGACGGGCGCCTCGTCCTCGTGGCACGCCGCTGGGAAGGCGCTCTGTCCGTCGTCTACCAATCCACCGGATTCGGCCCCTTCACCAGCCTCGGCGCCGCCCCCGCGAACGACCCAGTCCTCGTCGAGCAAGCAGGCGGCCGCCTAGCCATGTTCGCCCGAGCCGCCGACGGCTCGATCTGGTGGTCTCGCCAGGACACCGACAACGGCCCCTTCACCGGCTGGGACAGGCTGGCCGGCAACGCCGCCGACGACCCAGTCACCCAACGCCGTACCGACAACCGCCTAACCCTCGTCATCCGCCAACCCGACGGCCGCGTCCTCCACCGCACCCAATCCACCGCCGGCTCCCCCACCTTCACCGACTGGCAACCACTCCGCTAACCCCTGCCCGTAACGTCCGAAAGAACGGAGGGCCCGCCTCCGCCGCTTCGGACGTTACGCGTGGCCCACCCACAACGTCCGAAAGAACGGAGGGCCCGCCTCCGCCGCTTCGGACGTTACGCGTGGCCACCAACAACGTCCGAAAGAACGGAGGGCCCGCCTCCGCCGCTTCGGACGTTACGCGTGGCCCACCCACAACGTCCGAAAGAACGGAGGGCCCGCCTCCGCCGCTTCGGACGTTACGCGTGGCCACCAACAACGTCCGAAGGATCGGAGGGCCCGCCTCCGGGGCTTCGGACGTTAGCTCTGGCCGCTGAGGAGGGTTTCGAGGTCGGTGAGGGTGTCCATGGCGCCGAGGGGGCCTAGGCCTAGGAACCAGACCTCGTCGTCGACGCGCTTGGCGTGGCCTGCCTTGACCGCGGGGAGGGCCTTCCAGAGGTTGCCGTTGATGACCTGGTTCTCCTTGGTACCGGTGATCGGGCCGAAGCTGGAGTAGAAGATCCAGTCGCCGTCGGCCTGGCCGATGTTCTCCTCGGAGACCTCGACCGCGAGGTCCTGGACGTCCTGCACCTTCGGCCGCGGCAGCCCGATGTCCTTCAGGATCACGCCGATGAACGACAGGTTGCCGTACAGCCGGATCTCGGCCGGGCGGAACCGGACCAGCGAGATCGTCGGCGAGCCCTGGACCTTGCCCTTCACCTCGTCGGCGCGCTTCTGGTAGTCGTTCAGGACCTGGGTGGCCTTGTCCTCCTCGCCGACCGCGTCCGCGACCAGCAGGAAGTTCTCCTTCCAGGGGAACCCGGGCCGGATGCTCATCACCGTCGGGGCGATCGCGTTCAGCTTGTCGTACAGCGTGGCCGCGCGCAGCTTGCTGCCCAGGATCAGGTCCGGCTTCAGCGCGGCGATCGCCTCGAGGTTCAGTTCGCTGACCCCGCCGACCGTCTTGATCCCCTGCGCCTTGTCAGCCAGGTACGACGGGACGCCGTTCTGCCCGGTGTTCGTGGCCATCCCGACCGGCGTGATGCCGAGCGCGAGCACGTCGTCCAGCTCACCGCTGTCCAGCACCACGACCCGGCTGGGCTTCTTGTCCAGCTTGGCCTCGCCGAGCGAGTGCTTGACGGTCCGCGGGAAGGCTCCCGGCTGCGCGTCCGAGCCGAGCTTGGCGGTCTCCGCGTCAGCGGTCTTGAACAGCCGCCCGCCGGTCGCCACTTCCTTGTCCCCGGCACCGGTGTTGGCACTCTGCGTGTCGCTACCACCACAGCCGGCCAGCGCCAGGACCGCGGCCACGACGACGACTCCCACTAGTTTCTTCACGAAGGTTTACCTTACCTAATCAGCTCCATCGGCTGATCGGCGGTGAGGCTGACAACAACTTCTCGGTCCTGGATCGCGATCCGGTGCGTTCCGGTGCGCGAGGCAACAACCGTCGCTGCAGTGACCTGCCCACCACGCCACGTGACGTCGAAGACCAGTCCCCCACGAGCCCGCATCCCGCGGAACGAGCCGTCCTGCCAGGCAGCGGGCAGCGCAGGCAGCAGCCGGATCACGTCGGTGTGGCTCTGGATCAGCAACTCCGGGATGCATCCGGTCATGCCGAAGTTCGCGTCGATCTGGAAGATGTCCCCGTCACGATGCAGCAGATTGTCCGAGACCAGACGAGCCAGGTAGTCCTGGATGACGTCGTACGCCTTCTCCGCCTCGAACAACCGCGCCCACAACGCCACCAGCCAGGCCGCGGTCCACCCGCCGTTCGTCGCACCATCGGTCCGCACGGTCAGCGATCTCCGAGCTGCTTCCGCCCATTCCGGCGTACAGGCCGGGTCGATCTCCGCACCCGGATGCAGGCCGTAGAGATGCGATTGGTGACGGTGGTTGATCTCGGACGGCGTCCAGTCGGTCGGCCATTCGTTCAGCCGTCCGTCGGGCGTGATCCTGATCTCCGGCAACCGCTCCCGAGCTGCTTGTGCACGTTTATTGAGCTCAGATGTCAGCCCCAGCGCGGTCTCGGCCTCGGCGAGGTTGGCGAAGAGCTCACGGATCAACCAGATGTCGTACGTCGACGTCAGGTCGACCGAGGCCTTCTCCCCCGACGGCAGGACGAAGTGATGTTCCGGCGCGGTCGACGGAACGAACTGCAGCCGGCCATCACCGTCCTCGACCAGCATCGCGAGCACGAACTCCGCGGCACCTGCGATCAACGGATACGACCGATCCCGCAGTACGTCGAGATTCTGGCCGAAGCGGTAATGCTCCATCAGGTGCGCGGTCAGCCAGACGCCGCACGTGGCACACATCGCCCAGACAGGATCGTCACCACCTTCGCCAACCGGCCAGGTCGCGGCCCAGATGTCCGAGTTGTGGTGCGACACCCAGCCGGGAGCGTCGTACAGGATCTTTGCCGTGTTCGCGCCGGAGGCAGCCAACGCCTCCAGGTTGTCGATGAGTGGCTCGAAGCACTCGCTCAGCCCGGTGAGGTCGGCGGGCCAGTAGTTCATCTGGGTATTGATGTTGTTGGTCCAGTCGCTGGCCCACATCGGCCGACGGTCCTCGTTCCAGATGCCTTGCAGGTTGGCCGCCTGCGTCGCCGGCCGCGAGGACGCGATCAACAGGTAGCGGCCGAAGTTGAACATGAGGGCGACCCGATCGTCGCTGTCCAGCTGCAGTTCCGCACGGCCGTACAACGCTTGGTGATCCTCGATGTGCCGCTCGCGCACCTTGTCCAGCTCAACAGCCTTCAGTACGTCGGTTGCCGCGCGCAACGCAGTGTGCGGATCGCGACCCGGCGGCACCGACCAGCCTTCGAACGTGCTCGCCGCCGCCAGCAACACCGTCACGCTGGTCGCGCCCCTGACGATGATGCCGTCGTCCGAGAGCACCACTTCACCACCGTCATGATGCACCTTGACAGCGATCCCGAACCCGATCCCATGACCGTCGCGGTACTGGATCGGATCCGGGCTCTCGCGATACTCGATCGTCAGCTCCGACGGCGCATGACCAACGGCACCATAGATGCCGTCAGCAACCACTGTCCGGATCGTATGCTGACTCTCCAGACCGAGGTCCAGATCGATCGCCCCGGCCTGGTCGGCCGTGATCGTCCAGACCAGCACCTGGTCCGGCGCGGACACATAGGTCTCGCGCCGGAACCGCGTCCCCTGCACTGTGTAGTCGACACCGACCACGCCGGTCCGCAGATCGAGGCTCCGGCGATAGTCGCTGGGCTCCCCGACCGTCTGGATCAACAGGTCGGCCAACGGCTGGTACGACTCGACCAGCGGACCCTGCAGATCCCGGGTCCGCTCGGTCGCCGCCAACCGATCACCGTCAGCCAGCAACAACCGCCGTACGTCGGCCAACGCCTCCGGACCGCCCGTCACGTCGAGCGTGCGCGGCCCGTCGCCGGACCACACATCATCGAGATTCAGCGCGATCCGCTCCGCACCGACCCGGCCGAACACCTTCGCTCCGAGATGCCCGTTGCCCACCGGCAACGCCTCGAACCAGTCCGGCGCGGGAGTACGGAACCACAGTTCATGGGACATAGGTGCTACTTGCTCCCGGACTTGTACTTGTCGTAGGCCTGCTGGTTGATCTCCAGGTAGCGGGTCATCCCGGTGCTGTCGAGACCCTTCACGTAGGTGTCCCAATCCGTGTCGATGTTCTTCGATCCGGTGATGAACGCCAACTGGTTCTGACTGACGTAGCTGCTCAGGTTCGTCTGCAGCGTCGCCAGCTCACCGCTGAGGCTGGGGTCCGGCCAGACCGAGGTCTGTGGGAACCACTGCGCCTTGTCCTCGTGCCCCTCGTACTTCTCCGTCGTCTCCTTGTACAGCCGCCGCTCAAGACCCGAGTCGGAGTAGATATCGGCCGGCACAGCCTGCTCGTTGCGGTAGTTCAGCGTGACGTTGTACTGCGCCATCGCATCCCACGAGATGTTCTTCTTGTGCTCGTCCTCGGTGAACCGGTAATAGCCGACCTTGGTCTTGTCGTCGAGCGCGATGTCACCAGGACGCGGCGCGGACCAGCCGACCCCCTCGGGGCCCATGATGGCGACCCTGCGGCCCTCTTCGCTGTAGATGTAGTCGAGCATCTTCACCGCGGCGACTTGAGCTTCCTTGCTGGCCTTGTTGGTCAGCATGAAGGTGTAGCCGGTCGAGCTCGGGTAGTTGTACCCGGTGTAGCTCTTACCCTCGGGGCCGGTCAGCGGCGGGACCGCGTCGTACTGCTTGTCCCGGCCGTCCTTCGAACCGAGCTGGACGAAGATTCCCGGCCAGAGCACCGGCACCGAGCCAAGCACAACCGCCTTCGGATCGTTGCCCTGCGCCTTGAGTGCCTCCGCATTCTGAGTGAACGCGGCCTTGTCGATCAATCCTTCCTTGTACAGCGATCCGATGTACTTCAGCCCCTCCTTCCAGGCATCTGTGTTGACCGGCGTGACGACCTTGTCCCCGTTCAGCGCCAGCAGCGAACGGTTGCCGTTGTTGGCACCGACCGGGTTGTACGCGAACGCGTTCATCAGGTAGCCCATCAGGCTGCTGTCCTGGATGTCGGTCGTCAGCGGGATCTCGTCGGCCTTGCCGTTGCCGTTCGGATCCTGGGTCTTGAACCAGGGCCTCGGCAAAGTCGTCTTTTCACTTGGCCAGAAGCAAGCTGAGTACGCGTTTGTGGTCTCGGGCGTGATGTCGGAGTCCGGCTGCGATGTTGTTCCAGCCTGCGTGGCGTAGCAGGGTGATCGCGAGGTTGCGGAGGCTGGCCATGGTGCGTGGGGCGTGGCCG
>NZ_SMKA01000079.1 GCF_004348455.1 Kribbella albertanoniae
CGCCCCACGCGTAACGTCCGAAGGAACGGAGGGCCCGCCTCCGGTCGTTCGGACGTTAATCACAACCCCCACCTAACGTCCGAAGGTTCGGAGGGCCCGCCTCCGGTCGTTCGGACGTTAACCACAACCCTCACCTAACGTCCGAAGGAACGGAGGGCCCGCCTCCGGTCGTTCGGACGTTAACCACAACCCTCACCTAACGTCCGAAGGATCGGAGGGCCCGCCTCCGGTCGTTCGGACGTTAACCACAACCCTCACCTAACGTCCGAAGGAACGGAGGGCCCGCCTCCGGTCGTTCGGACGTTAACCACGACCTCCACCTAACGTCCGAAGGAACGGAGGGCCCGCCTCCGGTCGTTCGGACGTTAACCACGACCTCCACCTAACGTCCGAAGGAACGGAGGGCCCGCCTCCGGTCGTTCGGACGTTAGGGAACCCGCAGCGGGCACCCTGCCGAACCTCCTTCCCCAACCGCCGGGATCCGGGACCGTCGTCCAGGGGCACCTTGAGCACCGATCAACCACCTGCCGGCCGCGTACGTGGTCGAACCGTGCTCAACGTCGTACCGGGTCGTGTGGAGAGCCTGAGCTGGCCGGCGTCAGTTACTGGCTGCTGTAGATGGTGGCTTCCTTTGAGGTTTGGCGGATGCCGTTGGTGCCGTTGATGATGCGCTGGCCCCAGGGGGTGAGGTTGGCGGGGTTGAAGCCGTAGACCATGTCGAGGTAGCCGACGTTGCTGCTGTTGCCGCTCCAGGACCAGCCGAGGTAGCCGAGGCCGCGTGCCTGTGTCTGGGCGAAGATCGTGTTCTCGTCGGGATCGCCGTCGGAGTGCAGGTGGCCGAACTCGCCGACCAGGAGCGGGAGGCCGGCGTTGCGGAAGGCGTCGAAGTACGCGTTGATCTTGGCGGCGGTGTTGTAGACGCCGTACATGTGGATGGAGAAGACGGTGTTGTGCTGCGGATCGGCGGCCAGCACGGAGGCGGCGTTGTTGCGCATGATGTTGGCCCAGTCCTGGCCCCACATCGGGCCGTCGGCCATCAGTAGGTGCTGCAGCCCGGCAGAGCGCAACCGTCGGATGGCGTTGGTGGTTGCGCTGGCCCAGGTTGCGCTTACGGACTGGTTGTTGCCGAATGGCTCGTTGCCCAGGTTGATGATGATGTAGTTCTCTTGGCCCCTCAGCGCACCGGCAACGCTGAGCCAGTAACTGGCCGCCTGATCGAGAGTCGCGGCATTACTCTGATCGCCGTACCCGGTGGTGTCGTGCACCTCGAGGACGCAGATCAGCCGGGACCGTTTGCACAACGAGATGATGTTGGTGATCTCGCTGGCCGAGGTCGGCGCTGACTGGCGGCCGCCGCTGAGGACGACGCGGACGGTGTTGGCGCCGGTGGCCTTGATGTTGGCGAACGAACTGTTCTGGCTCGTGAACCAGGTGTAGGGGTGGTTCACGCCGCGCATCACCAGGTTCGCGCCGTTCGCCTCGACGACCCGGGTGCCGCTGACGCGCAGGCCGACGGCTTCCGGTGCAGTGCTTGGCAGAGCCGCGACGACTGCGGGATACCAGCGCCGCTCCATCTTCTGGATACCGGCATTGTTGGGGTGTACGCCGTCGCCCGTGTCGGTCGCGGTGTTGAATCCGCTCCACTGGTCGACAACCGTGATCGGGGAGGCTGCGGTGGTGTTGGCCTGCACCCATCCCGGGATCGCGTTGTTGAGGGCAACTACCCGCTGACCGCAGGCGCTGCAGTTCGACGGGTTCATCGGGATGATGCGGGCGACGACGAGCTTCATCCGGGGATTCGAGGCGCGCATCTGCCGGAGCAACGTGGTGTAGGCGTTGAGGATGGTGGCGGCCGGGATGTTGCTCCAGACATCGTTCGTGCCCAGATGCATCAGTACGACGTCCGGCCGGGTTGCCGACAGCCATCCGGGGAGCTGGTTGTCGCGGGCGATGTTGGTGGCCAGGTAGCCGCCGTGGCCTTCGTTCTCGCCGTCGTAGGCGAAGCCGCAGCCGGGAGCAGGAAGCGTGCCGACGAAGTCGATGTTCGTGTGGCCGGTGTCGCGCAAGTGCCTGGAGAGCAAAGCGCGCCAGCAGCCGGGGGAGCCGGTGATCGAGTCACCCAGCGGCATGATGCGGGTCGCCGCGGCGACCTGGGTGCGGCTTTCCGGCGGCTCGACGGGCGCGGCCTGAGCGGATGGCAGGGCCACGAGTAGTGAGGCCAGTAAGGCGAAAACCGAGGCGATACCTAATCTTCGGGTCATTCTTCCTCCAGCTGTGTTAGGGGCGATCGAACAGCTGCCCGGATCATGATTGGGCGAGAGCGGCGGTGAGGAACGGGACGTGGAAGGCCGAGATACCGGCCAGGTTCGGGTGGGGCGGGGCCGGAGGAGCTGCGATCGAGCGGGGCGGTGCCGATCGAAGCGCTTCGACGTGGGGTAGACCCGAGGGTGGCACTTGCGGCCACCGAGGGTCAAGACCTCGCGACCTCCTGACTGGGAGCGTGCACAACCAGGATCTCCCAGCGGACCTGGTAATCCACCTCACCTCGAATCCGTGTATACCCCTCCTATGTGCACGTTCCCAACAAGCCTCGCGAGCGGAGATGCGCGCCGGGCGGACCGGCATGCCATCACAATTGCGTGTGGGCCGGCTGGCCACGCGGGGGACCGCGGTCGGCGGGCAATTGTGATGGGCTCTGGGTCCGGACCTGGGCCTCGGCCGGCTGGGCGATTGTGTGAGCAGGTGGCAGCGAGGGCGCGGGCGGTGCCGATCTGGAGGGCCCTCAGGCGGCGAAGACCTGGGAGTCGTCGGCGAAGGCCTTGAACTCGAGGGCGTTGCCGGCCGGGTCGAGGAGGAACATCGTCCACTGCTCGCCGGTCTGGCCCTGGAAGCGGACGTACGGCTCGATGACGAACGTCGTACCGGCGTCGCGCAGGCGTGCGGCGAGTTGCTCGAAGGCCGGGACCGTGAGGATCAGGCCGAAGTGCGGAACCGGTACGGCGTGGCCGTCGACGGGATTGTGGATGCGTTGCGCGCGCTCCGGGGCGACGTGGGTGACGAACTGGTGGCCGTGCAGGTTCCAGTCGATCCAGGTGTCGGAGCTGCGGCCCTGGGAGAGACCGAGCACCTCGCCGTAGAAGTGGCGGGCCGCGGTCAGGTCGTCGACCGGCACGGCCAGGTGGAAGCGGGGGATCGGGGAGTCCAGCACGCTCATGACAACGCCTCTCTGTCCTAATGTTAACATTGCGACAATGACCGAACGTTAGCATCAGCGCACCAGGGAGGGGCAAGTCAGACGTGAGCGATCAGAGCAAGGTGAGCCCGGCCCGGCGCCGGGGGCTGGCGGACGAGGTCGCGGACCGGATCCGCGAGGCGATCTTCAGCGGCGCCTATCCGCCAGGGGCCCAGTTGCGCGAGGTGGAACTCTCCGGCGCGATGGATGTCAGCCGGGGCCCGGTGCGGGAAGGGCTGCGACTCCTGGAGCGGGAGGGCCTGGTCCGGGTTGCCTGGCACCGGGGCGCGACGGTCACCACGCTGTCCGCCACCGATGTTGCCGAGCTGCATACCCTGCGCGGCGCGCTGGAGGACCTCGCCGTGCATCACGTTGTCGACCGCGCCACGGACGAGGACCTGAATCTCCTCGCGAAGACCGCGGCCGCGATGGACCGAGCGGATGACCCGCACGAGATGGTGCGCTGCGACATCGCCTTCCATGACGCCGTCTTCGCCGCGGCCGGCCATCAGCGCCTGGCCGAGGCCTGGGATGCGATCCGTTGCCAGGTCCACCTGTTTCTGCTGACCCGGATCAGCCTCAGCACCGAGGACTACCTCGGTCTGGTCCCCGGCGAACACCACGACCTCGTTGCCGCGCTGAGGGCCCGGGATGCCGACGCCGCCCTCGCCCTCTTCGCTGCGCATCGCCGCAACGCCTTTGAAGTCATCGCGTCCGGCACCGAGCGTCCGGCGTCGGGGAAGTGAGCGCCACGCCCTCGGCTGCGCGCTGAGCCAAGCGCCAGCGAAGATTGTCGCTGTGACCCGAAGCAGCAGGATCAAGGTGTCTTCCTGGCAGGGCGATGGGCAGCGACCGAAGATGGCCAATGTCGATGATCGCCGGCCCGGGTTCGGTCTGTCCGACCGCGGTCTGGAGCGTGCCGGTGTGCCGTTCGTTCCGGTGTCGGGGGAGGTGCACTACAGCCGGATTCCCAGGCATCGGTGGGAGGCTCGGCTGCGGTCGACGGTGGCGGGCGGTGTGACGGTCGTGTCGACGTACGTGCCGTGGCTGCATCACATGCCGGACCGCGGCAAGCCACAGTTCGACGGCAATCTCGATGTCGGTGCGTTCATTGATGCCTGCGGCAACAATCGGCTCGACGTGGTGCTGCGGATCGGGCCGTGGTGCCACGGCGAGCTCCGCAACGGTGGCTTCCCGGACTGGGTCGCCGCGGCGGACGTCGTACACCGGACTGACGATCCGCGGTATCTGGAGCTGGTCGAGGAGTGGTTCGGTCAGCTGGCCGAACACCTCGGCCGGCGGGCCGGGCCGGATGGTGTCCTGCTGGCGATCCAGCTCGAGAACGAGTTGTACGACCAGCCCGGCCATCTGCTCACTCTCAAAGCCATGGCTCGCCAAGCGGGACTGGCTGCGCCGCTCTGGACGGCGACGGCGTGGGGCGGCGCGCAGCTACCGGCCGGGGAGGTGTTCCCCCTGTACGGCGGCTATGCCGACGGGTTCTGGGTGGACTCCGAAGCGGGCTGGGATCCGACGTTCCGGGAGCACTTCTTCTTCAGCCACACCTGGGACGATCCCGGGATCGGTGCGGATCTGCGGCAGAGCGAGCTGTCCGCGGTGGCCGACCCGGTGGCTTCGGGGTTTCCGCCGGCCACTTGTGAACTCGGGGGTGGCATGGCGACGGCGTACCATCGCCGCCCGGTCCTCGAACCGCTCGACATCGCGACGGTCGCGTTCTGCAAGATCGGCAACGGCTCGGCCTGGCAGGGCTACTACATGTACGCCGGTGGCACGAATCCGGCGGGTGGTCCGGACGGCTGGCAGGAGTCCCAGGCGACCGGCTATCCGAACGACGTGCCGAGACTCAGCTACGACTTTCATGCACCGATCGGCGAGGCGGGCGAGATCAACGGCACCCATGCCGAGCTCCGCCGCCAGCACGCTTTCCTGACGGCGTTCGGCGCGGGCCTCGCGGAGCTGCCGTCCTGGCTGCCGGAGGTTCGCCCGGCAGATGTCCACGATCGGACAACGCCGCGCTGGGCGATGCGGTCGGACGGCGGGAAGGGCTACCTGCTGCTGGCTTGGCACCAGCCTTACGAGCAGCTGGATGAACTGCGCGACGTCCAATTCGAGATCACCGCTGGCGGTACGGCGGTCACAGTCCCGTCGGAACCGGTGACCGTCGTACCGGGGTCGTTGGCTTGTTGGCCGTTGTTCCAGGAGTACGGCGGGATCGTGATCGAGTGGATCACTGCCACCCCGATCACCCTGCTCGCGGGGAGCGACGTACCGGTCCTGGTTCTGCTCGCAGATCGCTCGATGCCGGTCGAGCTCCGGCTGCCCCGTGGCGTGGAGGTTCAGTCGCGGGACGCCAGCGCGACGTACCGGCTGACTCCTTCGGAGGTGCCGATCCGGCTGGTCTCGGCGACGGGTGCACTCGATCTACTCGTCTTGCCGGCGGCACTCGGCCCGGACATCTGGGTGCGGGAACACCCGCAACGGACACTCCTTCTTTCCGATTGCGAGATCTCGTGGAGCGGCGAAGATCCGGTGCAGGTCGTGGCCGCCGGAAGCGAGCCGCGCCTGCGACGCTACGACCCTGCCGACCAGCACTTCGTACCAGTCACCCTGGATTCCGCACCCGGGCGAACCGCGTCGGCGCAGGTGGACGAAATCCGCGCGGCTGCCGAGGTCCCAGCCAGCTACGGTCAACGAGACGGCCGCGCCGCCAGCCCCCAACCGTCAGATCTGGAGCAGTTCGCGGCTCTCTATCGCGTCACCCTGCCGGACTGGGTTCGCGAAGACGCCGTCGAGGCGCGGCTGCGGATTACCTGGGCGGGCGATGTCGCCGAGCTCGCAGTTGACGGTACGACGGTCGCCGACCGCTTCTGGGACGGCACCGTGTGGACGGTCGACCTGCGGGACGCGGGCCTCGGTACGGCGAAGGACGTCGTACTGCGTGTGCTGCCGTTGGCGTCTGAGAGTCGTGTCTGGCTGGCACCCGGAGCGCAGGCCGTGCGAGCGAGTCAGCCGGGCCAGCTGATCTGTACACCGACCGTTCTCGTCGAAGAACTGATCACCCGCAACGGTTGATACGTGGGGCGTGGTTACAGGCTGATGTGCATTCGCTACGATGCGGACTACTGCACGGGCGGCGTCGAGGAGTTTCTATGAGTGATCAAACCGATGACACTGAAGTCGACATGGTGGACCGACTCAATCTGAGCGTTCCGCACAGTGCCCGGGTCTACGACTACTTCCTGGGTGGCAAGACGAACTTCGCGCCGGACCGTGCGGTCGCCGAGCACCTGCTCGAGGCGTTCCCCGGATTCCGTACGGCGGCGCAGTCGAACCGGATGTGGATGCACCGAGCGGCCCGGTACGTCGCCGAGCAGGGCATCACGCAGTTCCTCGACATCGGTACCGGCATCCCCACCAGCCCGAACCTGCACGAGGTCGTGCAGGAGGTAGTGCCGGAGGCCAACGTCGTCTACGTGGACAACGACCCGATCGTGCTCACCCACTCCCGGGCACTGCTGGTCAGCAAGCCCCAGGGCAAGACGGCGTACCTCGAGGCGGACATCACCGACCCGCAGGCGATCCTCGACTCCGACGAGGTCCGCGAGGTCCTCGACCTGAGCAAGCCGGTCGCGCTGAGCATCGTCGGCGTCTTCCACTACCTCCCCGACGAGGCGAAGCCCTACGAGCTGCTCCAGCAGCTGGTCGACGCGCTGGCCCCCGGCTCGTACCTCCTCTTCTCCCACTGCACGCCCGACTTCGCCCCCGAGATGTGGGAGCAGGCGATCCAGGTCTACAAGGCCGACGGCGGCGACGCCCAGGTCCGCAGCCGCGAGGAGATCGAGCGCTTCTTCGCCGGCCTGGAGCTGGTCGACCCCGGCGTCGAGGTCCCCTACCGCTGGCACCCCGACGCCGAAACCGAGCGCCTCGTCGAGAACGACACCTTCAACGACATCAGCTGCAGCCTCTGGGTAGGCGTCGGCAAGAAGCCGTAACAGCCCGACCCTCAACTGGCTGGCCCGAGCGTCTTCAGCTGACCTTGGGCCAGCCGGTGGGGTCCCAGGTTAGCCAGTTGATGCCTAGGAGGGGTGTGCCGTTGTTGGCGTAGTAGTGGTAGACGAGGATGTCGTGGTCGGTGTCGGCGAAGACGTCTTGGTGGCCGGGGCCGTGGATGTTGTCGTGGGAGGCGAGGATCTCGGTGCCGCCGCCTGAGTTCAGGTCGGTGCCGTTGCGGTCGCGGTAGGGGCCGGTGACTGTGGTGGAGCGGCCGACCATGATGCGGTAGGTGCTGTCGGCGCCGCGGCAGCAGTAGTCGAAGGACACGTAGAGGTAGTAGTAGCTGCCGCGTTTGACGATGTTCGGTGCTTCGATCGGGCCGCCGTTGCGGCCGGCCAGGGCGCGCAGGGTGGAGTCTGCGCGGAGGCCGGTCGACGAGGAGAGGGCGATCATCTTGATGCCTGACCAGAACGAGCCGAACGAGAGCCACCAGCGGCCCTGGTCGTCGACGACGAGGTCCGGGTCGATGGCGTTGTAGTTGTCGGTACTGCGGGATTCGACGACCAGCCCGCGGTTCGTCCAGGTGCCGGAGTTGCCGCTGGGGCTGGTGGCCAGGAAGATCGCTGATCGGTTGGAGCCGAAGGTGGAAGCCGAGTAGTACATGTAGTACTGGCCGTTGCGGTAGGAGATGTCGGGTGCCCACAGATGCGCACTGCCGTTGGTGTAGGCGGTCGTCCAGGGTGCGCCGCCCGGGAAGGCGGATCCGGCGTTGCGGAAGGCGGTCCGGTCGGTGGACGTCTTCAGCGAGATGTTGTCACCGGTGTGCGCGACCAGGTAGCCACCGCCTGGTCGCTTGACGACACTCGGGTCGTGCACTCCGGTGTCCCCGGTGACATGGCCTGGGCCTGGGTAGGCGGCCCAGGCGTTCGGGGCCATCACGGTGGATACCGCAAGTGCTGCGGCGAGAAGGAAGGCAAAACGGCGCATGGTGTCCTCGATCCGTAGGGGCGGTTACGGCGGTACTGAGGTCAGGCGGACAAGCTGAGTGCGCTCCAACTGATGGCGGGCAAGGTGATGGTCAGCTTGCCGTCGACCAGTTGGGCTGAGTCGAAGGGCTGGGCGGTGACGCGGTCCGGTGCGGCCGCGGAGTTCGTGGCGAGTGGATCGGTGTCGTGGATGATGACTGCTTCGTCGACCGAGTTCACGCCGGTCCGACTGAGATCGACGGTGATCTCGATGGGGCCGTCGGTTGATCGGTTGACGACGAACAGCGCGAGCCGACCCTCCTCGTACGTCGCGATCGCGTCGACGGCCGTCACCTCACCGTGCTTAAGAGTCGTCACAGTGGGGGAGTCGGTCTCGACCCGGAGGACCTGACCGGCGGCGAGTCGCGAGGTGATGGCGAACGGGTGGAAGATCGGTTGCCGCCAAGCAGCACCGCCAGGATCCGTCATGATCGGAGCGATCACATTGGCCAGCTGGGCAAGGCACGCGACCGCGACCCGGTCGCTGTGCCGCAGTAGCGAGATCAACAGGTTGCCGACGACAACGGCATCGGTGACGTTGTACTCGTCCTCGATCCGCCGCGGCGCGACCTCCCACGCGTCGGCCGGGCCATCAGTCCGGCGGGAGCGGTCGCCGTACCAGACGTTCCACTCGTCGAAGGAGATGCCGATGCGCTTGCGGCTCTTGAGCTCGGCACCCACGTGGTCTGCGGTCGCTGTCACGGAGTCGATGAAGTGGTCCATGTCCACGGCCGAGGCGAGGAACGAGGCGGTGTCACCGTCGTCGTTGCCGTAGTAGGCATGGCAGGAGATGTAGTCGACGAACTCGTAGGTCTCTCGCAGTACGTCGCGCTCCCAGGTGCCGAACAATGGCATCTTCGACGACGATGAGCCGCAGGCGACGAGCTGCAGATCCGGCTCGACCATCCGCATCGCCCGGGCAGTCTCGGCCGCCAGTCGTCCGTACTCGGTCGGCGTCTTGTGCCCGACCTGCCACGGCCCGTCGAGTTCGTTGCCCAGGCACCACAACTTCACCCCGTACGGCGATGCGCCGTGCTGCGCGCGCAGTTCGGACAACGCCGTACCGTCCGGGTGGTTCGTGTACTCCAGCAGGTCGAGTGCCTCCTGAACGCCACGGGTACCCAGGTTGAGCGCCATCATCGGCTCGACCCCGGCCTTGGCGCACCAGCGCATGAACTCGTCCAGCCCGAACTCGTTGGTCTCGACGCTGTGCCAGGCAAGGTCGAGCCGGCGGGGCCGGGCGTCCCGCGGACCGACACCGTCCTCCCAGCGATACCCGGAGACGAAGTTGCCGCCCGGGTAGCGGACGACCGAAGCGCCGAGCTCCCGCGTCAGCTCGAGGACGTCCTTGCGGAAGCCGTCCTCGTCGGCGGTCGCGTGGCCGGGCTCGTAGATCCCGGTGTAGACACAACGTCCCATGTGTTCGACGAAGGTCCCGAAGGTCCGGCGGTTCACCGGCGCGATCGAGAAGGCGGGATCGATGGTCAGGTGGGCAGTAGGCACCGGGTTGCTCCTGTCAGCAGGTGTCATGGTGGAGATAGGAAACTCATCCTTTGATGCCGGCGTCGCCGACTCCGCGGACCACCTGGCGCTGGAACAGCGCGTAGACGATCAGCAGGGGAAGGCCACCCAGCACGGCCGAGGCCATGATCTGGGCGTAGCGCAGGCCGTACGAACCTTGGACGTTGGCCAGCCCGACCGGGATCGTCATCATCGACGGGTCGGTGGTCACGATGAAGGGCCAGAGAAAGTTGTTCCAGGCCCCGATGAAGGTGAAGATGCCGACGGCAACGAGAATGGGGCGCGACATCGGCACCATCACGCTCCAGACGATCCGCCAGCGGGACGCGCCGTCGACCCGGGCCGCGTCCTCGTAGTCGCGGGAGATGCCGTCGAAGAACTTCTTCAGGACGAACACCATCACCGGAGCGACGACCTGCGGCAGCACGATGCCCCAGTAGGTGTCGACCAGTCCGAGGCTGGTCATCTCCTGGAACAGCGGCACGATCAGCACCTGCGGCGGCACCAGAATGCCGGCGATGACCACGCCGAAGAGCACCCGCCGGCCGGGGAACTCGTTGCGGGAGAATCCGAACGCGGCCAGGACGGAGACGAACAGCGTCAAGACGGTCACCAGCACCGACACCACGCTGCTGTTGACGAACCAGCGGATGAGATCGCCCTGGTCGAGGACGCTCCGGTAGGCGTCCGCGGTCGGCGTCGCGGGGAACCACGTGATCGGCGACCGAGTGGTCTCCGACTCCGGCTTGAGCGACGTACTGACAGCCCAGAGCAGCGGAATCAGCCAGATGACCCCCAAGATCGACGCGCCGACCGCGGTAGCGACCTTCGGGAACGTCCAGGTCGACCTCATGCGCTGTCCTCCTTCGAACCGGAGAACAGCTTGAACTGCAGCACGGCCACGACCACGATGATCGCGAAGAACATGTACGAGATCGCGGAGGCGTAGCCGATCCGGTAGTTCGTGAAACCGTTCTGGTAGATGTACTGGATGATCGGCCGGGTCGCGTAGTTCGGGCCGCCGTTCGTCATCAGGTAGATCTGGTCGAAGATCTTCAGCGAAGCCACCAGTTGCAGTACGGCGATCAGCCCGGTCGTCCGGCGCAGCAGCGGCAACGTGATCCGGAACAGCTTCTGCCGCTCACTCGCACCGTCGATGTCCGCCGCCTCGTAGACCTGCTCCGGAATCCCTTGCAGAGCGGCAAGATAGAGCAGGAAGTTGAACCCGACCGTCCACCAGACGGTCGTGATTACCACGGCGAGCATCGCCCGGTTCTCGGTGTTCAGCCAGTCGATCTCGGCGAACCCACCAGCCGTCAGCAGCCCGTTCGCCAGACCGAACCCGGGCTCGTAGATCCAGACCCAGATCAGTGTGACGACGGTGGCCGGGAGCACGAACGGAGCGAAGTACGCGAACCGCAACAGCCACCCGAGGACGCCGGTGCGATTGGCGAGCAGAGCCATCACGAGCGCGATGATGACCAGCGGTGGCGTGCTCATCGCAGTGAAGATCAGCGTGTTCTTGAGCGACGACCAGACCGCGGAGTCGCTGAACATCTCACGCCAGTTCTGCAGCCCGAGGAATTCCTGCTCCACACCCGCCAGACTCGTGTTGAAGAAGCTGTTCCACAGTCCGGAGATGGTCGGCCACACCAGGAACACCGCGAACAGGAGTAAGAACGGACCGACGAAGAACAGTCCGGCCCAGCGTTCCTGCCAGGGTTTGCGCATCAGTACCTCCTAGACCGGGGACGGGGTGTCGAGGAGCTTCTGGGTCGCCGCCTTGAACTGCGCAAGCGCGTCCTGAGGCGTCGCCTGTCCGGAGAAGACGCCACTGAACGCCGCACCAGCCTCGTTCTGCAGTTGAGCACCGGACCCGCTGAACCAGGCGTCCGGGTCGTACAGGACGTCAGGCGCGACGCTGCGGTACTCCGCCTGTGGCTTGAGACTCACGTATTCCTGGCTGGTGACAACAGGCTGGTACGCCGGGATGTGGCCACCGACCGCCCAGTCCGTACTGTGCTTGAGCATCCACGTGATGTACTCGACCGTGGCCTTCGTATCAGCACGGTTCCGGTTCGCCTGGTGCGGCAGGACGAACGTGTGCGCATCACCGGCGAACTTGGGAACGTCGTACAGGACCGGGAACGGCGCCATGCTGAACGGGAGTTTCGCCGTCTGGTAGGTCGTCACCTCCCACTCGCCGTTGAAGCTCAGACCGGCCTCGCCGTTGCTGAACTGCGCAACCAGCGCGGCATAGTTGGCCGAGCGCGGGGTGAGTCCGTCGGCCGCGAGTTTCGCCATCAGGGACAGGGCTTCGAGCGCTTTGTCGTCGTCGAGAGCCAGGCGCTGACCGGAGTCGTCGAGGAACTTACCTTCGAGCTGACCGTAGAGCGTCCACCACATCCGCCACGGGTTGGTGGTCTCCACCGAGGCCGCGAACTTACCCGTCGTCTCCTTGACCGCCTTGAGCATCTCGAGGAACGCGGGTACGCCGGCCACCGGTTTCAGCCGGCCGTCGGGCGCGAGTAGTCCGGCCTTCTGGCAGATCTCGGTGTTGTAGTACAGAACGAACGGGTGCTGGTCGAGCGGTACGGCGTACAGGACGCCGTCGACGTGGCACCGCTGCCAGATCTCCGGCAGGAAGTCGGACTCGCTGATGCCGGCCTCGTTCAGCAGGTCGACCGGGATCGGGTCGAGCATGGTCGTCGGGCTGAAACCCTTCAGCCGCGACAGGTGCAGGGTGGCCACCTCGGGCGCGCGCCCACCGGCCGCCGACATCGCGAGCTTCGTGTAGAACGGCGGTCCCCACGCGAGCGTGTGGGCCTCGAAACGCACGTCCGGGTGTTCCGCGACGTACTGCTGGTGAATCTGCTGCAGGCGGGCGCCGTCACCGCCGCCGAAGAGGTTCCACTCGCGGACGCGAGCTTTCGATTGCACTGCAGAACAGCCGGTCAGAGTCAGGGCGCCGGCGCCGAGAAGTCCACCAAGTACTGCTCGGCGGCGCGGGCGAGAGGGGGCGGAGCCGTCGGGCATAGCAGGGTTCCTCCGGCCTTCTACATCGGTGTAGTACATCGGTGTAGAAAGAATGCATGCCAGCCTTCAGCCGGTCAAGATGTCAGCTGACGGTGGATTCCCTCACATGCAGCTCGTACGGCGCGACGAGCTCCTCGTGCTCCGACGTGTCGCCGCCCATTCGCCGTACCAGCAGGTCGACCGCAGTCCGGGCGATGTGCACCCGGTTGGGATCGACCGTCGTCAGGGTCGGCGTGCTGTACTCGGCCTCGTCGATGTTGTCGAACCCGGCCACCGCGATGTCGTGCGGAATCCGGAGCCCCTGAGCGGCGATCGCGCGGATCGCCCCGAGCGCGAGGGTGTCGTTCAGGGCGAACACGGCGTCGAAGTCCTGCGTGCGGGAGAACAGGTCGTTCATGGCCTCGGCGCCACTCGAGCGATGCCACTGGCCGCCGGATACCGCCAGCTCCTCCGGGACCGGTACGCCGTACTCCTCGTGGGCCTCGATGTACGCGCGGTGCCGGATAGCGGCGGTGCCGATCTGCTCGGTCGGCTTGCTGCCCAGCAGCGCGATCCGGCGCCGGCCCTGGTCGAGCAGATGCCTGACCACGGCCTTGGTCCCCTCGACGTTGTCGATCATCACGTGATCGACGGGACCGTGAAAGATCCGCTCGCCGAGCAGCACCATCGGGCTGCGGGTGGGCAGTGCGTCGACGTCCTCCTGGCCCAGCCCGAGCGGACTGTAGAGCAGGCCGTCGACCAGGTGACCGCCGGGCCGGGAGAGCGCGGTCAGTTCGCGCTGGCGGTCGGCGTTGGTGGTCTCGATCATCACCGTCAACCCGTGCTCACCAGCAGCTGCGATCGCCGCATCGGCCAGCTCCGCGAAGTACGGGTTGCTCAGCTCGGGCAGCACCAGTGCGATGACACCGGTTCGGCCGGACTTGAGCGTCCGGGCCGAGATGTTCACCCGATAGCCCAGGTCGTCGATCGCCGCGAGGACCTTGATCCGGGTCTCTTCGCGGATGTACGGATAGTCGTTCATCACGTTCGAGACCGTCTTCGGTGACACCCCCGCATGCCGCGCGACGTCCCGCATCGTCACTGCCACCAGCTCACCTCCCAACCACCGGTCATGAACACACACGGTAATCCACACCGGCAGCCGAGCCGTTGCCCACTGGTACTACGGGGCCGTGGCGGTGCTCGCGCGGGGGATCAGGGTGGCGGTCGGGACCTGCTGGGAGCTCGCCTGTCCGTCCTCGACGAGGTCCAGCATCGTCTGTGCTGCTCGCGCCCCGTAGTCGACGATGTCGCGGGCCAGCGCGGTGATGGACGGATGTTGCACGAGACAGAGCTGGGAGTCGTCCCCGGCCACGATCGAGAGTTGGGCGGGGACGGAGATCCCCAGCTCGTGGGCGACACTCAGGGCGGCCACTGCCATCAGGTCGTTGTCGTAGGTGATCGCGGTCGGACGGTCAGCCGTGGTCAGCAACCTGCGGGTGGCTTGAGCGCCTTCCTCCCAGGTGTAGTCGGTGCTGATCACCGGAGCTGACTCCAGTCCGTGGCGCGCGGCCGCAGCCTGGAAGGCCGCCGTACGGATCTGGGTGTGTTCGAGGCTCGGCAGCCCGGCCACGCGCGCGATGCGGCGGTGTCCGATGGTGACGAGGTAGTCGACGACGGACTCGACCGCGGTCGCGTCATCGCTCCAGACGGCCGGCAGATCCACGCCGTCCCGCGGCCGGCCGACGAGCACTCCGGGCACTCCGAGCTGGGTGAGGAGTTCGGGGCGCTGGTCCTGCGCCCAGAGGTCAGTCACCAGTACGCCGTCGATCCGGCGCTCGGCCCACCAGTAGCGGACGGCCTCGTCGGCCGCGTCGTGGTCGGGGACGACCTGGAGCAGCAGGGCGGTCCGGTTCGCCGACAGGACGGACTCGACGCCGGAGATGAACTGCATGAAGAACGGTTCCATCCCGAGCACGCGGGCCGGGCGTGGAATGATCAGCCCGACCGCATTGACCCGGGCGCCGGTGAGCGAGCGGGCCGCCAGACTCGGGCGCCAGCCGATCTCCTCGGCGATCGCGAGGATCTTGTCGCGCGTCGCAGGGGAGACGCCGGGCCGCCCGTTGAGCGCGTACGACACCGCTCCGGTGGAGACACCGGCCTGGATCGCGATGTCGGCGATGGTCGGTCGCTTGACCATGTGCCTCCTTCTGTCGGGCCCAGTAAAGCCGACCGCGCAGGCGACCGTAGTGGGGCTTGCCGCACTTACTTTACTTAAGTCCTTAAGTGGAAAGCCCTTGCTTGAGGTCTTGACGCGCCCAAGACCTGAGCTTACGGTCATCCGCAACTTACTTAAGCGGTTAATTTCAGAAGGAGCCGCACGATGCTCTTCACGGTGCAGAACAAGCCCGGCGTACGACGTCTGCTCGGCGTCACGGCAGTCGCCGCTGCCACTTCACTGCTGTTCGCCGCCTGCTCGGGGAACACCGCCGGCGGTGGCGGGACCAAGGCGGATGCCAAGGCTTCGATCACCGTGGGCGGAGGCACGATCACCAAGAACTTCAACCCGTTCAGTACGACGGCGCTCCAGCCGACGCTCGGGGCGCTCTACGAGCCGTTGTACTGGTACAACTTCGCGAAGAAGCAGGATCCGACGCCGGTGCTGGCCAGCGGCTTCTCCTGGAACGACGCGGGTACCGAGCTCACCATCAAGACCCGCCCGGGCGTGAAGTGGAACGACGGTCAGCCGTTCACCGCGAAGGACGTGGCGTTCACGTTCAACCTGATCGCGAAGACTCCGGCGCTGAACCCGTCGGGTCTGGCCGCGACCGCGAAGGCCACCGCGGACGACACCGCCGTACTGACCTTCAAGTCGAAGTCGCTGATGCAGGAGCCGGCGGTCCTCGCCAACCAGGCGATCGTGCCCGAGCACATTTGGAAGGACGTCAAGGATCCAGTCACGGACCCCAATGAGAACCCGGTCGGGACCGGCCCGTTCAAGCTCGGCGCTTTCAGCACCCAGAGCTACACCCTGCTGAAGAACGACTCGTACTGGGAAGCCGGCAAGCCTGCCATCAAGGAGGTCCGCTACATCCCGCTGGAGGCCGCGGACGCAGCCAGCGCGGCCCTGGTCGCGGGCAAGGTCGACTGGATCAGCGCCTACCTGCCGGGCATCGACCAGATCATCAACTCCAAGAAGGACCTCGCGTACGTCAATACCCCGGTGATGACGACCGTCCTGGTGACGTGTTCGAACCCAGCTCGCGGGTGCACCGGCCCGCAGACGGATCCCGCCGTACGCAAGGCGATCTACTACGGGATGAACCGTGAACAGCTGATCAAGCTCGCCGGTGGCGGGGTCGCGTCCGACGCGTCGCCGACGTTGCTGCTCCCGGGCCGTGACGACAGCTGGATCACCGACCCGAATCTGCAGAAGATCCCGCCGGCGGCCGACGCGGCGATGGCGAACAAGCTGCTCGACGAGGCCGGCTGGACCAAGGGCGCGGACGGAATCCGGGCCAAGGGCAACCAACGGCTGTCGCTGACGGTCCAGACGGTGACCGGCTGGAGTGACTACATCTCGATCAACGACACCCTGAAGCAGCAGCTCGCCGCGATCGGGATCGAGCTGAAGCCCAGCCAGGTCTCGTGGAACGAGTGGAATGCCGCCCAGACGAACGGGAAGTTCCAGCTCTCGCTCGACTCCGTCGGGCTCGGGGCCTCGACCAACCCGTACTTCACCTACAACGGCCGGCTGGCCACCGAGAACACCGCCGACGTGGGCAAATCCGCCAGCGCCGGGAACTTCGCCCGGTTCTCGGACCCGAAGGTCGACGCGGCGCTGAAGACCGCTGCCGGAACCTCGGACGAGGCGACCCAGAAGACGCAGTACGCCGAGATCCAGAAGGTGTTCGCCGACCAGATGCCGTACATCCCGGTCTACGTGAACTCGATGCTGACCGAGTTCAACACCTCCCGCGCGGCCGGCTGGCCGACCAAGGACAACCTCTACGCAGTGCCGGCCTCGTGGAAGGCCTGGGACCTCGGTGTGGTCCTCAAGACGATCACCCCCGTGGGCTGACCTGTGCGCTACCTGGGGCAGAAGCTCGCCTTCTATGCCGTGGCGTGCTGGGCGGCGCTCACGCTGAACTTCCTCATCCCGCGGCTGATGCCGGGCAATCCCGTGGACCTGATGCTGTCCAAGCTGGCGACGAGAGGGCCGGTCACACCGACGACGCGCGCCGCGATCGAGGCGATGCTCGGCACCGAATCGAACGTGTCGCTGTGGCGCCAGTACCTGACCTACTTGCAACAGCTGGGCTCCGGCGAACTCGGTACGTCGATCGCCTACTTCCCGACCCCGGTCTCGACGGTCATCGGGCAAACGCTGCCGTGGACCGTCGGGCTGATTGGGCTGGCCGCGGTGATGTCGTTCGTCATCGGAGTCCTGCTCGGTCGCGCGGCCGGCTGGCGACGCGGGTCGTGGGTGGACAACCTCATCCCGTTCACGACGATGCTGCAGTCCGTGCCGTACTTCTGGCTCGCCCTGCTGTTGCTGTTCCTGCTCGGCAGCACCTGGCCGGTGTTCCCGCTCAGCGGGGGCTACGACGTGTACTCAGTCAGCCCCGGCTTCAGTCTGGCGTTCTTCCAGTCGGTGCTCTATCACGGTGCGCTGCCGGCTCTGACGATTGTGCTGTCCTCGATCGGCGGCTGGATGCTCGGGATGCGGAACATGATGGTGTCCACCCTGTCCGAGGACTACATCCTGACCGCCGAGGCCAAAGGGCTCACCCCGCGCCGGATCCGCTCCCGCTATGCCGCGCGGAACGCCGTACTGCCATCGATCTCGGGGTTCGCGATCTCGCTCGGGTTCGTGGTCGCGGGCTCGATCGTCACCGAGGCGGTCTTCTCCTACCCCGGCATCGGCTCCGCGCTGCTGCTTGCCGTCGGCAACAACGACTACGCGCTCATGCAAGGAGTGTTCCTGATCATCACGCTCGCAGTCCTCGGCGCGAATCTGCTCGTCGATCTCCTGTACGGCGTCATCGACCCGCGCACCCGCGCGCGCTCCTGAAGGGGGCCTGATGGCCATCACGACCTCGACGTCGCAGTTGCCGACGGACGCCGTACGGCGGCGGCGCATCCTGCCGCCGATGACCTTGAAACTGGGGATCGGTCTGGCGCTGACCGGCCTCATCACGCTGTTCGGGCTGATCGGACCGCTCCTGGTGGGCGACCCGTCGGCCGTCCGGGATCTCGGCCTGACGCCACCGGGGAATGGCTTCATCCTGGGCACCACCCAGACTGGTCAGGACGTCTTCGCCCAACTGGCGCACGCGACCCGCGGATCGCTGACCATCGGAGTCGTGGTCGGTGCGATCACGCTGGTGCTGTCGGCCTTCTTCGGGGTGGTCGGCGCGTTCGTCGGTGGCTGGGTCGACGAGGCGTTCTCGCTGTTCACCAACGTCATGCTGGTCATCCCGGGACTGCCGTTGGTGATCGTCATCTCGAGTTATGTTCCGAACAAGTCGGTCTGGCTGGTCGCCGTCGTTCTCGCCATCACGAGCTGGGCCGGATCGGCACGCGTACTGCGCGGGTTCACGCTCAGCGTGCGCAGCCGTGACTATGTGCTGGCATCGCGGGTGAGCGGGGAGCGGCGATGGCGGATCCTGCTGGTCGAGATCCTGCCGAACCTGATTCCGCTACTGGCCTCGCAGGTCGTCTTCGCGGTGATCTTCGCGATCCTCGGTGAAGCCGGTCTGTCGTTCCTGGGCCTCGGTGCCTCCGGATCCTTCACCTGGGGAACCATGCTCTTCTACGCGCAGAACGGGTTGTCGCTGCGGCTCGGTGCCTGGTGGTGGTTCGTGCCGCCGGGCCTCGCGATCGCACTCTTCGGTGCCGCGTTGTCGCTGATCAACTTCTCGATCGACGAGATCATCAACCCGAAGCTGCGCTCGCAAACCCGGGCCGACCGCAAGCGCTGGGGCATGACCCGCGAGCAGCTGAAGCACGCCAGGGAGGAGACCGCATGACCGCTGTACGCCACCCGGTGCTCACGATCGAGAACCTCAGCATCGACTACCTCGCCGAGACTACGGTGGAAGCGGTTCAGGACGTGTCGCTGACGCTGTATCGGGGCGAGATCCTCGGCCTGGCCGGCGAGAGCGGATGTGGCAAGTCGACGCTCGCTTATGGGATCACGCGGTTGCTGAAACCGCCGGCGTTCATCACCGGCGGCCGGGTCCTGTTCTCGTCACGTGAGGGCTACGACCTGGATCTGTCGGAGCTCAGCGGCGATGACCTGCGGGCCTTTCGCTGGGACAAGATCGCGATGGTGTTCCAGGGCGCGATGAACTCGCTGAATCCGGTACTGCGGATCTCGGAGCAACTGGAGGATGTCTTCAGCACGCATCGTCCGGGGATGACGAAGGCCGAGCGGCGCAGGCGCTGCGGCGAACTGCTGGAACGGGTCGGCGTCGATCGCGATCGGCTGCGCGCCTACCCGCACGAGTTGTCCGGCGGGATGCGGCAGCGCGTCATGATCGCGATGGCACTCGCCCTCGAGCCGCAGGTGCTCGTGATGGACGAACCGACCACCGCGCTCGACGTGGTTGTGCAGCGCGAGATCCTGCAGGAGATCACCGAGTTGCGGTCGGAGCTCGGCTTCGCGGTCATCTTCATCACCCACGATCTGCCGTTGCTGCTGGAGATCAGCGATCGGATCGCGGTGATGCGGGCCGGTCGGATCGTCGAGCTGGACGCTGCACCGGTTCTTTACACGCAGCCGAAACATCCGTACACCCGGCGCTTGCTGTCGTCGTTCCCCAGTCTGACCGGCGCCCGCGGCGACTTCGTCCGCACCGGTTCGCTCGGCGCGGACACCTCGCTGGAAGAGACCACGCAGACACCGGCAACCGAAGAGGTGGCGAGCTGATGACCGTGCTGGAGTTGCGGGATGTGGTCAAGGAGTACAAGTTGCGCGACGGCTGGCAGAGCAGGAAGCTGCGCGCGGTCGACGAGGTGAGCTTCCGCTTGGAGCCGGGGCGGACGATCGCCCTGGTCGGGCAGTCCGGTTCGGGGAAGTCGACGATCGCCAAGCTGCTGATGCAACTCGAACGGCCGACGTCAGGCCAGATCCTGGTCAACGACGAGCCGATGGTCTATCGGGGTGCGCGCGCGGCGTCGTACCGGAAGGCCGTCCAGATGGTCTTCCAGGATCCGTTCGCGTCGCTGAATCCGTACCATACGGTCGGGCATCACCTCGCCCGTCCGGTCCGGTTGCATCACCCGGGACTGTCGCGTGGGCAGGTGGACGAGCGGGTGCTGGAGCTGCTGCATCGGGTGCGGCTCGATCCGGACTTTGTGCAACGCAAGCCTCATGAGCTGTCCGGCGGCCAGCGCCAGCGGGTTGCGATCGCTCGTGCCCTTGCACCGTCACCGGGGATCCTGGTGGCTGACGAACCAGTGTCGATGCTCGACGTCTCGATCCGCCTCGGCGTGCTCAATCTGCTGGCAACACTGCAGCGAGAGGAGAACCTCGGCGTCCTCTACATCACTCACGATCTGGCGACCGCGCGGCACTTCAGCGACGAAATCATGGTGCTGTACCGCGGTGAGGTGGTTGAGCACGGCCCGGCCGACGACGTGATCCTGAACCCGCAGCACGAGTACACCCGGCTGCTCGCCGAGGCCGCGCCGGACCCCGAACGCCGGCTCGCTGAACTCAAGCGCTGAACTCAAGCGCTGATCCGGGCCCACCAACCACAGGAGTCGCCTTGCGCACCGACCCGATCCACGATGCCTGGACCGTCACCGCGTTGCCTGCAACGGTCCCGGCCGGTGCGCCTCCGGCGGCCCGAGCTGCTGTCGTCCGGCCGATGCCGGCGCAGGTGCCGGGCAGTTTCCACACCGACCTGTTGGCGGCCGGGATCATCCCCGATCCTTACCTCGATGCGAACGAGTCCACGCTGCGATGGATGTTCGGCATCGACTGGCAGTACCGGCGTCCGCTCTTGCTCCGACCAGCCGTGCTGGGGGAGCGGATCGACCTCGTGTTCGACGGGCTCGACACCGTCGCGACCATCGCGCTCGGTGGCGCCGAGCTCGGGCGAACGGCGAACATGCATCGGTCCTACCGCTTCGATGTGACATCCCTTGCCGATGGCATCGAACGCGATCTGGTCGTCGATCTCGCTTCGGCGACCAACTATGCCAACAAGCAGCGGGACCGGCTGGGCAATCGGCCGAGCCCGTACGGTACGCCGTTCCAGTTCATCCGCAAGATGGCATGTAGCTTCGGCTGGGACTGGGGACCGGACCTGCGGACGGCAGGGATCTGGAAGGGCGTTCGGGTCGAGCGGTGGCACACGGCCCGCATCGCCCAGGTGCGTCCGCTGGTCACGGTCGACCTCGACGGGGAGCACGCGACGGTCGCTCCCGGACGGGTCGAGGCGCACATCGAGCTCGAACGAGCCGGTACGGCGGAGACGCCGCTGCTGGTCGTTGTCGAGGTCGGCCGACACCACCGCAGTACGGCGATCGTCGGGCCGGGCGAAACTGCCGTCACGGTCGTGGTCGACGTACCGGATGCGCCGGTGTGGTGGCCGGCCGGGTACGGCGACCAGCCGCTCACCGATCTGACGGTCACAGTCAGCGCGGATGAGCAGCGGCTCGATCGGTGGGAGCGCCGGATCGGGTTCCGAAACGTGTCGGTGGATACGTCCGAGGACGAGTTCGGGTCGGCGTTCACCGTGGTCGTCAATGGACGGCCGATCTTCGTCAAGGGAGTGAACTGGATCCCGGACGACCACTTCCTGACGCGCATCACCCGCGACCGGCTGGCCGTTCGCCTCGACCAGGCCGCGGCTGCGCACGTGAACCTGGTGCGGATCTGGGGTGGTGGTATCTACGAGTCGGAGGACTTCTACTCGCTGTGTGACGAACGGGGTCTGCTGGTCTGGCAGGACTTTCTGCTCGCCTGCGCTGCCTACCCGGAGGAGGAGCCGCTGCGGGCAGAGATCGAGGCGGAGGCGCGCGAGAACATCGTGCGGCTGATGCCGCATCCGTCGCTTGCGATCTGGTGCGGCGGCAACGAGAACCTGTGGGGCTACGAGGACTGGAGCTGGAAGGTCTTCCTCTGGCAGCCCGGCGGGATACCCAAGAGCTGGGGTGAGCACTATGCCCGCGAACTGTTCCCTCGCCTGGTGCGTGAGCTCGACCCGACCCGCCCTTACACCGACAACAGTCCGTGCAGTCCCGACCGGGTGCATCCGAACGATCCTGACCGCGGTACCCATCATCAGTGGGAGGTTTGGAACCGGGTCGACTACACGGTGTACCGCAGCGAGGTGCCGCGGTTCTGCTCGGAGTTCGGCTTCCAGGGACCGCCGAACTGGCGCACGCTCGACGACTGGGTCCATCCGTCCGATTCTGCGCTGACGAAGAGCGATCCGGTGTTCCTCGTGCATCAGAAGGCCGAGGACGGCAACGGCAAACTCGACCGCGGGACGAGGCCGCACCTCGGCGTACCGGACGATTTCACCGACTGGCACTGGGCGGCGCAACTCAACCAGGCGCGAGCTGTTGCCTACGGCATCGAACACTACCGGTCCTGGTGGCCGCGCACGGCGGGGTCGATCGTCTGGCAGCTGAACGACTGCTGGCCGGTCACGTCCTGGTCTGCGATCGACTCCGAGCAGCGACTCAAGCCGTTGTGGTTCGCACTGCGGGACGCGCACGCACCCCAGCTGCTGACTGTGGTCGACCGTGCGGGTGTGCTGTCAGTTGCCGTGGTCAACGATACCGACGAGCCGCTGGAAGGCGCGCTGGTACTCAGCCGGCAGAAGTTCGACGGCGCCGTACTGGCCGACGCGTCGCTTCCGGTCGCGGTCGGAGCGCGCGCCGTACAGGTTCTTGCACTACCTGGTGAGGTGGCTGCGGCGGACGACGAACGAAGGGAGACGTTGATCGGCACGCTCGGCGAGCTGTCGTTCGTCCACCTCTTCGTGGAACCGGTGGACGCCGACCTCGATCCCGCGCCGCTCGATGCTCAGGCGGTGCGCATCGACGGCGGCTACCGCGTCGACGTCACCGCCCGAAGCCTGGCCATCGCCATTCACCTACACGCCGACCGAATCGCCCCTGACGCAACCGTCGACCGCGGCCTGGTAAACCTCCCAGCAGGCAGTACGGCGTCCTTCGTAGTAACAACAGCCCTGCCGCAGGCCACGGTTGACCTCACCGCGCCCCCGATCCTCCGAACCGCCAACGACCTGACCGCTCTCTCAGGCTGACGTTCCTTCGGCGATTGTCTTGTCGCGTCGAGATTGCTCAGGCGGAGGCCGAGGCCAGCCGATGATTGCCTGCCCACAGGGTGTGCCTGTCGGCGGGCTCGAGCAGGCGGATCGCCGTACCGGTCCGGTCGGCGAAGACGGCGTACCGGCCGAAGGGACCGTCCGCGGGAGTGAGTAGCCAGTCGAGCTCAGCGTGTCGTTCGAAGAACGTGCTGAGATCACCGACGTCGTACACGCCACCGGTGCCCAGCGCTCCCTCCGCGGGGTCCTGGACCAGGGCGAGAACAGGTGGGGAATCGGGTGCCGTACCGAGCAGGGCGGAGTCGTCGCTGGGCCAGGCCACTGGCAGCAGGCCGAGTGTGCGGTAATAGTCCACGCTGGCTTCGAGATGCTCGACGGGACGGAGTTCGAACAGGAGCTTCATCGGAGTATGCCTCCTTGTACTGGGCTTCAGGTTCGTTTGCGTTCGCGGCCGGATTGGCGGGCTTCGTCGCTGCGGGCGCCGAGGTCGGAGATCCGGTCGGCCAGGTCGGGGTGGTCGCCGGACAGTTGCGGGCCGGCTTGGGACAGCGGCGCGAGCAGGGCGGTGGTGTCGTTGTTGCCGAGGGCATCATGTACGGCGTCGACGCTTGCTTGGGTGCGGGAATCCAGACCGGACAGTGCGGCGACCTGTCCGGCGACCCGACGGAGGTCCGCGGCGTTGTGACGGGCCCACTCGGCTACAGCGCGTTCCCCGGCTCGTTGGTCGCGGGTTGCCTGGACTCGTTGTTCGCGGTTCAGGCCCGGCTCTGCGGCGTTCGGGTGCAGGCGCAGGTAGCGCCGTTCGGCCGCCTGCCGGGTGGCCACACCCAAGGCCGGCGCCAGCTGCGCCCAACTGGTCCCGGCGGTCCGGGCCGCGGCGATCAACTGGGGTTCCCAGGCATTCAGACTGTCACGCAGGTGGCGCAGTTGGTGCAACGCCTCGAGCAGCTCGTCCGCGGACACGGCCTCCGCCGGCTCGGCGGAGGCGCGCGTCCGCAGGACTTCGGTCAGGCGCCGGAGCATGTCCGCAGGCGGGATGATCGAATCGGCCTTCGGCATGCGTGCTCCTCGTCCCCGGCGCCTGAACGATCAGGCGTTCAGCTGCTGTTGCTCGGTGCCGGTCCGGGCGCCAGTGATGCTGATCTTGCGCGGCTTGGCCCGGGCTGCGACCGGAATCTTCAAGGTCAGTACGCCGTTGTCGTACTCGGCGGTGATCCGGTCGGCATCCAGGGTGTCGCCGAGGAAGAGCTGGCGCGAGAACACGCCGAGCGGCCGCTCGGCCACCTGCATCTCGACGCCCTCGTCCACCGCGGCCGGCCTGCGCTCGGCCTTGACCGTCAGCACGTTGCGCTCGACGTCGAGGCTGATGGCGTCCAGCGTGACGCCCGGCAGATCGAAGGCCACGACGTACTCGTCGCCGGATCGGTAGGCATCCATCGGCATCGGACTCGGGCGTGACCAGGTCCCCGTGGTCAGCTGCTGGGTCAGCCGGTCGAACTCCCGGAACGGGTCGGTGCGCATCAACATCGTTCCACCTCCATCGTCTGTCTCACGTCGGTGTCAACACGCACCAATAGTGATAACACGTCATCGATCCGTTGACAACCCAGGTGTCACTGAAACATTGACAACTCGTCGGTCAGGGGATGAGAGCTGGGGCGAGCGTGGTGACGGCGGTGGTGAGCGGGGTGGAGTCTTGGCGGAGGCGGGCGAACATGATCGCGCCCTCGAGGGTGCTGATCATCAGGACCGCGAGGCGGCGGGAGCGGCCGCGAGGGATGCCCATCCGGATCAGTTCCTGGGTGACGGCCTGCTCCCAGTGGTCGAGGGCGGTGCGGATCTGGGTGGTGAGCGGGTCGTCGGTCCCGCCGAGGTCGGCGACGGAGGCCATCACCGGGCAGCCGCGCTCGTAGCCCCGCTTGGCGAACTCGTCCTTCCAGGGCTTGACCATGTGGGCGAACAGGCCGCTCGGGGTCGGATGGCGGGTGGTCTCCGGGTAGCGGGCGGCCCACTGCGCGGCGAAGTCGCCTGCCCACAGCACTGCCTCGCCGACCAGCTGGCCTTTGCCGCCGGGGAAGTAGTGCTGGAACGACCCGCGCGGCGCGTCGGCGTGTTCGACGATCTCGCGGACGCCGATGCCGGCCGGCCCGCGCGCTCGGATCAGCTGGGCCGCGCTGTACACCATCCGCTCGCGCGGAGTCCGGTTCATTCGGGATCTCCCTTGGCTCTATGACAGCCGTCATAGTACCGTTCTATGACAGTCGTCATAGAACGGAGTCGTCGATGGGTATCGGTTTCCTCGGTCTCGGCGTGATGGGTCAGCCGATGGCACTCAACCTGGCCCGAGCCGGTACGGCGCCGATCGTCTGGAACCGCTCACCCGATCGCTGCGACGTGGTCCGTACGGCCGGTGCGAAGGTCGCGGACTCGCCCGCTGAGGTCCTCCGGCAGTCCGAGGTCGTGCTGATGATGCTGGCCGACGGCCCGGCGACCGATGCCGTCCTCGGCCGCGGTACCGAGGCATTCTCAGCGGTTGCCGGCCGGACGATCGTGCACATGGGTACGACGTCACCCGAGTATTCACGTGGACTCGAAGCCGCCGTCCGTGCCGCCGGCGGGAGCTATGTCGAGGCGCCGGTGTCCGGCTCGCGCAAGCCCGCGGAGGCCGGCGAGTTGGTCGCGATGCTGGCCGGCGAGCCCGCTGCGGTGGCACAGGTCCGCCCGCTGCTCGGCCCGCTCTGCCATCAGACGTTCGACTGCGGTCCGGTGCCGAACGGGCTGCTGACCAAGCTCGCGGTGAACATCTTCTTGATCACGATGGTCACCGGCCTCGCCGAGTCGACCCATTTCGCCGCCGAGCACGGGCTCGATCTGAGCCAGTTCGCCGAGGTGCTTGACGCCGGGCCGATGGCGAGCAGCGTGTCCCGCGTGAAGGTGCGAAAACTCGTCACCGGCGACCTCGACGTACAAGCGTCGATCGCGAACGTCCTGGAGAACAACCGGCTGATCGCCGAACAGGCCCGCGCCACCGGCATCGCCGTACCGCTGCTCGACATCTGTCACAGCCTGTACGGCGAAACGCTGGCGCTCGGACTCGACAGCGCGGACATGGTCGCGGTGGTGCGCGCCATCGAACAGCGCACCGCTTCAGCTGGGGGTTAGCAGGAGTTGGGGGAGGGTTTCGGCCCACCAGGTCTGGACCTGGTCGGGGGACCAGGCTCGCTCGACGGTGAGGGTGGTGTAGACGTCGATCGTGCAGAGCGCGGCGTAGATGTCGAGGGCTTGGGCGACGTCTACGCGCAGTGTGCCTGCGGGCCATGAGGTGAAGACTTGGTGGCGGGCCTCGTCGGCTCGGCGGCGGCCGTCGTCGTATGTGTTCGCGAGGTCGGGTTCGGTGCGGCCCGCGTCACGGACCAGTTGGATCACGTCCCCGGCCCGCTCGTAGAGGCGGCGGTCGTAGGCGGCCATGGCGGCGAGTTGGTCGCGGGGCTCAGCGTCGGCGAGTTCTTCGACGAGGCGTGGCAGGTCGGCGGCCAGGTCAGCCGAGTCCGCCAGGGCGAGAGCCAGGCCGGTCTTGTTGCCGTAGGTCGCGTAGACGGTCGGGACGGAGACGCCGGCCTCGCGCGCGACATCGCGCACCGTTGTGGCGGCCCACCCGTGAGCGATGAACAGCTCGCGCGCCGCCCGGGCGATCTCGGCTCGGGTCTCCTGGGCCTGTGCCGTCCGCCGCAACGACTCGTACTGCCGCCGCTCCGTGCCGGATCCGCTGTCCTCGCTCACTCACGTCCTCCCTCTTCGGTATTCACTTTACGCCTGTCATAATGAATAGATGATCACTCAATTCAACCGTGTCGGTGGCTTCGGCGCGATCGCCTTCGCCACTCTGATCGTCCTGGGCAACCTGATCACAGTCCCGGCCGGGCATCCATCACCAGGAGCCGACCCCGGCGAGGCGAGCAGGTTCGTGACCGATCACGGCGGGCTCGTGCAATGGTCCTCGGCGCTGACGCCGATCGCCTGGTTCGGCATCGTGCTCTTCGCGGCCGGCGCCTTCACGGTTCTCTGGCCGCTGGAACGTCGGCGCGGCGAGGCCTGGTCGCTGGTCGGTATCGCCGGGCTCCTCCTCCAGACCGCGGTGTTCGTCGGGGTTGTCGCAGCCAGGCTGGCGATGGTGCAGCAGCCCGGCGCGGCGAATGCACTGTGGCCGTTGCAGGATGCGCTGCTCACCATCAACGGCACGTTTCTCGCGATCGCGCTGATCGGGCTGTCCATCGCCGGCTTCCGCTGTGGACTCATCCGCCGCTGGCACGAACTACTCGGATTCGCCGCAGCCACGCTGACCTTGAGCTCCGCCGTACTGACGCCGCTGGTGATCGACCGCGGTGGAGTCTTCGGTCTGATCGGGCTCACCGGCTGGCTGCTCTGGGTCGTCTGGCTACTGGCCTACGGTGCCGCGCTCATCAAGCCGGTGCGGTCGTCTGCCGGATGACCAGCTCGCGGATCCGGGTGACGTCGTCCGGCTCGGATGCCGAACAGGACGCCGCCGACCCACTCCGTCTCCTCCCCGCCTACGGCGACCATCTCCACCTGACCCCAGCCGGCTACAAGGTCCCGGCCAACGCCGTCCCCAGTCACATCTTCCACTGACCGGCTCTTGGTACGGGTGGCGTACGGGCAGCGCTGCGCAAGCGCCGACCTCTAGCGTTTCCGCCGAGCTCAACCATCGGAAGGAAACCGGAATGTTCACGAGGATCTCGCCCCCTGGTCCACTTGCTCGAAAGACAACGGTTCTCGCGGTGGCGGTGGCGCTGAGTGCCTCGCTGGGTATCGCCGCAGTGACGAAGGCGCGACCTGCCGACGCGGCAACGGTCCCCAGTTATGCGATGGGTATCGCGGGTGAGAGCTGGGAGATTCGGGATCCGCAGCTGTGCAGTCCGGAGATCAGCGCCGGAGGCAATCTCTGGGAGCGTGGTGTCCGGGTCGCAACGGGCAAGTGCCAGGGAGCGGGGCAGTCACCGCAGATCACCGGGACCTCGGAGGCGCGAGCGTTGACGTTCCGCACGGACAAGGATTTCAGGTACCCGGGTGCCATTTTCGACTCCGTCAACGACAACTGGGAGGACGCTGACGGAGATACCCTCCGGGACCGCTCGGAGCTGGCCACGGACCGGGACCTGCCGTTCCACACCGACGTGTGGGTCGGGTTCGACGTTCGCATTCCCGCGGGCGTCGACGACGTGAGGGGCAGCGGGGCGTACGTGATGCAGCTGTGGCAGTGCACCGCGAACCCGATCGGCGGCGTGCGCATCCAGTCCGGCGCCGGCAACGGACACAACGTCCAGTTCGTCCGCCGCGGCGAGGAGCCGGGCATGGAGCTGGAGTACAACAAGGCGATGGCGACCAGGAGCGTCGGGACCAACGAGTGGCATTCGTTCGTCATCAAGTACCACGTGGCGCCCTACCACGATGGTGCGGCGAAGGGCACGATCGCGGTCTACCACAAGCGAGTGGGAGCGACCACCGTCGAGGAGAAGGTCTTCGAGCAGGACGAGTACTTCGGCTACGCGACGCGTTCCAACTGCGACGGTGACTCCTTCGCGAACCAATTCAGGATCAAGTTCGGCATGTACAAGGACTACCAGCCCGGCGCGACCTTCCGCTCCGACTTCCGCAACCTGAGGATCGGCAGCAGCAAGGCCGCAGTACAGCCCTACAACCGCGGCTGACTCTCCTCATCCGTCGTCGACGCCCGTTTCGGGGACCGGCCGCGCGTACTGCGGTCGCCTACTGGGGACTGCGGACATCTGGTCAGGTGTCCGAGGTCCCCATTAGGTGTACACGGGTGCCCCTGTCTGGCCTAGCCCCGCCGGCTCACCGGGGCCGGCATCCCGAACGCCAGATCCGCCTCGACCACCGCGACGGGACCCAACCGCCCAATCCGCTTCGATCACCGTGGCCGTACCCAGCGGTCCGAGCTGTCTCCACCGCGCCGGGTCAGCTGCGAGGCCTCCTATCCTTAGCAGCAACCACAGCCCGTCGGCCCAGGCAACGTCCACCTTCTGGTTGCAGCCGCACCATCCAGCTCAGCCATAGACCCGCCAAGCCACGCGTCCACTCTCAGCCGGCCGCAGCCCGCGATCAGCCACCGCCCTACCTCACCGGCCGCATCCGAGTGACGCGTGAGCAGGCGACGCACGAAGCCGCGCACCAACCAGAAGAACCTCAAGGCCGGGTGGCTGTGTGACGCGGTGGCGGGGTTGCCTGAGTCGTGCGACCGACTTCCGATCGTCTGGGTCGACGGGTTGTGGTTGGCCGACATCGTGCCTGACCGCTGCGCCCGCGGCTAGCGGCTCCTGGTTGCGTTCGGGGTAGCGGCGGAGGCGGGCCAGTGTGGTCGGTAACAACAGCAGGGCGTTGACTCGGCCGGGGACGTCTGCGGTGGTTGGTCGCCGCTGCGTCCGATCAAAGCCGGGTGGTTGGGCGATGCGGTGGCTGAGGGGGATGGTTGCGGCGTGCGACCAACTTCCCGTCGCCTGGGGCTGCCGGGCTGTGGTTGCGGTCCCCTGGATCCAGGTGGCTTGCGGCTGGCGTGCTGTGGTTGCTGTCCCGGGACGTAGGTGGATTGCGGCTGATCTGTTGCCATGCCGTGCTGGGGTCAGGTGCATTGGGGCCGGTCGATGCCGGTTGCTGAGTCGTGGACAACTTTGGTCGCCCCGAGCTTGCCGCGCCGCTGCGGCCGGACCGTCCCGGAGTCGATGCAGGGAGCAGAGTCGGACAGGGGCGAGGCGGCATCGATCATCGGAAAGGCGCGCCGCATAGGTCGGTCGGAGCCAAGGCGGGGCTGGAGCTGCCGCGTGTCCGGACGAGGTCTGCCCGGTCGATCGGTTGTGGTGGCTCCGCCCCCGCCTCCGCAACCGGCGATGTCCAGATGTCCGTGTGTCCCGGTTGTGACTGGGCGGTCGGCGTGGGGGTGGCCGGTAGAGGGCCGTGGGCATGACTGCGGGCCGGCCCGGTGGGGCCGGCTGTTGCGGTCGTGTTAGTGGAGCGGGGGCGGGGTTACGGTCCGGCTGTTGGGGTGGCGTTGGTGGCCCAGGGGTCGCTGTGGCTGGGTGCTGGGG
>NZ_SMKA01000007.1 GCF_004348455.1 Kribbella albertanoniae
CCCTTCACCTTGTCCCTTCTCCCCTCGAAATTTCAGGGGAGAACCAGCACATTGAGGGGATATCCGGGCTCTTGCTCGGTGTGCAGGTTCTGTACGGCGGCGGTCGTGGTGGCGCGCGTCGCTCGGATGCGCCCGGTCTCCTACGGCGTCGGTGTGCGGGTTCTGTACGGCGGCGGTCGTGGTGGCGCGCGTCGCTCGGATGCGCCCGGTCTCCTACGGTGGCGGTTGCCCGCCCCTGCGGCCGGTTTACAGATGGGTGTGGCTGGGCGAGCGCCTGGCTGGGCGAGCTGGCGAGGCCGGCAGGCAGAGGCGGAGGTCGGCGGGCAGAGCTGGAGGCCAGCGGGCAGAGGTGGAGGTCGGCGGGCAGGGGTCAACGAGGCTTGGGGCGGACGGGTTGTGGTTGCTGCCGGTGGTGACGAGGCGTGTCGCGGACCCGTCGCGGGTGGTTCGAGGCAGCGCGGGTTGGTTGGGCGTGCTGTAAACGGCTGTCCGGGCGCGGCTGGGGAGTCCTACCACCCGAAAACGACGGGCAGAACTCCCCAACCCCCGCAGCAACCAGCCGAACAGCCGAACCGCGTACACCAACTGGGGACCCCGGACACCCGACCAGGTGTCCGAACTCCCCAGTTGGTGACCGCAGTACGCCAGCTCACCTGCACGCGGCCCAGCAGAGCGCCGTACCGCAACGTCCGAAGCACCCGCACACCAGGCCCTCCGGATCGTCGGACGCTAATCACCGCCCGGAGCTAACGTCCGAAGGACACGCGCGCCTGGTCTCCGGATCGTCGGACGTTAATCACGGCCCCGGCTAACGTCCGAAGGACGCGCGCGCCTGGTGTTCGGATCTTCGGACGTTGTGACGGGCAGGACGGGCACACGCCGGACAGGAGAACCAAGAATGAGGGGAGGAACGGGGGTCCGACGATGGAAGCAACGTTCATGCTGCCGCCGGGGTGGCGGTCCGTCGGCGCTTGCCATCCGCAGGGTGGGTTCACTCGACGCGGCACGTCAAGCAGGGCGGGCTGGGCGGTTCCGGAGTTGTGTTCCTAACCACACCCTTACGCGAGGGGTGAGACGAGGGATGCCCAGGGGGCGACCGGGGAACGTACTCTGGGGTAGCCCCCCAGGCAGGGTTCGTTGCCGAACCCCGCGCCCCCGCCCGGCATAGGCCGGAAGACCGCAGGAGCACCAGATGTCCGGATCCAAAGTTGTCGCGCTCGGCCACTACCAGCCGGAGCGAGTGCTCACCAACGCCGAGCTGGCGACCATGGTGGAGACCAACGACGAGTGGATCCAGAGTCGCGTCGGCATCAAGGAGCGCCGGATCGCGGCGCCGGACGAGCAGGTCGACGAGATGGCTTGGCGGGCTGCCGACAAGGCGCTGGCCAATGCCGGTATCGACAGCAGCGAGATCGACTACGTCGTGGTCGCCACCTGTACGGCGATCGACCGCTCACCGAATATCGCCGCCCGGGTCGCCGCGCGGCTCGGCCTGGCGCACCCGGCCGCCCTCGACATCAACACCGCCTGCTCGGGTTTCGCCTACGCGCTCGCGACCGCCGATCAGGCCATCCGGGCCGGCGCCGCGACGAAGGCGATCGTGATCGGCGTCGAGAAGCTGAGCGACTGGACCGACTGGACCGACCGCACAACTTGCGTGCTGATCGGTGACGGTGCCGGGGCGGCTGTGCTGGTCGCCAGCGACGAGCCGGAGGTCGGCCCGGTCGTCTGGGGTTCGGTGCCGGAGATGTCCGACGCCGTACGGATCGAGGGCCGCGAGGGGAAGTTCCAGCAGGCCGGGCTGAGTGTCTTCCGCTGGGCCACCACGCAGCTGCCGGAGATCGCTCAGCAGGTCTGCGAGAAGGCCGGACTGAAGCCCGAGGAGCTCGGCGGCGTCATCCTGCACCAGGCCAATCTGCGGATCATCGAGCCGCTGGCCAAGCGCCTCGGCGCGGTCAACGCGGTGGTCGCCAAGGACGTGGTCGAGTCCGGCAACACCTCCGCGGCGAGTATCCCGATCGCCTGGTCGAAGTTGGTCGAGAAGCGCGAGATTCCGTCCGGCGCGCCGGTGTTGTTGTTCGGATTCGGCGGCGGTCTCTCGTACGCCGGACAGGTCGTCCGTACCCCCTGACGCGGCAGGCGTCAACCGCTTCCGGAGCCCGTCCACGCGGGAATCCGGCATTGCACGGTCCAGATGCACGAGCGCGTGCACGCGCAACTGCAAGTTCAACCGGACCGAGGGTCCCCGCGAAGGTGGTCCGCGGGGACTTAGCACCCATGACCCGCGGACAACCGCATAGACTCACCTTCCGTGGCCCCGAACTCCGACAAGAACAGCACCGGCGCCCGGATGCGCGCGACCCTGATGGCAGTGGCACCCGGTACCGAACTGCGTGAAGGCCTGGAACGGATCCTGCGGGGCCGGACCGGCGCCCTACTCGTCCTGGGACACGACAAGGTCGTGGACTCGATCTCGACCGGCGGTTTCGAGATCGGCATCGAGTTCACCGCGACCGGTCTGCGCGAACTGAGCAAGATGGACGGCGCGATCGTGCTCGACCGCGATGCCACCAAGCTGATGCGGGCGGCCGTGCACCTGATGCCGGACCCGTCGATCCAGACCGACGAGACCGGGACCAGGCACCGCACCGCCGACCGGGTCGCCCGGCAGACCGGCTTCCCGGTGATCTCGGTGTCGCAGTCCATGCACATCATCGCTTTGTACGTCGACGACCAGCGTTACGTACTCGAGGACTCCGGCGCGATTCTCTCCCGGGCGAACCAGGCGCTCGCCACCCTCGAGCGGTACAAGCTGCGTCTCGACGAGGTCTCCGGCACCCTGTCCGCGCTGGAGATCGAGGACCTGGTCACGGTTCGAGACGTGGCCGCGGTCGCGCAGCGGCTCGAGATGGTCCGCCGGATTGCCACCGAGATCGACGGCTACGTGGTCGAGCTCGGCACCGACGGCCGCCTGCTCACCCTCCAGCTGAACGAGTTGGTCGCCGGAGTCGCCGGTGAGCGTGAGCTCGTCGTCCGCGACTACCTCCCGCCGGCCAGCGGTCGCAAGGCCAAGACGGCGGACGACGTACTGCTCGAGCTGGACGCGGTCAGCCCGACCGACCTGCTCGACATCGGCCAGGTCGCCCGCGCCCTGCAGCTCGGCGGCGCCGAGCAGTTGGACGCCGCGGTCACCCCACGCGGCTACCGCCTGCTCGCCAAGGTCCCCCGCCTCCCTGGCGCCGTCATCGACCGCCTGATCGAGCACTTCGGCCACCTGCAGAAGCTCCTCGCCGCCAGCATCGACGACCTCCAAACCGTCGAAGGCGTCGGCGAGAACCGCGCCCGCACAGTCCGCGAAGGCCTCTCCCGCCTAGCCGAGTCGAGCATCCTCGAGCGCTACGTCTGACCCGCGGTGTCAGGCGATGGTGAAGGCTTGCGAGACTGATTCGCGGCCGGAGAACTCGGCCTTGACCACGTAGGTCCCTGGCTTGGCCACCGGTTGTCCGGGGAGGCAGCCGGGGCCGGAGCGGTGTCCGTTCCAGACCACGGTGCTGGCAGCTTCTTTGCCCTTGGCAACGACTAGCGTGGCCTTCGGAATCGCTTGCCCACAATGGCCTGTGGTCCAGATCAGGTCCGCGCCGGAGGTGACCGAGACGGTCAGCGAGTCCGGCTCGACAGTTGCCTTGCACTCGTCAGAGACGGCGTCCAACCGAACGACGAAGTTCAGCGCCGCGCCGGAGGTGACTCGGCGAGCAGCCGGCATCACCTCGACCCGGACATTCGACGCGGAGCACTTCACGTCCTCGGGCGGCGTCGTCTTCGAAGACTTCTCGGTCGGCTTGTCACTGGTCTTAGCGGTCGGCGTCTTCGACGGCTTGACCGACGGTTGTGGTGTCTGCGACGTCTGCGGGTCGCCGACAGCCGCTGACTTCTTCGGGTCGCCACCACCGGGGAACAGCTGAAAGATCAGGAAGAACAGCAGCGCCAAGACGAACAACACCAGTCCCCGACGGAACCAGTACACGCTGGCGGGCAGGTGCCCGACCGGATGGAGCAGGCTGCTCATGCACGCACCCTAATATCGGCTCTGTGCTCTACCAGTCAGGCTCGCCGCTCGCCTCTCTCCACACCTCTGTTCTGGAGTGGTACGACGCCAACGCGCGCGTACTGCCGTGGCGGGATCCCGCAGCGGGTCCCTGGGCAGTCATGGTGAGCGAGTTCATGCTGCAGCAGACACCGGTCGCGCGCGTGCTCCCGGCGTACCAGAGGTGGTTGGAGCGGTGGCCGAAACCGGCAGACCTGGCCGCAGAGCCGCCAGGTGAGGCTGTGCGGGCCTGGGACCGGCTCGGGTACCCCCGACGCGCCCTGCGGCTGCACGCGGCAGCACAGGCGATCGTGGAGCGCCATGGTGGAGAGGTGCCGGACGACCACGCCGCACTGCTCGCTCTGCCCGGTGTTGGCACCTACACCGCCGCTGCGATCGCCTCGTTCGCGTTCGGGCAGCGGCACGCAGTCGTGGACACCAACGTCCGCCGAGTGCTCGCCAGAGCCCTCACCGGCGTCGCACAGCCGACCATCTCCCCCACTGCGGCCGACCAGCGCCTGGCCGTCACAGCGCTCCCGGAAGACGTCCGCACCGCCGCCCGCTGGGCAGTGGCGTCCATGGAGCTCGGTGCGCTGATCTGCACAGCCCGTACGCCGAGATGCGGCGACTGCCCGATCCGCAGCCAGTGCGCGTGGGTGCTGGCCGGCAGTCCGCCGTACGAGGGTCCGCCGCGCAAGGGCCAGACCTACGAAGGCACCGACCGCCAAGTCCGGGGCCGGCTGCTCGCCGTCCTGCGCTCCGAGCACGGCGCCGTACCGAAGAAAGCACTCGACGCCTGCTGGCAGGACCACGTCCAACGCGAACGCGCCCTCGACGGCCTGGTAGCCGACGGCCTAGTCGAGCCGCTACCTCGCAACCAGTACCGGCTACCTACCTAAGCTGACCCACACGCAAAGGCCGGCTCGCACCAAGCGAGCCGGCCTTTTGACGTCGTACTTAGTTCTTCTTGCTGCCGGTGGTGGCTTCGGCGTCGTCGTCGGCCAGCAGGTCGAGCGGCATCGCGGGCTGGCCGGACAGCGTCGCCAGCATCTGGCGGACGTTGGTCAGCTGCGCGTTGATGCTGTCCCGGCGCTGCGTCGCGGCCGCGAGCTCGCGCTCGGACTCGGCGCGGATCCGCTCGGACTTGTCCTTCGCGGCGGCGACGATCTCCTGAGCCTGACGGTTCGCGTCGGCCAGCTGCTGCTGGGACAACCGCTCGGCCTCGGAACGCGACCGGTCGGCCTCCCGCTGCACCTGCGCAGCGCGGTCGGTGACGGCAGCCAGCTGCTGCTCGGCGAGCGCCGTACGGGCAGCGAACTCCTGTTCGACCTTGCCCCGGCGCTCGGCCAGGGTGGTCTCGAAGGCGGCCGCGGCCTGTGCGGACTTCGCACGCTCCTGCTCGTAGAGAGCCTGCGCCTCAGACCGGCGGGCGGTCGCGTCGCGCTCGGCCTCGTCGCGCATGTCGTCGGCCTGGGTGCGGGCCTCCTCGAGGATGCGAGCGGCCTCCGCGTCCACCTCGCTCTTCCAGTCCAGGGAGTACTGCTCGGCCTCCTTGCGGACCTTCTTCGCGTGCGACTCACCGTCGGCGACGATCGCCTCGGCGTCGGTCCGCGCACGGGTCACCAGGTCGCGGGCCTCGTCATCGGCCAGCGACAGGATCTTCGCGACCCGCTCACCGAACTCGGTGAACGTCGGGGCACGGTCCTTGTTGTCCTCCTGGGCGGAGATAACGGCCGATTCCGCGGCGTCGGTGCGCTGCTGGAGCTCCTGGACGTGCCGCTGGAGCTGCTCGGACTGCTGCTGCAGAGCGGTCAGCGAGGTGGTCAGCTCACGGATGTGCTGATCCACCTGAGCGGGCTCGTAGCCACGCAGAACGGTACGGAACGGGGTTGGGCTTTCACTGCTCATGTTTTCCGATACTCACTTCGATGGGTGGGTGGATCACACATTGTCACTGACAAGGATCTGACTGTCACGTCCTCATCCTGATTCCCCCGTGGAACCCTCACTGGAAGACATTCCACCACCTGGGCGGAACCCCGGTACAGCGAGTGCCTCGATCACACCCGAAAGCTGGGTGAGCTCCTTGGTGATCTCGTCGCGGCGCTGATTGAGTGCCGCGACCCTCGCCTCGGCATCGGCGAGTAGTTTACGGGCCTGCGCGCGCAGTTCGTCCGCATGCTCGCGGGCCTGGGCCTCGAGCTGCTGAGCTTCGGCGCGGGACTTGCGAATCAGCTCATGCGACTGACGCTGGGCGTCGGCGAGATCCTTGGCCGCGCGTTCGCGCAGAACCTGGGTGCTGGACTGGGCTTCGGTCTCGCGGCGGGTGGCCCGGTCGACGATCTCCTTGGCCTCGAGCTCGGCCGCGGCCTTCACCCGATCGGCCCGGGCCTGCGCCTGCGCGGTCACCTTCTCGGCCTCGTGGCGCGCCGTCGACAGGGTCGCCTCGGCCTGCGAGGAGGCGGAATCCAAGGTGTGCTCGGCGAGCGCGGTGAGTTCGGCGTTCTCCTTGGCGATCGCTTCCTGGGTCTGCTTGAGCCGGCTGGTCGAGCGGCTGACGACGCGGCGCAGATGCGCCCGCTTCTGCAGCAGCAACTCACTGGCCTGCGCAGCGGCCTTCTCGCGAATGCTCTGCGCCTCGGCCTCGGCGGTACCGATCAGGTCGTCAACGGTCTTCTTGCTCCACAGCGTCTGCTTCTCGGCCTCGGCCAGCGCCGTCTCGGCCGCCTTGTTCGCCTCGTCGACGATCCGCTGGGCTTCGCCAGTCGCATTGCGACGGTCGGCCTCGATCGAGTCGACGACCAGCTTGGCCTGGGCCCGCGCGTCGGCCATCAGCCGCTCGTTGGACAGCTCGGCCTCGGCCTTGCGCTCGGCGATCTCGGCCATCGCCTCGGCCCGGACCTTGTCGATTTCCAGCGAGATCGCGGCGAGTTTGGCCCGCTCGGTCTCCTCGAGCTCGGCCGTCCGGCGCTCCAGCTCGGCCCGGTTCTCGCCGCGCAACCGCTCGATCTCGGCATGCGCCGCGGCGATCTGGACCCGCGACTTCTCCCGGGCTGCCTCGACCTCGCGCTCGACCGCGGCCCGCAGCTGGGCGGCCTCGCTCTCGGAGCGAGCGATCAGCTCCGCCTCGTTCTGTACGGCGGCCTGCGACACCAGCGCGGCCTGCTCACCGGCATCGGCCACCAGCTGCTGTGCCTCGCGGCCGGCCCGGTCGACCATCAGCTCGGCCGCTTCACGCGCCTCGCGGGCCGCCACCAGCAGCTCGTCGGCCTCGTCCTTCACCCGAGCGGCCTCGGACTCGGAGCTTTCCTTCAACCGGGCAGCCGCAGATTCAGCCTCGTGCTTGACCCGGGCGGCCTCGGACTCGGCCTCGGCCTTCACCCGGGCGGCTTCGGCCTCGGCACCCTGGATCCGGCGGTCGGCCGCGGCCTGCGACTCGGCCCGCAGCTGGTCGGCTGCCGCCTGGCTCTCGGTTCGCAACTGCTCGGCGGCCGTTTCGGAGTCGTGGCGCCGCTTGGCCACTTCGTCCGCGACCGTCGCGCGCAGTTGCTCGGCCGCGTGTTCGGCCCCTGCGGTCATCCGCTCGGCGAGGGTCGTTGCCTCGGATCGGACGCGCTCCGCCTCGGCCGTCGACTCGGCTCGGAGCTTCTCGGCCGCCTCCGCCGCCTCACGCCGTACCCGGTCGGCCTCGGCGGTGGACTCCGCCTGCAGCCGCTCAGCGGCCTCCTGGGCCTCGGACCGGACGCGTTCTGCCTCGGTCTCGGACTCGACGCGCAGCTGCTCGGCCGCGCGATCGGCGTCGTTGAGCAGGCGCTGCGCCGAGGAGGTGGCGTCCGCCCGCAGCTTCTGGGCCGCTGCCTCGGCCGCGGCCCGGAGCTGCTCGGTCTCGGTCCGGGCGCGCTCGGCCTCCTCGCGGGCCAGGTCGTTCTCGTACTCCGCCTGCTCGCGCAGGGTGTCCGCGATCCGCTGGGCCCGCTCGAGCACCCCGCCCGCTTGCCGCACACCAAAGGAACCGGTGTCGACGACCGGTTCCTGGGTCAGGGGCAGACGCGGCGCGTCCATGCGACGAGATGATTCCATCCTCGGCCCCCTTTCCGACAGTCCGGGCTCCATCAACGTGGTCACAGGGTTACAACGCGGTACAGGGGTGCGAGGTAACTTCTTTTTCATGCCGCTGCGCGATCTGCCCACCGAACGGCAGGCGGCAGCAGCGCTGATCCGTACTGATCTGCTCACGCATCGTAGGACCATACGACGTACCGGCAAACCTGGTGTAGTGCTTGCGTGTCTTGCGGCCGGCGCGCTGTTCGCGGTTCTGCTACCAGGCCGGACCGGCACAGGCTGTTACCTCTGGCGGGCCAGCATGCAACCGGTCGGCGGCCGGTCCGCGGCCCTCGTCCTGCCGGTCGTGATCGTGCTGCTGATCCTCGTGGATCGCTTGTCTGCCGAGAGTTTCGGGCTTCGGCGGCAGGTCCGCGGATGGGGTACGGCGATGGTCGCGGGGGTCACCATGGTGGCCTGGACCGGATTCGTCCAGCAGGGTCGGTCGACCTGTTCTTTCTCACCGGCTGTGATCGGCACACTGGCCTGCGGGACCATCGCCACCGCAGTCGCCGGGTACTGGGCAACCCAGTTGCTCAGGCGTCCGATGACGCCTCGGCCAACACTTGGGAACGACTCGCCGAACCCGTCCGCTGAGCCGCTGAATCAGTCCGAATTGCGGGCACTCTTTGTCCGAATGATCGATCGGACCGAGAGTTGGACCCCGATCCGGGGCCGGATGATGCCGTTCGCAACCGGCACTCTCGCCGTACTGGTCGTCCTCTCAACTGTCCTGCCGTGGCGTGAGCTCCGGGATCCGGTCGCGGTCGGTCTCCCGGACGCCGGGCTGATCCGGGTGCAGCTCTGGGAGATCCCGTCGGCCCGGAGCTGGGCGCTGCTCCTCTGCGCGCTCGCCGTCGCGACCCTGGCCACTCAAGGCCTTGTACGACATCTGGCGGCCGTCGCGTGTGGCGCCGCCACCGTGGCTGGGCTGGCGGCGCATCTGCTGTGGCTGCCACCGATACTGCCGAACGGCGTCGGGTATCGCTCAGGCGTCGGCGCCTGGACCGCTCTGGTGCTGGCTGTCCTTCTGATCGCCACTGGGCTGATCGGTGGCCGGCTGGTCGTTTTGCTCGGCGGAATCGGCGCAGTGGCCGGACTGCTCATTCCGTCTGCGACAGGTACGACGTACCGGCCGGAGACGACTGCGGGTGTGCCGCACCGGATGCTGGACCTGCACGGCAGCCAGCTGGTCGATCGGCTCGGGATGCGCGTCGCCATCGGCACATCTGATCCGCTCGACTCGTTGGCGAGCACTCTGGACGGTTCACCCGGGCAGTGGCTGCTGGGGCGGACAGGTTCGGAGAGCTCAACAGTCTTCGCGTACGACGGCGGTGTCGCCCTGCCCCAGGTGACGTTGAACCACGGTCCCACCGCACCGGCCCTGTGGGGTGTCACCGAGAACCACCTGCTGTTGCTGGCCGGTGGAGCGCGCGGGAAGCCCTGGGCGGTCCTGTCCGTCCCACTCGACCTGGCGCAGGCGGATATCAGCCTCAGCCACAAGGACCCCGACGGCAAGTACTACGTGACTCCCGGAGTAGAGGTCCTTGCCTCAGGCGTCGGTCCGGGGCTGAGCCATCGCAACGCGGACCGGTCGATTGTGCTGTGGGGTGGTTCGACCACTTGGCAGATCCCGGCCAACCAGCTCCGGCCCGGCATGCGGTTGCAGGACTTCGTGATCAACCCAGGAGCTGGTGCACCAGGTAATGCGGTGTCCAGTGGCCCAGACGGTACGACGGTCTGGCGCACGAGCGGGACCGGTCTGGCGATGGCACGTCCAGGCGGAGCCACTCAGCAGCTGACCGGGGTGGCGCCAGCGGGCTGCCTGTTGAGCAAGGATGCTGCCAGCTCCTCGATGACAGTCGATGCGTTCGCGGTCGATGTCCGCGGCAACATCTGGCTGGGCGGTGGTGCGCCGACCTCCGTGATCACACCGGACGGCGTACTGCGCAAGCTGCCCGGAGGCGCTGACGGTGTTAGCAGTATCGAGGCACGGCCGGACGGGTCGGTGCTGCTGGGGACTGCACCAGGTGGCGGTGGTCAGATCCTGCAGATCCCAGATGCGGCGAGCGCAGCCTCGACGTACCCGGCCGCACCCGAACCGGAGCCGCGCTGCGACCGACGGACACCAGCACGCGGTACGACGAACTTCCGGGCGACCGTACTGCCGCCGGTCGAGACTGTGGACCCGCAGCAGGGTTCGCCGGGCGTGAGTACCCAGCTCGGTCTCGACGCAGCCGGGAAGCTGGTGCGGATCCGGCTGCCGCTCGCTGCCCACGACTGGGCGCCCGACGGTCAGGGCGGAGTGTGGTGGACCCTTGCGGATCCCGACCGCGCCGTACACCTAGTGCGTGGCCGAAGCACAGTGCACCGCGAGCTGAACCTCTACGGACCGGACGGCGTACGACGGGTTGTGGTCAACGGTGAACTCCGGCCGCTCAGTGATGCGCCCGGGACCTGGTTCGCCGGACCCGATGGCAAGCTCTGGGGGTACGACGCTGTGCACCTGCTGCGCGTCGAGGCCGGCCGGGTCACTGTGCTCGCAGGTCCGGGGCAGGGTGTGCCGCAGGCTGCAGACCAGGTGACGGTGATCGGTCAGGCGCTGTACTTCCAGCTGGGTAACGATGTGGTCCGCTTGGACGTCGCCCGATGAGCACGCTCCCGGATGAAGAGCTGCCAATCCGTCTGGCGGCTGCCGAGCAGCAGCTGGCCGTCAACGAGCACCGGTGGTTCGCCCGGGCCGGAGTGCTCGCCGCACTGGCCACCGGCCTCACGCTGCTGCTGCCATGGACCTACAGCCGTCGACTCGGCCTGTCGGTCTGGCAACTGGGCATCGAAACCCAGCCACAGCTAGCCCTCACCTGGCTGGTCGGTCTGGTTACCACCGTCGCGTTGCTGGTCCTCAAGCCCGGTCACAAGGCGCAGGCCGCGGCCGGCATCGTCGCAGTCATCACTCTGCTCTTGCTGGCCGGTGCGCACCAGGCAGGTCAGGTAGAAGCCCTGGGCGACACGTGGCCCGGGCCCGGACCAGCCATAGCTCTCGTGACCACGGTCTGCTGGCTCGCGGCCACCACGGCCCACCTACTCAGCCAGCGCACCGGCCACAGCACACCGACCCCGGCAACCATCACCCGCACCATCAACCAGCTCCGGCGCCGCGAACCCTGATCAGACCTGGACCGCCGGTCTGCGTTCGAGGCGACATTCCAGGCGGGTGGCCAGAGCGCCGTACCCGGCCTCGAAGGCGACGTCTCGGGCTCGGCGGAGCAGACGGTCGGCCCGGCCGGGCTGTGGTGCGCAGTCAGCCAGGCCGGTGAGGGCTTCGACGATGCCCAGGGGGTGATCGCGGTCCTGGCTGAGGCGGAAGGCCAGCTCGAACTGTTCGGCAGCCGGCTCTCCACGGCCGGCGCTGAGCAGGCTGCGGCCCAGGTGCAGCCGCGCGTCGACCTCGTCGAGGTGGGTGCAGTTGCCGATCGCCAGCGTCAGGGCCTGCTCGTGAATCTCGACAGCCAGCTTGGTGCGGCCGAGGCGGCGGTGCGCCTCACCCTGGTGACACAAGGCGTAGCTCATCGAGAAGTCCAGCTCGTGCGCTGCGGCCAGGCGTTGCGCAGCACGTGTCGCTTCGAGGGCCGGCAGCGGGTTGTCTTCCGCGAGACGGCAGACGGCGATGCCGTTCAGCAGCTCCGGTTCGAGTCGCTCGTCACCGATCTCACGCGCCAGATCCAGCGCCCGCTCGTAGTACTCCAGCGCCATCGCAAACCCATGCTGCCGAACCGCCAGTGCAGCAAGGCGTCCCAGCGTCTCGACGACCGCTTCGCGATCCCCGGCCAGATGCGCGAGCCGCAACGACGTACGCAGCAGATCGGCATGACTCGACGACGGATCCAGCGTGCCCTGCGTGTACCCCAACGATCCCAGGATCCGCGCTCGCAACCCCGGCTCGTCCTCCGGCGCCAACTCCGCGGCCCGGCGCAGGTCGCACAATCCCTTCTGCGGACCACAACGGAACTGCCCGAAGTTCCCGCGCAGGAACAGCAGTCGCGCTTCACCGACCGCGTCCTGCTGCCGCACGGCAGCAGCCAACCCGATCGTCAGTACGGCGTCCAGCTCGTCCAGCCTGCTACGACCATGCAGGTAAGGGGCCAGCACCAACGCGAACCGCACCGCGGCCGCATCCTCAGCAACCTCCAACGCAGCAAGCAAGTTCGGCCGCTCGACGTCAGCCCAGGTCGGATCAGGCTCCGGCCCGGCCGCCGTCAGGTAGTACTCGACAAGCCGGCCGACTGCCTTCGCGTCATCGGCAACCTCCGCGGCATACCCACGCAGCAAGTCGTGGAACTCGTACCGCCCCGGCCGCGGCCCCAACAGCAAGCTCGCATCCACGAGGCTCTCCAGCAGCACCTCAGCCGCCGGTACGTCGATCCCGGCCAGCGCCGCGGCAGCGTTCGCGTCGAAGTCCTTGCCAGGGAAGAGCCCGAGGCAAGCGAACATCCGGCGCTGATCCTCGGGCAGATGCTCGTACGACACCGCGAACGCCGACCGGACCCCGTTCGAATCGCCGTCGAGCTCGCGTAGCCGGCGCCGTCCGCGCAGCCGTTGGTTCAGGTGCTGCATCGACCAGGCCGGCCGATGCCGCAACCGCGCGCCCGCTATCCGCAACGCCAACGGCAACCGCCCGCAGTGCTCGGCCAGCTCGCGCACCGCGGACTCGTCGCCACCATGCCGATCCGGCCCGGCGATCTCGATCAGCAAGGCCGTCGCAGCGTCCATCTCCAGCAGGCCGAGGCCGAGCCGGCGCTTGGCATCCAGCTCGACGAGCAACCGCCGGCTCGTCACCAGCACCGCACAACCCGATGCCCCCGGCAACAATCGCCGTACCGTCTCCGCCTCCGGTGCGTTGTCCAGCACGACCAGCAACCGCAGTCGCGCCGACTTCGACCGCCACAACGACAGCCGGTCCTCAAGGCAGCCAGGAATCTGATCCGCCGGTACGCCGATCCCGCGCAGCAGGTGGTCGACCGCCTGCTCGGTCCCGAGTGGCTCGCGCCCCGGCGTGTGCCCGTGCAGATCGACGAACAACTGACCATCCGGGTACTGCGCCGCCAGCAGGTGCCCGGCCTGGACCGCCAGCGCGGTCTTGCCGATGCCCGCCATCCCGTCGATCGCGAACACCGGCGGCGCGGATCCGGCAGTCGCCCGCAAGGCGGCAACCACCTCGGCCAGCTCCGCAGCCCGGCCGGCGAACGCAGCCCCGCCGTACGGGAGTTCGTTGCGCGACGGCACCGCAGGCGCCTCTACCTGCAGCAGCGTCTGCTGAGCAGCGCGCAGTTCGGGGCCTGGCTCAATCCCGAGCTGTTCGACGAGCGTCCGGCGTACTCGCTGATAGGTCTCGAGCGCCTCGGCCTGCCGACCACTCCCAGCCAGCGCATTCATCAGCAGTACGGCGAACCGTTCGTCGAACGGATGGTCGGCAACCAGACTGATCAGCTCGGGAATCGCCTCGACATGCCGGCCCGCGGCGAGCTGCAACTGGATCCGGGTGCCGAGCGCCTTCTCGCGACGCTCGGCGATCCGGCGGCGCTGTCCAGCCAGGTACTGCCCCGGCAGACCGCTCAACGGCTGACCGCGGAACAGCGCCAACGCCTGATCATGCAGTGCTAGCGCCTGCTCCGGATCACTGTGCAGACCAGCAGCCCGCACGGTCGTCTCGAAGCGCTCCAGATCAAGGACGCCAGGATCGAGCCGCAACACATAACCCGCCGTCGTCCGCTCCAGCCGCGCATCCGGCGGCAGCGACTTCCGGATCCGGTACACGTACGTCGGTACGACCTTGATCCCGGTCGGCGGCGGATCGTCGTCCCACACCAGATCGAGCAACTGCTCCGGCGTCAGCACCCGGTGGGCATTCAGCGCCAGCACCGCGAACATCGCCTGCTGCCGCAACGGCCCGACCGAAATCTCCGCATCACCGCTGCGGACGGTGAGCGGCCCGAGCAGATCGATCCGGAGCCCCGACGGCATCTTCGCAGTGTAGGAGCGTAATTGCCCGGCTACCCAGATCCGGACACCTTTCGACCACCGTCGAATAGCTCCTCACAGATGCGCAGGAAAACCCGCACGGTAGCGGCCGGGAGTCGTGCCGATCAAAGCGGTGAAGGCCTCGATGAAACCACTCGGATTCGACCAGCCACAGGCATGAGCGACCTCGGTCGTGGTGCGGCCGTCGGCCAGTAGAACGAGCGCGTGACAGATGCGGAGCTGTGTTCGCCACTCGTAGAACGTCATCCCGAGTTCGTCGTGGAACAGCCGGCTGAGAGTCCGGGCTCCGGCTCCGACAATCCGCCCGAGCTCGCCCAGCGGTCTGTTCTCGGCGGGGTCCTCGGCGAGGATCCGGGCAATGGCCCGCAGCCTGTCGTCGGTCGGTGCCGGCAGGTGCAAGGGTGGCTCGTCGGCTTCGCAGAGCTCGTCGACCAGGACACGTCGGAGGCGAGCCTCGGCACCGGCGTCATAGCTGTGCTCACTCGTGAGCGCGAGGATGACTTCGCGGGCCAGAGCGGAGGCGGTGAAGACCACCGGATGCTCGGGCACACGGCGAGCCAGCGAGACCGGCAGGAACAGAATCCGCATGTCCGTCGTGCTGTGCGCCCGATGCGCGTGCTGGAACCCGGCCGGCGTCCAGGCAACCCGGTTGGCCGGCACGACCGACGTACCGCGGACTGTTTGCACGGACAGTACGCCGCTGGCGGCGTACACCAGATGGCCCTGGGCGTGGGAGTGCAGTGAGCTGGTGCCGCCCGAGCGCCAGAGGTGGACGCCACCTGACGGCCACAGCCGGGACGCCTCGGGAGTTTGGCGTGCATCGGGCATAACTTGGCATCCTATCGGTGGTCGGCCAAGGCCGGCAGTAGCGACTGTGGACGCATGATGCGAGCTGCGGTGTGTGTACGGGCCGGTGGGCCAGAGGTGCTGGAGATTCGGAAGGTCCCGATTCCGGCCGTTCCGAGCGGGTGGAGCCTGATCGAGGTCAAGGGTGCGGGCCTGAACCGTTCCGAGCTCAGGACCCGCCAAGGACACTCGCCGAGCGTGACGTTCCCGCGCATCCTCGGGATCGAGTGCGTCGGCGTCGTGGCGGAGTCGGCCGATCCACGACTGCCCACGGGGACCACGGTGGCGGCCGTGATGGGCGAGATGGGCCGCGCGTTCGACGGCGGCTACGCGGAGTACGCCGTACTGCCGAACGACCTGCTGATGCCGATCACCACGACTCTTCCGTGGGAGGTGCTCGCGGCGCTGCCCGAGACCTATCTGACTGCGCAGGGCTCGCTGGATGCGCTGAGGATCGCGTCCGGTGACCGGCTGCTCATCCGTGGTGGGACCTCGTCGGTCGGGATGGCGGCGGCCGCGATCGCCACTGCCGTCGGCGCCGAAACCGCAGCCACTACTCGATCGCAAGCCAAGGCCGGCGCCCTGCGCACCGACCACGCCTTCGTCGACGAGGGCGGGTCGCTCCAGGCCGCCGTACGGGCGTTGTGGCCCGAGGGGCCCGATCACATCCTCGATCTGGTCGGCGCCCGGACCGCGCTCGACTCCCTGGCGCTCGTCCGTCGCGGCGGCACCGTCTGCATCTCCGGCTCACTGAGCGGCTGGCTCATCCCCGATTTCGAGCCGATCGCCGCCATTCCGTCCGGAACCAGACTGACGTCCTTCCACAGCAAGGACATCGCGGGTAACACCCGAGCCCTTCAGTACATCGTCGACCAGGTCGAGGCCGGCGCCTACCGGCCCACTGTCGACCGCGTCTTCGGTTTGACCGAGGTCGCCGCCGCCCACCAGCACATGGAGTCCGACCAGGCCGTCGGCAAGGTCGTCATCGTTCCCTGATCGGAACGACGAAGGGCCCCACGCCGGAGCGTGGGGCCCTTCGCTGACTAGCTGTGTCTTACGAGTCCTGCAGACCCGAGGTGCCACCGGCGGCGAGGTCGGTCAGCTCCAGGTCGGAAGCGCCGGCCTTCGGCGTTCCGGTGAAGGTGAAGTACTCGCGCAGGCCGTCGGCGTCGACGGTGTCCTCCGGGGCGACGTCGACCAGGACGATCTGGCCGGGCCGCAGCTCCCCGAACAGGATCTTCTCGGCGAGGACGTCCTCCACGTCGCGCTGGAGAGCGCGGCGTAGCGGGCGGGCGCCCAGGACCGGGTCGAAGCCACGGTCGGCGACCAGTGCCTTCGCCGCCGGCGTGAGCTCGATGCCCATGTCCTTGTCCTTCAGGCGCTCCTCCACCTGGGCCAGCATCAGGTCGACGATCTTGACGATGTCGTCCTTGCTGTGCTGGTGGAAGACCACGATCTCGTCGACCCGGTTCAGGAACTCCGGGCGGAAGTGCTGCTTGAGCTCCTCCGTCACCTTGGACTTCATCCGCTCGTACGAGCCCGAGGTGTCCGCGGTCTGCGAGAAACCGAGGGCCCCCTTCGAGATGTCCTTGGTACCCAGGTTGGTGGTCATGATGATGACCGTGTTCTTGAAGTCGACCACGCGGCCCTGGGCGTCGGTCAGGCGACCTTCGTCCAGGATCTGCAGCAACGAGTTGAAGATGTCCGGGTGGGCCTTCTCCACCTCGTCGAACAGCACCACGGAGAACGGCTTGCGGCGGACCTTCTCGGTCAGCTGGCCACCCTCTTCGTAGCCGACGTAGCCAGGAGGCGAGCCGAACAGCCGGGAGGCCGTGTGCTTCTCCGAGTACTCCGACATGTCGAGGCTGATCAGCGCGTTCTGGTCGCCGAACAGGAACTCGGTCAGCACCTTCGACAGCTCGGTCTTACCGACACCGGACGGGCCGGCGAAGATGAACGAGCCGCTCGGGCGGCGCGGGTCCTTCAGGCCGGCGCGAGTACGCCGGATCGAGCGGGACAGCGCCTTCACCGCGTCGGTCTGGCCGATGTAGCTCTTGGCCAGCACCTTCTCCATGTCGAGCAGTCGCGAGGACTCCTCCTCGGTCAGCTTGAAGACAGGGATACCGGTCGCGGTGCTGAGCACCTCGGCGATCAGCTCCTCGTCGACCTCGGCGACGACGTCCATGTCGCCGGCCTTCCACTGCTTCTCCCGCTCGGCCTTCGCGTTGATCAGCTTCTTCTCGTCGTCGCGGAGCCCCGCGGCGCGCTCGAAGTCCTGAGCATCGATCGCCGACTCCTTCTCCCGGCGCACGTTCGCGATCTTCTCGTCGAACTCGCGCAGGTCCGGCGGAGCCGTCATCCGGCGGATCCGCAACCGGGCGCCGGCCTCGTCGATCAGGTCGATCGCCTTGTCCGGGAGGAACCGGTCGGAGATGTAGCGGTCGGCCATCTGCGCGGCGTTCACCAGCGCGGCATCGGTGATGGTCACCCGGTGGTGCGCCTCGTAGCGGTCGCGCAGACCCTTGAGGATCTCGATCGTGTGCGCGATCGAGGGCTCGGCGACCTGGATCGGCTGGAAGCGGCGCTCCAGCGCGGCGTCCTTCTCGACGTACTTGCGGTACTCGTCGAGGGTGGTCGCACCGATGGTCTGCAGCTCCCCACGGGCCAGCATCGGCTTCAGGATGCTCGCCGCGTCGATCGCGCCCTCGGCCGCACCGGCCCCGACGAGGGTGTGGATCTCGTCGATGAACAGCACGATGTCACCGCGGGTGCGGATCTCCTTCAGCACCTTCTTCAGGCGCTCCTCGAAGTCACCGCGGTAGCGGGAACCCGCCACCAGGGCGCCGAGGTCGAGGGAGTAGATCTGCTTGTCCTTGAGCGTCTCCGGGACGTCACCACGGACGATCTGCTGAGCCAGACCCTCCACGATCGCCGTCTTGCCGACACCCGGCTCACCGATCAGGACAGGGTTGTTCTTGGTCCGCCGGGACAGCACCTGCATGACCCGCTCGATCTCCATCTCGCGCCCGATCACCGGGTCGAGCTTGGCCTCACGAGCGGACTGGGTGTAGTTCCGGCCGAACTGGTCGAGCACCAGGGAGCTGCTCGGAGCACCCTCCGCGGGTGCACCGGTTGTCGTGGGCTCCTTGCCCTGGTACCCGCTCAGCAGCTGGATGACCTGCTGCCGGACCTTGTTCAGGTCCGCACCGAGCTTGACCAGGACCTGCGCTGCGACACCCTCACCCTCGCGGATGAGGCCGAGCAGGATGTGCTCGGTGCCGATGTAGTTGTGACCCAGTTGCAGGGCCTCACGCAGGGAGAGCTCCAGCACCTTCTTGGCGCGGGGGGTGAACGGGATGTGCCCGCTCGGTGCCTGCTGCCCCTGGCCGATGATCTCCTCGACCTGGGAGCGGACGGCCTCGAGCGAGATACCCAGGCTCTCGAGAGCCTTGGCGGCGACACCTTCACCCTCGTGGATCAGGCCGAGCAGGATGTGCTCGGTCCCGATGTAGTTGTGGCTGAGCATCCTGGCCTCTTCCTGAGCCAGGACGACTACCCGACGGGCGCGGTCCGTAAATCGTTCAAACATCGCCAAAGCGCTCCTTGCCTCAGAGGAGTCGGACGTGCCGTGTGGGCCGACCCCCGTACATGCATGCTAGTCCCCGGTACCGACAAGCTCGCTCTGGGCGAACAAACAATCACTGTTGGATCGGACACCCGGGCGGCATCACAAGGGAACAACCCCACGGATCTCCAGGGTGTTCCCGCCTGACCACGATCGGACAGCATGTTCGCCACCAGCGAATTCCTGCTGGATGGCTGCCCGGTCAGGCACTCCGAGGACCACCTGTCGTGACCGAGATGTCCGCATCCTGAAACAACCGGAATGCGGACGGTCCCGATACTCCAAGAGTACCGGGACCGCAAGACCTAGCTGAAATTACTTGGCTTCGTTGTACGCCGCACGCACCTCGGCCGAGATCCGGCCGCGCTCGCTGACCTCGTAGCCGTTCTCCTTGGCCCAGGCCCGGATGTCGGCGGAGTCCGACGCGGACCGGCCGCGACCGCGGGCCCGTCCGGCGGCACCGCGGCGACCGGCCACCCGGCGGGCCGAGCCGACGTACCCGGCGAGGGCGTCGCGCAGCTTGGCGGCATTCTTCTTGGAAAGGTCGATCTCGTACGTCGTCCCGTCCAGCCCGAAAGTCACGGTCTCGTCGGCCTTACCGCCGTCGAGATCGTCCTCGAGGACCACCTGCACCCTTTGCGCCATCGATGACAATCCTTCCTGCACCCGTCACCGGGCACAATCCCTGCCGAATTGTTTGCACCTGATTTGTACCGCACAAACCACCCGCTTGTCATTCTCCGTGCGGAATGTTCCGGAAAGTTGTGACGCCCACCTCGTGACCTTCCGTATTCAAATAGCCCCAGAAAATGCAGTGGGCCGCGGATGTGCTATGCAGCATCCGCGGCCCAGTTGCACGAAATCTCCCGGATTCACTCCGGCCGGAGCAACGGGAAGAGAATCGTCTCCCGTATACCGGCACCGGTGTAGAGCATGATGAGCCGGTCCAGACCCATCCCCATCCCACCGGCCGGCGGCATCCCGAACTCCATCGCGCGCAGGAAGTCCTCGTCGAGTTCCATCGCCTCGGGATCACCGGCGGCGGCCAGCAACGACTGTTCCACCAGGCGATCCCGCTGGATCACCGGGTCGTTCAGCTCCGAGTACGCGACCCCGAGTTCGACCCCGTTGACGAACAGGTCCCAGGCCTCGACCAGGCCGGGGATTTCCCGGTGCGGCTTGGCCAACGGCCGCGCCGACTCCGGATAGTCACGCACAAACGTCGGCTGGATCAGGTCGTGTTCGCACAACTTCTCGAACAGGTCGACGGCGATCTCACCGGCATTCCGGCCCGGCTGCAGCTCGACCTCGTGCTGCTCGGCCAACTTCAGCAGGGCCGGCAGGTCGGTGGTCTGGTCGACACTCTCGCCGACCGCTTCGGACAGCAGCCCGAAAAGCGTCGCGTGCCGGAACGGCTGGGTGAAGTCGATCTCCTGCCCGTCGCGCGCGGTGACCGTCGTCCGCCCGATCGCCGCCCCGGCGTTCCGGATCAGCTCCTGGATGAGTTCGGCCATCGTGTCGTAATCGCCGTACGCCTGGTACGCCTCGATCATCGAGAATTCCGCCGCGTGGGTCGAGTCCAGCCCCTCGTTGCGGAAGGTCCGGCCGATCTCGAAGACCCGGTCGACCCCACCGATCATCGCCCGCTTGAGGTCGAGCTCGAGCGCGATCCGCAGCTTCATCTCCTGGTCGAACGCGTTCAGGTGCGTGCTGAACGGCCGCGCCGCGGCACCACCGTTGGTGAGCTGCAGGACCGGCGTCTCCACCTCGATGAAACCATGCGCGTCGTACGTCGCCCGCAGCGACTTCAGTACGCCGGCCTTGGCCCGGACCATGTCCCGGGCCTCGGGGCGAACGATCAGGTCGACGTACCGGAGTCGGACGCGCGCCTCCTCGTTCAGCGGCTTGTGCTCGTTCGGCAGCGGGCGCAGCGTCTTGGCGGCCATCTGCCAGCCGGTCGCCTGCACGGACAGCTCGCCGCGGCGGCTCGTGACGACCTCGCCCTGGACGGCCAGCAGGTCGCCGATGTCGACGAGCTGCTTGAACCGGGCCAGCTCCTCCTCGCCGAGGTCGGCCAGCGACAGCATCACCTGCAACTCGGTCCCGTCGCCCTCACGCAGCCGGACGAAGCAGAGCTTGCCGGTGTTCCGCAGGAAGATGACGCGCCCGACCACCGACACCTGCTGGCCGGTCTTGGTGTCCGGCTCCAGCTCCTGACCGTCGTACGTCGCGCGCAGGTCCTTCAGCAGGTGCGTCCGCGCTACCGAGATCGGGTAAGGCTGCACTCCTTCCGCCAGCAGGCGGTCACGCTTCTCCCGGCGGACCCGCATCTGCTCCGGCAGGTCGTCAGTCGGGTCCACGTGTGTATCAGTCATACGCCAAGGCTAGTGACTGACCACCTCCACCACCGAATCCTTTGTTCTGACCACGAGTACGGCGGCCACCCCCGCCCCGATCACACAGGCCGCTCCGCAGGCGAGGAAGGTCATCCGCGGGCCGAGCACGCCGCTGAGCAGCCCACCGAGCGGTAGCGCAATCAGGCTGAACCCCCGGACCGTCCCGGACAGCGCCGCGACCACCCGGCCACGGACCGCCTCGGCAACTCGGGTCACGATCAGGGTGCTGGTGGCCGCATTCAGCATGCCGCCCCCAGCTCCGGTGATGACTGCTCCGACGATCAGCAGCACCACACCGTTCGCCACGCCCATGCACGCCGTACCCAGGCCGATGCCGGCCATCCCGGCCAGTACGGCGCGCGCTCGGGAACTGGATGCGGTCAGCCGGCCGCTCCCCCAGGCGCCGAGGATCGCACCGGCGCCCTGAGCAGCCAGCACCCATCCGTAGCCGGCTGCGTTCAATCCGACCTCGTTCGTGACCAAGAAGACCTCCGCCACGTTCACCGCCTCGCCCACCAGGACGAACGCCCACAGGCACGCGACCAGCACCCGGAGCAGGGGATCGCCGAGCAGTGCACTCAGCCCGGCGCTGAAGCCACCGGGCTCCCGGGCGACACCAGGCACCGGCCGGCGCCGTGTGCGCACCAGACCGGCCACCACTGCCAGCAGTCCAAAGGTGGCCGCATCCACCAGCAGCGCATCGCGGCCACCGATCCACTCGACCAGAACACCTCCGACCGCAGACCCGACGAGCATGGCAACACCAATCAGCGCCTGACTCGTACCCGTCGCTCGGCCGACCAGGTCCTCCCCCACGATCCGCGGGATCAGCGCACCCCAGCACGGCCCGGCCACCGCCTGCCCGATCTGCAGCACGCACACCAGCCCCACGGTGCTCACCAGGTCGTGACTGAACGCCAGCGCCACACCGGCAACGGCCTGCAGCGAGGTCGCGCAGACCAGCACCACGCGCGAGTCGTAGCTGTCCACGATCCGCCCGGCCACCGGAATCATCACCACGGTCGGTACGGCGAACGCCAGCAGCAGAACCGTGATCGCCCCGGGCCCGCCGTACTCCTTGACCCGGAGCATCAGCGCGACCATCGCGATCGCGTCCCCGGCGTACGACAACGCCCGAGCCGGCAACACCAACCGAACGTCCCGCTGCGACCACAACGAACTCTGAAGGGTTTGCTTCACAAATGTGAAGTAAACCCTTCACATCTCCATCCGTCAACCCCGCCACCTTGAGCACCCCTCAACCACTCCGCGCGGCCACCCAGGACCGAACCGTGCCCAAGGTCGCGACCCCGCGGCACCTTGAGCACCCCTCAACCACCCGCCGCGCGTCAGAACGGTCGAACCGCTCCCAACGTCGTACCGGCTCTCGCCCCGCGACCTTGAGCACCGATCAACCATCTGACGCGGGCACGCGTGACTGAACCGTGCTCAAGGTCGGGGCGGGGCGCCACCTTGGGCACGGGTCGACCACTTTTCGGGGGTGCGGGTGGTTGAGGGGTGCTCAAGGTGGGCGCGGTTAGGGTGGCGGGGTGGCCGAGAAGACGCAGGTGGTGCTGACGGATCCGCGAGCGATCCGGGCGCTGGCGCATCCGGCGCGGCAGGTCGTGATCGACGAGCTGTACAACGGGCGGGTGCTGACTGCGACCGAGTGCGCGGAGCTGGCCGGGCTGACCCCCTCGGCGATGAGCTACCACCTGCGAGCGCTCGAGCGGTGGGGCATCGTGGAGCGCGCCGACGAGTCCGCCGACGGCCGGGAGCGCCCCTGGCGAGCGCCGGCGCGGGGGCTCGTAATCCCGTCGCAGTCGACGCCGTCCGGGCGGCTGGCGAACCAGGCGATGATGCGGGTCGCGGTGGACCGGATGCTCGAGCTCTTCGCCGACATGCCCGGGGACGACCCTTGGGACGACGTCAGCGCGATGAGCCGGTCCCGGCTGTGGCTGACGCACGAGGAGACCGGGCAGCTGATCACCGAGCTGCAGGAGCTGGTCGACCGCTACCGGAAGGGCCGCACCAAGGCGGACCACCCCGCGGACGCCCGTGCGGTCCACACGATGTTCACCGTCGTAGCGGCCGGAGAGGCACCGAAGGCCTGATTTCGGCCCAAAGTACTTCCCGGGTCAGTTAACTGGTTGCCGACCGATGTAACTATGGGTACATGGGGGAAGCGCTGGCAATCGCGATACCGACCGGTGGACTGGCTGTTCTGGCGTACCTGGTGGTGGGGCTCGTCATCGGCATCGAGAGCATGGGGGTGCCGCTGCCGGGCGAGACCACGCTGATCGCCGCGGCGCTGCTGTCGTCCCAGGGCGACCTGCGGCTCGAGTTCGTGATCGGGGCCGCCGCGACGGGTGCGATCATCGGCGACTCGGTCGGTTACTACATCGGCCGCCGGGCCGGCCGCGGCCTGTTCGACCGGCTCGGCCGCCGGTCCAAACACTTCTCGGCCGCCCGGATCGAGCGCGCCGAGAAGTACTTCCACCGGTACGGCGTCTGGACGGTCTTCTTCGGCCGGTTCGTCGCACTGCTCCGGATCTTCGCCGGCCCGATGGCCGGCACCCTGCGGATGCCCTACCCGAAGTTCCTGATCGCGAACGCGACCGGCGGGATCGCCTGGTCCACCACGATCGGGATCGTTGCCTTCCACATCGGTGACAACGCGGACAAGATCTTCGGCCAGCTGTCGATCTGGGCGCTCGTGGTGGTCGTCATCGGTGCGGTCGCGGCCTACGCCTACTACAAGATCCGCCGCCGGCACCGGGCCGACGAGCCCGGTCTCGAGACCGAGTCCGCCGAGGCCTAGGGCCGGATCCGCAGGTCCAGCTTCGGGGTGGTCAGCCCGTCCATGTTGCGGCCACCGGATGCGGCCGGTGGCAGCACCCAGCGGTACGAGTAGGTGCCGACGGCACCGATCTTGAACCCGAAGACGGCCTGCCCGCGCCGCAGCGCCACCAGCTTCACCGACTTCCAGCTGCGGGTCTGCCGGTTCCACAGCTGCAGGGTCGCCGTGGACGTGTACCCCGGCGCCACTCTGGCGAAGATGGTGACCATCTCGCCACGCTTCTTGTTGTTGCCGCCGAGGTACCCACCGGCGATCAGCCGGACCACTGCGCGGGTGAAGACCGCCGTACTGGCCGACTCGCTCGTCAGCACGCCCGGCTTGGCGTAGGGACTCGCCACTACTTTGTACGGTCGGCTACCCGCAGTGACGACCGGGATGTCGTAGTGCCCACCCGCCGTGGTCTTGCCGCGGGCCACCGGACTCCAGCGCGCCTTCGGCGTCACCTGGGTCAGCACGGTCAGCGGTATACCGGCCGAGGTGGTCTGCTGCAGTGCACAGGCGGTCTCGGCAGCGCAGAACGTCTCCTGCAGGACCACGCGGCCTCGCACCCGCACCGGCAGGCTGTACTGCGCCAGTGGCGGAACGAATACTGTCGCCGAACTGGTCAGCCCGACCACCTGGCCACCGAGGTTGCTCGACCACTCGTTCTCGGTCCGCAGCTGGAACAGGAACGGTGGCTTGATGCTGTTGATCACCTTCCGGGTCGAGGTCGTCCCCGGGGCGATCGGTGCCGGCTGCGTACCGGGCCGGCCGACTATCGGCACGTACTTCTGAGCCTTCGGACCGTCCACGTCGAGCGGGTCGTTCGGGGTGAAGTCCTGCCGTGCGGCCGGCACTGCCCAGCGGATCAGCACGCCACGGCCCTGGGCGACCGCGAAGGCCGAGTTCGGCCGGACCGGTCCGTCGGTGTCGAACACCGGGGACTTCGACGGCTTGCCGGTCAGCCCCTCCCTGGTCGTCCCGTTGGTGACGACCACGCGGTAGTTGCCGTCCGGCGGGAACGCCGAGGTCGGGATGTCCCAGCTGTTCCCCTGCGTGGCCGGCAGGTACTGGACGTACGACGGGCTTTCGCTGAGCACACCCTCGATCGTGATCCGGTTGGGTGCGTCGGCGTCCTTCCAGGTCACCCGGACGGAGTTCTTCGCAGCGCCCACCCAGCTGACCGCCACGGCCGACGGCGACGGATCCGCCGTACAGGCGGTCAGAACGGAAGCACTGGCCACAACGACCAGTGCCACGGCGAGTATCCGCCGCACTCGGACCACCTCGTTCCAGTACCTCACTACTGACGGGCTGCACGATATACCGTGGAAGCAGTCACCTCGGGGGGACGACCAAGGGGGGAACACCATGGTTTATATCGCAGTACCCGAGAACCAGGATTTCTACGACAAGCACCGCGCTCCGGCCGGACACGTGCCCAACTACGTCAGCGCCTTCGCTGCACGGCCGGCCGTCTTCGATGCCTGGCTCCAACTGAATGCCGCCGTCAAGGCATCGATGGACCTGCGCCGCTACGAGATCGCCACGTTCGCAGCGGCCACAGCGCTCAAGTCGAGCTACTGCAGCCTCGCGCACGGACAGATCCTCACCAACAACTTCTACACGGCCGACGAGGTGACCGAGTTCGCCGGCGAGACCGCTGATGACCCGGTCGACCGCGCAGTGATGGCCTTCGCCCGCAAAGTCGCCCTGGCCGCGGACACCGTCACGCAGGAGGACGTGGATGAGCTCAAGGCGCACGGTCTGGGCGACGACGACGTACTGGATGTCGTGCTGGCCGCAGCAGCGCGCTGCTTCTTCTCCAAGACCCTGGACGGCACCGGCACCCAGCCGGACTCCGTCTTCAACGCTCTCCCGGAGACCCTGCGGACCGCACTCACGGTCGGGCGTCCGATCGAGAGCTAGGCGTGGTTGCGCGCGAAGGCCTGGTGCAGACCGCGCAGGGTGAGCAACGGCTCGTGCTGGACCGGTGTTGCGAGGTCGCGCAGCAGCAGCGGCGCCAGGGCACCAGTCAGTACGACGGGTGTGTCCGGAGCGAAGGACTGGTCGGTGCGGATCCGGTTGACCAGTCCGTCGACCATGGCCGCGAAACCGTGCACAGCTCCGGACTGCAGCGCCTCGACCGTGTTCTTGGCGACCAGCGTGCGCGGCCGGACCAGCTCGACCCGGCGGAGCTGGGCAGCAACATCACCCAACGCGTCGGTCGCAGTCTCGATGCCGGGGGCAATCACTCCCCCGGCGAACGCACCGGCTGGGTTGACCACGTCGATGGTGATCGCCGTACCGACGTCGACGACCAGACACGGAGCGCCGTACAGCTGGACCGCAGCTAGTGCGTTGGCGATCCGGTCCGTTCCGACCTCACGCGGGTTGTCAACCAGCACTGGCAGACCGGTCTTCACACCCGGTTCCACTACGACACTCGGCACGTTCTGGTAGTAGCGCGTGACCAGGTCGCGGAATTCGTGCAGCACCTGCGGTACGGCGGAGCAGACCGCGATCCCGGACACCGGGGCCTCACCAGCGAGCAGGCCCTGGATCAGCACCGCCCACTCGTCCGCCGTACGGCGGGGGTCCGTGCCAACCCACCAGTGGCGTTTGACCGTGCCTTCGAACACCAGCCCCACAAGGGTTCTGGTGTTCTCGACTGCGACGGCCAGCAGCATCAGACGGCCTTGAGGTCCAGGGCGATGTCCAGCACCGGCGCGGAGTGCGTGAGCGCACCGACCGCCAGGAAGTTCACACCGGTCTCGGCGACCTCCCGGGCCCGGTCCAGCGTCAGCCCGCCGGATGCCTCCAGCTTCGCGCGGCCGGCCACCTTCTCGACGGCCTCCCGCAACAGTGGGACATCCATGTTGTCGAGCAGGATGAGCTCGGCACCGGAGTCCACTGCGATCAATGCGTCCTCGACCGAGTCCACCTCGACCTCGACCGAGATGTCCGGGAAGGCCTTGCGTACCAGCCGGAACGCCTCAGCCACGCCGCCAGCCGCGATCACATGGTTGTCCTTGATCAGTGCGGCGTCGGACAGACCCATGCGGTGGTTCTTACCGCCGCCACAGCGAACGGCGTACTTCTCGAGTGAACGCAGCAGCGGCATCGTCTTGCGGGTGTCCCGGATGACCGCACCGGTGCCCTCGACCGCATCCACCCAGCGCCGGGTCAGCGTGGCCACACCGGACAGGTGGCAGAGCAGGTTGAGCGATGTCCGCTCGGCAATCAGCAGCTGCTGGGTCTTGCCGCGAATCGTCATCAGTACGTCGCCCCGCCGTACTGACGCGCCGTCGGCCACGGAGTACTCGAGCTCGACCTGCCCGGGCGCTGCGACCTGCCGAATCACCAGTTCGGCAATCTCGAGGCCTGCGACCACGCCGTCGGCCCGGGCGACCAGCTCGGCGACCGAGATCTGCTCCGGGTCGACCGTGGCGGTCGTCGTGACGTCCACACCACCGGCGAGGTCCTCCTCGAGCGTGGCTCGCACGAGGTCACCGACCCACTGCCGGTCGACGGTGTCATCCATGCTGGTCGTTCTCCTTGCTCTGTGGAACGAAGGTCGCTCCGGGGCGGGCACACTCGCCGTCGGCGAGCAGTGTCAGGTCCAGATTGCCTGACCACTGCTGGTCGTCGCGATCCGGGTGGTCCTCGCGCCAGTGCGAGCCGCGGCTCTCCTCACGCACAGTCCCGGCGGCAATCAGAGCAGACGCGACCGTCACCAGGTTGGTCGCCTCCCAGCCCGGAGTGCCTGGCTCACCGGCCGGCTGCTCGATCAGCTTGGCCAGCGCTCCACCTGCTTCGGCCAGACCGGACGCGCTCCGGATCACTCCGGCTCCGACCGTCATGACGCGCTGTAGCTCCGGTACGACGTCCGCGTCGACCAGACCGGGGATGCGGGTGTCGACGGCCGGTTCACGCAGCTCCGGCAGGCCCTTGGCCAGGTGAACGGCGATGCGGTGCGCGAACACGAGTCCTTCGAGCAGAGAGTTCGAGGCGAGCCGGTTGGCGCCGTGGACACCAGTACACGCGACTTCGCCGCAGGCGTAGAGACCTGGCACCGAAGTCTGCCCGTTCAGGTCGGTCCACACCCCACCGGACGAGTAGTGGCAGGCAGGTGCGACCGGGATCAGCTCACGGACCGGATCGATACCGTGCGAGCGGCAGGAGGCCAGGATGGTGGGGAACCGCACCCGCCACTTCTCGTCACCGAAGTGCCGGGCGTCCAGGTACACGTGATCCTTGCCAGCGGCAAGCATCTCCCGCATGATCGCCTTCGCCACGATGTCCCGCGGAGCCAGGTCAGCCAGCTCGTGCTGCCCCTGCATGAAGCGTTTGCCCTCATGGTCGACCAGGAACGCACCTTCACCGCGGACAGCCTCGGAGACCAGCGGCTGCTGGCCTTTCGCGCTCTTGCCCAGCCACAGCACGGTCGGGTGGAACTGCACGAACTCCAGATCGCGCACCTTCGCGCCGGCCCGGAGCGCGAGCGCCATACCGTCGCCGGTGGAGACGCTCGGGTTGGTAGTCGCGGCGTACAGCTGTCCAAGGCCACCGGACGCGAGGATCACGGCGCGGCTGCGGATCGCGCCGATACCGTCGAGCTGGCCCTCACCCATCACGTGCAGGGTCACACCAGCTATAGCACCGTCCTCGGCGCGCAGCAGGTCGATGACGAGCGCGTGCTCGATCAGGCGGATGTCCGGCGCTCGCTTCACCGCGGCGACGAGAGCACGCTCGATCTCCGCACCGGTCGCGTCGCCACCGGAGTGCGCGATGCGGTTGCGGTGGTGGCCGCCCTCACGCGTCAGCGAGATCTCCCCGTTGGCCAGGGTGTCGAACCGCGCCCCCAGCTCGATCAGGTCCCGAACTGCATCAGGCCCTTCAGTCACAAGCGCCCGTACGGCGTCTGGGTCGCACAGCCCGGCCCCTGCGACCAGAGTGTCCTGCAGATGGTCTTCCGGAGAGTCCTCGGGGCTGAGCGCGGCAGCAATGCCGCCCTGCGCCCACTGGGTCGAACCGGAGGCGACAACGTCCTTCGTCACCACCAGCACGGTCCCGAGCTCACGGGCCTTGAGTGCGGCAGTCAGCCCGGCAATACCCGAGCCGATCACCACCACGTCAACTGTGTCGGTCCAGCCCGGCTCAGGTGCAGCTAGCCGTTGCGGGACAGCGGGTGCGGTCATTCAAGGACCGTATCAACCGAATTCATCGCAGCGTGATGGAAATGTTGTCAATGAGACGAGTCTGACCCACGCGGGCAGCTATGAGCATGCGGGCTTCGCCCGGGCCGATGACCGGGCCCAGGTCGGGCGCACGCAGCGCCAGGTAGTCGATCTTGACCGACGGGACCGCCTCCAGCTCGGAGTGGGCAGCAGCCAGTACGGCGTCCGGTCCGTTCATGCCGGCCTTCGCGCCGGCCGTGAGAGCGCGGTACAGAACCAGCGCCTCGTCACGCTCGGTCTCGTCGAGGTACCGGTTGCGTGAGGACATCGCGAGACCGTCAGGCTCGCGGACTGTCGGCACCGGCACGATGTCGACGTTCCAGTCCAGGTCGCAGACCATCTCGCGGATCAGCGTCAGCTGCTGGTAGTCCTTCTCACCGAACAGCGCCAGATCCGGCTGAGTCAGGTGCAGCAGCTTCGACACCACCGTCAGGACCCCGCCGAAGTGACCGGGCCGGACCATCCCCTCCAGCTCGTCAGCGAGCGGACCGGGATGCACAGTGATCGAGGGCTCGTTCGGATAGAGCTCGTCGCGGGACGGGTTGAAGACCAGGTCCACACCCTCGCTCTTCGCGATCGCCAGATCGCTGGCCAGCGTGCGTGGGTAGCGGTCGAAGTCCTCGGTCGGCCCGAACTGCAGCGGGTTCACGAAGATCGTCAGCACCACGCTGCCCTCGGGGCCGACGCGTTCGCGCGCCTCGGCCAGCAACGCCGCATGCCCCTCGTGCAGCGCGCCCATCGTCATCACCACGGCCCGCGGCCGGATCGCCGCCGCTGCCCGCAGTTCCGCCTTCGTCTGGGTGAGTCTCATCGCGGTGCCTCCCCTGTCCGATACCGCTCCAGCACCTCGCCGAACCGGGCTGCCGTGCCCGCGTCCAGCCGTCCGTCCGCCACCACCAGGTCCACCGTCGCCCGCGCCAGCTCGGCGTACGTGCTCGCCGTGCGCCCGTGCAGTCCTGCCAGATGTGCTGCCACCGTGTCGACATCGCCCCGGGCAATCGGCCCGGTGAGCGCATGATGACCGGATCGCAGCGTGTTGTCGAGGGTTGCCGTCAGGAGTGGCCGGAGTGTTGCAGAAGGGTCTGTAACACCGGCTTCCCGCAGTACGGCGAACGCCTGGGACAGCAAGGTGGTCAGGTGGTTGGCGGCGTGCACCACACCGGCGTGATAGCGCGCCCGCTCCTCGTCAGCGACCCACTGCACCTGTGCACCAAGCGCCTTCACCAACCGCTCCACGACCTCCCGGGCAGCATCCGGCGCGGTCGCGGTGAAAACCACGTCCTGCAGCTCAACGGCATCCGCACCGGTGAACGTCATCGGCGGATGCAGCGCCACCGGGGTCGCCTGAAGCCCCTGCAACGGTGCGAGCCCATGTGCACCCGACAGATGCACGACGTACTGCTCGGTGGTCAGTGGAAGCGCGTGAGCAACCGCAGTGATCGCAGCGTCCGGAACAGCGACCAGTACGACGTCAGCGCGACCGGTCACCTCGTCGGGCGACAGCACCGGCACATGCGGAATGAGGCGGGCGGCGCGATCACGTGACGCGCTCGACCGCGCGGAGACTCCGACCAAGGGATACCCGGCTGCCGCCATGGCTGCTCCCAGGGCGGTTCCGGCCCGGCCGGCTCCGATCAAGCCGATCCGTTCCATAGCTCACTCTCTTCGTCGTTCCAGTCCCACGGGTGGGTACCAGACGATCTGGCTGTCAGCCTAGGCGATGAGACGATGGTGTGGTGACTGATGCCTGGGCAGCCCGCACCGAACTGACCGCGATTCTGATCACAGTCCCCGAGCTGGCGGCGTACACGGATCGCTGGCGTTCGGTGTCACGGTCCACCGCGCGACCACAGGTCCCACTGACCGAGCTGATCCCACCACACGTCACCGTGCTGGTCCCGTGGGTCAGGGAGCCCACAGAGCAGGATGTGGAGCGACTCCGGGCAGTCACCCGGTCCGTGCAGCCGTTCGAGCTCAGCTTCCCGACAGCCGGCCAGTTCCCGAACGGAACCGCCTGGCTGCGGCCAGAACCGTTCGATGCGGTCAGTGCGCTGCTCAAGACCGTTTACGCAGCCTTCCCCGAGTGCCCGCCGTACGGCGGAGAGTTCCCGGACCCACATCCGCATCTGACCATCTCGTCGTCCGCACAGGGCGGTCCGGCGGTTGTGGCCGAGGCCCAGGCCGCACTGGCCGCCGTACCAGCGCCCGTGGGCCGGCTGACCGAGCTGGGCCTCTGGCGCGAGGACAAGAACGGCGTGTGGAACCAGTTCGGCGCCGTACCGCTGGGTGACTAGATGCGGAAACCGATGGGAGCTGGAGCCTTCTTGGTCTGCCACTCCGTCGGCAGATCCGCCGGGATGAGCTCACGCACCTGATCGATCGACGGGTCGGGGAGCCCGACGATCCGGACCGCCTGCTGCGCAACCGTCGCCTCGAACAGGTTGCGCACGTCCCGGCCGTTCCCGAACTCCTCCTCGGCCAGCAATGGCTCCAGCAACTCAGCAACCCGGTCGAGTACGCCGTCGGCCAGCACGAACCCACCCGCAGTGGCCTGCGACCGGAAGATCTCCTGCAGCTCCAGGACGGAGTAGTCCTCGAACTCCACTGTTGTGGGCACCCGCGACCGCAGCCCGGGGTTGAGTTCGAACAGCATCTCCATCGGCTCGGTGTACCCCGCCAGTACGACGACCAGATCGTCGCGGTGCTCTTCCATCAGCTTGATCAGAGCGGTGATCGCTTCCTTCCCGAGGTCGTCCTGCTCCGCAAGTGAGTAGGCCTCGTCGATGAACAGCACGCCGCCCAGCGCCTGCTCGACAATTCGCCGTACCCGCGGCGCACTGCGGCCGTAGGCATCGCCGACCAGGTCGACACCAGCCGTCTCCACCAGCTGGCCGACACCGAGCAGTCCGAGGTCCCGGTAGATCGCAGCGAGCAGCCGGGCCACCGTGGTCTTGCCGGTGCCCGGGTTTCCGACGAACACCATGTGCCGGGACCGCTCGGCCGGTGGCATCCCTGCCTTGGCTCGCAGGACGTCCGCCTTAGCCTCCGATGCCAGCCGCTCCACGGTCGCCTTCACCTCGGTCAGACCGATCATCTGTGCCAGCTCCGCCTGCGGATTCGCGTGGCTGCGCAGGTCCAGCAGACTGGTGTTGGCCACACCGGTGACGTCCGCGAGGACCAGCTCTCTGACTTGCTCGTGAGTCGGATCCTCCTCCGCCGCCAGCCGGACCGCCTGCTGGGTAGCGATCCGCTCCAGCAGCGTCCGGATCGTCCGGGCGTTACCGAACCCACGGGTCCGAGGCACCTTGCGCAGCGCGGCCAGGAGAGCCTCGGACGCGTCCGGTGCGATCTCGAAGCCGGCCTGCTCCACCGACTGCAGGAACATCTGGTGCAGCTCCGTGTCGAGGTAGTCCGGGAAGTTCACGAAGCTGCGGATCCGCGAGGCGATCCCGGGGTTGCTCTCGACCAGCCGGTACATCTCCGCGGGGTAGCCGGCCATCACCACGACCAGGTCGTCGCGGTGCGTCTCCATCAGCTGGATCAGCGTGGCCAGCGCCTCGTGCCCGAAGTCACGCCCGGACCCACCGGCCAGCGAATAGGCCTCGTCGATGAACAGCACGCCGCCCAGCGCCCGCTCGACCACCTCGATCACCTTCGGCGCGGTCTGACCGATGTACTGGCCGACCAGGTCCGCCCGGCCGACCTCGACGAGGTGACCCGACGACAGCATGCCGAGGTCGCGGTACACCTCGGCCAGCAGCCGCGCCACGGTCGTCTTGCCCGTCCCCGGATTGCCGCTGAACACCAGATGCCCCATCGGCTTGGGTAGCCGCAGACCGGCCTCGGCACGGGCCTTCGCCAGCTTCGCCTCGGCCACCAGCTCGTGCACGCGGGTCTTCACCGGGCCCAGACCGAGCAGTGCGTTCAGCTCAGCGATCGGATCGCCTTCGGCGCCCGGCTCCTGTTGGTCATCCGGGGCGACGGCTTCGCTCGGCGAGGCGAGCGTCGCCACCACCCGCGGCCGAGCTGTGTAGAGCGCCCGCAGCGCCCGCACGAAGCCGGGGGTCAGGTCGAGCTCCTCCGACGCCTTCGGTCCGTCCGGCAGGCCGGTGAGCACCGCACCGACCTGGCTCGTCGCAGCAAGCCACTCTCTCGCCTCGTACACCGCCCCAGCCTCGACAGCCCTGGTCAACCAGGCCAGGCGCCGGCGCCGCCAGTCGGCAGGGTCGTGCTTCCCGGTCGCATTCTCGAGCGCCTTCTGCACCTCCGCCGTACCGGCTGGTCCCAGCACGGTGAAGGACATGCCTGCAGGGAGATCCGGCCGCCCGACCTGGCGGACCAAGTCCGCCAGCTCCTCGGCGAACGGTCGATCCGACTCGGGCGTCGCCGTACTGATCCGCTGGTACGCCGCCTGCAGCCGCTCGACGCCCGCCACGAGCAGGTCCACCGGGTTACCGGACAGACTCGGGAAGGCGGCTACTACGTCATCGCTGGTGAATTTCTCGGCCCACAGCTTGGTGAGCGGGCCCCGGGCGAGCGTCTGATGCGCAGCGAGCAGACCGGTATCGCCCAGCACCCGGTCCAGCATCGCGGTCATCAGCGTCCGCCGCGGTTCGAGCGGTGGTATCCCCGCCAGCAGGTCGAGCGACGCCCGCGCGCCGGCGAGCACCTCGTTCTGCCGCTCCCTCTCGCTCCTCGGCAGCAGGACCAGCGGTAGCTGGAACTTCATCGATGTCTGCCGCCAGGAGTCGAGAGCTGGGTCCAGCTCGGTCGGCTTCAGCAGGTAGCGGCTGATCAGGATCCGGTACAACGGCGCCGCCGTACCAGCCAGAATCGCGGCGGTCGGCAGCAGGCTCCGGAAGGCCCAGTAGAAGACGTTCACCAGCTGCGGTGCATCCGGACGCAGGTAGCTGTGGCCAGGCCCAGTGCCGACAAGTCCGAGGCCGGGGCGCTCGACCAGCTCCGTCACCCTGGCCCGAGTCTCCGCGAGCCACTCTGGCGTGAACGCGAACGGCGCCTGGTCACTGACGATGTCGAAGACCGGCTCTCCGGTGAACAGGACCGAGAGCTCGTCGGGAAGGTTCGGCATGATGAGGCGATCCTAGAATCGCTCCGGTCCATACCTCTCTGAACGCCACACCTCTCCGAACGGCAGCCATGACCTACCGCACCGCTTGGCAGCACGCCCTCTACGGCGCTGACGGCTTCTACCGGCGTGAGCGGCCGGCAGCTCATTTCCGTACGTCGGTGCACGCGTCCGAGCTGTTCGGTCGGGCCATCGCCCGGTTGGCTCGCCAGGTCGGTGCGGATCAGGTGACTGATATCGGGGCCGGCTCCGGTGAGCTGGGCCGAGTACTGCGGGCTGAGGGCCTGCAGGTGCTTGAGATCGAGCTGGACGATCAGCTGCCCGACCGACTGACCGGACTGGTCGTGGCCAACGAGTGGCTCGACAACGTCCCCTGCGAACTGGCCGAGTGGGACGAGGACGGCGTACCGCACTATCTGACCGCTGACCTGACACCAGGTGCTGTTGTCGAGGGCAACGACCTGGACTGGTTGCAACGGTGGTGGCCTGGCGAGCCAGGGGACCGCGCCGAGATCGGTCTGGCCCGCGACGAGGCCTGGGCCGCCGTGGTCGACCGCATCCAGCACGGGACCGCACTGGCCATCGACTACGGGCATGTAGCCGACGACAGACCGCCGTACGGGACCCTGACGGGTTTCCGCGACGGACGTGAGTGCGCCCCCGTGCTGGATGGCACCTGCGACATCACGGCACACGTGGCACTGGACTCGCTGGCGGCCGCAGTCAACGGCCGCCTCCAGACTCAGCGCGAAGCCCTCACCCAGCTGGGCGTCTCAGCCCGCCGCCCGCCACTCGACCAAGCCACCAGCGACCCCACGAGCTATCTGACCGCCCTGTCCGCAGCCGGCGAGGCCGCCGAGCTCCTGGACCGCACCGGCCTAGGAGCCTTCGGCTGGGTGCTCAGTCACTCCCCGGCGAGCAGCGGGGCGGTGTCGGTCGTGTACCGCGAGTAGACCGGGTCGACCAGCGTCGCGGAGAGCTTGCCGAGGTTGGTGATCGGCGTGGTCGTACCGGTGGCGTGACCGATCGAGTACACGTACGCCGAGTTGGTGTCCCTGTCGATCGCAGTGAGCAGCGTCCCCGTGCCGCACTTGTCAGCAACCAGCGTCTCGAACCCCTGCCAGGTGGAACCGCGCACCGTCTTCACGACCGGCTTCAGCGACGCAGTGGTCGGGATCCGAATCGTCTGCAGCACACCGGCCTTGGTGGTGGCCAGGAACGTGTCATAGCTAGCGGTCTGGCTGATCAGCGTCATCGCCTTGACCCCTGCGAACCCAGGCGTCGACGCAACCGTCTTCCAGCCCGACGTCCAGCGGAACAGCACTCCGTCGTTCCGCAGCCCGTACCGAGCATTCCGCGTGAGCGAAACGTGCGACTCCTCCACCATAGTGAACTTGTCCCAGCCGTCCGCGATCTCGGTCAGGTCCTTGAATTCCTCGTCACGATCCTCGATGTAGCCATACCGCGAGGCATACAAGGTCGATCCGAGCACGACGTACCCGTTGGTCGACGACCCGTTCACATCAGGCCCCCAGACGAAACGCGACGCGATCCGCGCCTCCCCGGCCCCATACAGGTTCCGGTCAACCACAGTCGCGCTCGTCGGCGGCTTGGTCCCCTGCACATCAGTGATCACCGCATCACCAGCACCGTTGATCGACCGCAACGACCCCTGACAAGCAGCAGCCACCGCCGTCCCCCCACTCACCACAGCCAAACTTCCCAGCAGTACAACGGACGCCGCCACCGCAGCAGCACGCTTAAAAGTCTTCATGCCCCCCACGATGCGGACTAGCCCATAAAAGTTACGACTGGTCGGGGCGGGTGCTCTCGATGGCTTGTCTGGCTTGGCGGGCCTGGTGGGCTTGGGCTTGGGTCAGCCAGGCGGCTTCTTCGGCGGAGCGGTGGAGGGCTACGGCGTTGGTGGGGCCTTGGGGGGTGTCGATGTGCACGTTGGCCAGGTTGAGGCGGCGTTGGATGGGGCCCTGGGCCAGGCGGACGGACTGGGTCTTGTGGTGCAGGACTATCGAGGTACGGCGGCTGATCCAGCCGGCGGTGGTGACGAAGACCTGCTCGTCGGCGCCGTAGGCCAGGTAGCGCCAGCCGATCGGGCGGAGCCATTTGGCTCGCTCGGGGGCGCGCTGCAGGTCGATGGCGTCCAGGTTGAAGCCGGGGAGCACGCGGGCCAGTACTGCGGCTACTTCGCCGCGCTCGCCGACTGGGAGCAGTTGTGCGCCCTCGTTCCCGCTTTCGCCGTCCTCTTGGCCGCCCGCGACACCTGCGATGTCCAGCTCCACCCGGGACCAGCCCAGGAGACGCCAGATGAGTGGCTCGGTGATCAGCAGGCCCTGGACGCGGCCCGGTGGGATGGTTTGGCGCTGTACGTCGAAGAGGCCGCGCTTGGTACGTAGGCCGTGGTCGGTCTGGGACAGCGTGAAGCCGTGGTTGCCGACGACCTGCTTCCAGATCGGCTGGACCACACCGAGCAGCAGCGGCAGACCGGCGAACAGACCGATGTGGAAGTCGAGCACCATGGTCGCGACGATCAACCAGATCAGTGCGCCGGCGCTGCCGAGGACGGTGGACGACAGCAGGGTCGCACCGAGCAGGCGGTTGGTCGGGACGACCAGTAGCGGTGGCGCCTCGTTCTGCTGCTCCTGGTCCTGCTGCTGGGCTACCTGCTCGCCCTTGGCGCGGACCAGCAGGATGGTGCGCAGCTGGCCGGCTTCGGCGTACTTGAAGTAGCTCAGCTTGCCGTCGCTCTTGCCACCGCCGGCCACGTCCATCCGCAGCTCGGCCATGCCGAACAGCCGGGCCACAAACGGCTGGGCCACGTCGATCGCCTGGATGCGGTCGAACCGGATGATCCGGGTACGCCGGAACAGGAAGCCGCTGTCCACCCGGATCGCATCCTCGGTCAGCTGCCACTTGGTGAACCACCAGGACAGTGCGCCGAGCAGGATGCCACCGACCAGTACGCCGGCCAGTCCGATCCCCGCGACCTCCAGATTGCTCCGCAGCCCCTCGTTGTTGACCAGGGCGAACGCTGCGACGACGAAGTACCCCCAGCCCTTCACGAACGGCGTCAGCGGGTGCAGCCGCGCACCCATCTGCTCCACCACTGGTGGCTGGGCCGGTGGGACGGGCGCGGGCTCGGTCACAGGCCCCACGCCTGTGCCTGGCCGAGCGCGGACAGCCGGTCCCGCAGCCGGGCGGCCTCATCCGGGTGCAGCCCGGGGATCTTGGCGTCGGTCGCCGGCGTGGCCGTGTGCAGCTCGACCGTGGCGATCCCGAACGCGCGCTCCAGCGGCCCGGCGGCCACGTCCACGAACTGCATCCGCCCGTAGGGCACCACGACCAGTTCGCGGAACAGGATCCCGTGGCTGACCATCAGCTCGTCCTCGCGCTCGGCGTACTTCCACGAGCGCTGGTTGCGGCCGATCAGCACCCACGACCAGACGAACACGGCCGCGATCACGACCAGCCCGAGTACGCCGTACAGCCAGCCCAGGGTCATGCCGAGCGCAAGCAGCGCCGCGATCCCGAACACGCCGGCTGTGATCGCCGCACTGACTCGCCGGACCGACGCGAGCTGCGGTGACACCGGCGTCCAGCTGACATCGGAGGGTGCAAAGAGGTCGTCCACAACCCCAGCCTGTCACGATAGGGGTTATGAGTATCGAGAAGGTGGTTGGTGTCGGCGCGGGAGCTGCTGGTTTCGACCCTGCGTTCGAGCGGGGTGGGACCGGGGACGGCTCCCAGCTGCCGACCACCGACATGGTGCTCAACATCGGTCCACAGCACCCGGCGACGCACGGCGTACTGCGGCTGCGGCTGACTCTGGACGGTGAGCGGATCGCCGGGTGCGAGCCGATCGTCGGCTATATGCACCGCGGTGCGGAGAAGCTGTTCGAGGTCCGCGACTACCGGCAGATCATTGTGCTCGCGAACCGGCACGACTGGCTGTCCGCGTTCGCCAACGAGCTCGGCGTCGTCCTCGCGGTCGAGCGGATGATGGGCCTGGAGGTGCCGGTCCGCGCGGTCTGGCTGCGGACCCTGCTCGCTGAGCTGAACCGGGTCCTCAACCACCTGATGTTCCTCGGCTCGTACCCGCTCGAGCTGGGCGCGATCACGCCGGTCTTCTACGCGTTCCGGGAGCGGGAGACCATCCAGGGCGTGCTGGAGGAGCTGTCCGGCGGCCGGATGCACTACATGTTCAACCGGGTCGGCGGCCTCAAGGAAGACCTGCCGCACGGCTGGCTCGGCCGCACCGCCGCCGCCTCCGCCGCGGTCCGCAAGCGGCTGCCGGACATCGAGAACCTGATTCTCGGCAACGAGATCTTCCGCGCCCGCACAGTCGGCATCGGCAAGCTCTCCCCCGAGCTCGTCGCCCAGTACGGCGTCTCCGGCCCGATCGCCCGCGCTTCCGGAGTGGACGCCGACCTCCGCCGCGACGAGCCCTACCTCGCGTACGGCGAACTCCACGACGTCCTGCGCGTGATCACGCGGAACGACGGCGACTGCTTCTCACGTTTCTGGGTGCTGCTCGAGCAGGTCAAGGTCTCCCTCGACCTGGTCGACGCATGCCTCGACAAGCTCTCGTCGATGCCGGCAGGCCCGGTCAACGTCCGGCTGCCCAAGATTCTCAAGGTCCCCGAGGGCCAGACCTACGCCTGGACCGAGAGCCCGCTCGGCATCAACGGCTACTACCTGGTGTCCCGAGGCGACAAAACCCCGTGGCGGCTCAAACTCCGCTCCGCCAGCTTCAACAACATCTCCGCCCTACCAGCACTGCTCCCAGGCACCATGATCCCCGACATGATCGCCATCCTCGGCAGCATGTTCTTCGTAGTCGGCGACATCGACAAGTAGGCCTCAGGCCTGCAGGTCCTTGACTGGTGGGCGGTGGGCGGTGGCGATCAGCTTCTCGATCTCGGCGGCGGGGGCGGGCTTGCCGAGGTCGTTGTAGCCCTCGCCGAAGATGCGTTCCAGCGAACTGCCTTCGGACAGGTAGGGGTGGACGTACACGGGCGTCTCGCGCTCGTGCCGCCAGCTCTCGCTCAGCGGACCGACCTCGACCGCGTCCCAGCCGAGCTTGTCCAGCAGCTCGATGACCGTCTTCCGGGCTTCTGCGTCGTTGCCCGAGACCGGCAGCGCACTGCGGTCGTCGGCACCGGCAGGCCGGGCCAGGTTGAGCAGGTGGACCATTGCGATGTTGTTGAAGACCTTGACCGTCTTGGACTCCGGCAGGTGCCGCTGCAGCAGGTCGGCGGTCTTCACGGTCTCGTTGTCGAGCTCTTCGATCCGGCCGTCGCGGCCCGGGTAGTAGTTCATGGTGTCGATCACGACCTTGCCCGCGAGGGGCTCGACCGGGATCTCGGCGTACCGGCCGAGCGGGATCGTCACCACGACGACATCCCCCGCCTCGGCGGCCTCAACCGCCGTACCGGCCCGCACGCCCAGCTCGGCGGCCTTCTCCCGCAGGCTCTCCGGGCCGCGCGAGTTGGCCAGTACGACGTCTATACCTGCCGCGACCGCGAGCTTCGCCACTACGGTCCCGATGTTTCCACTTCCGATGATGCCAAGGGTCGTCATACCCAAGGACAACTCGCGAAGGGCCGAAGGTATTTCAGACGCCGGCCTGGACGATCAGTTCGGTGAGCTCGTCGGCGAGTGCCGGAGCGACCGCGAAGGTGCCGCGGGAGGCCGGGGAGTGCTGGCTGCCGTCGAGGTCGAGGACCTGCAGACCGGCCTCGCGGCAGATCGAGACGCCGGCCATCGTGTCCCACGGTTTGTTCGAGTACATGATCGTCGCGTCGAAGAAGCCGTTGGCGGTGAACGTCAGCGCGGCCGCCGCCGTACCGATCTGGCGCAGCCGCTGCACGCGCGGGACGAGCAGGCTGTGCAGCTCGAGCCGGCGCGGGTTGATCTCGGCCGCGTCCTCGCTGATCGCGTAGTCGCCCATCGCGATCAGGGCCTCGTTGAGCGTCGTACAGCCGCTGCCCTGGATGGCCTTGCCGTTACAGGTCGCGCCGAGACCCTCGGCGGCGGCGTACCGGGTGCCGAGCGCCGGGTGGTCGATCACTCCGAGGACAGCGCGGTCGTCGACGATCAGGCCGAGTGAGATGGCCCACAACGGCATCCCGTGGACGAAGTTCACCGTCCCGTCGATCGGGTCGAGGACCCAGCGGGTGCCCTCGGTCGGGCCGCCCTCCTCCTCGCCCTCGATGCCGATCTGCGGCGCCTCGCGCTCCAGGAACTCCCGGATCTTCCGCTCGACCGCGTAGTCGACCTCGGACGCCATGTCCCGGTCACTCTTGAACGTGAGCGTCCCGGGTCCCCGGGTATCGGTCACTGTCCGTCCTTGGTCGACGGCAGCCTGGGCGACTTTCAGCAGCTGAGCGAGATCCACACCTCAGAACCTACCTGAGTGCCGGAACGCGTTTGCCGAATCTCAGGAGGCGGCGAGACCGCGCAGCTTGAGATCCACCACGGTCGGGGCGTCGGCCTGGGAGTGTTTGTCGCCGGCGGCAACGACCGTGGCGACCTCCTCGTCGATCTTGTCCAGCCGCGCGTCGATCTTGTCCAGGCGGCGCTGCATCAGGTCGACGAACTCCGCGTTCTCGACGACGCGGGCGCTGGTGATCCGCGAGTACTCCTGCGCGACCTGGGCGCGTTCGTCGGAGTGGGCGAGCCGCTCGACCAGCAACTGGTGGCGGAACAGCACCGAGGCAGCAATCGCCACCGCTACCGCAGCGATGGCTGCAGCGCGGAGAATCCAGGTGTTCTGAGTGAACAGCGCAACGCTGACACCGAGGCAGACAACGATCAGCAGAGCGTTGGCGACGGTGAGAACTGTGGTCCTGGTTCGACGGCGGCTACCCCTTGACCCCATGGACCGTCATGTTAGGCGGTCTCGTCGGGGTCCTCGGGAATACGACACGCACGTTCCAGCAACAATCCGGCCGTGACGACCAGCACCGAGATCACAGCGGCGAGGCCGGCCATGATCACTCTGTTACGAGGACCCGAGGCGCTCAGGCCTCCCAGGAAGGATAACGCGAACCCTGCGTACACACCGGTGCACAACGCGCCGACGAACGCACTGGCCTTCCCGATCAGCAACAGGAACACGGCCCGCTGCGGTTCGACCCGCTCCCGCCGTACCTGAACCCGCTGTTGGGTGTTGCGCGCCGCGGCGAACAGCAGCGCGGCCAGGAACGCCCAGGCGACCAGCGTCAGCCAGGAGATGTTCGGCGCGACGCCGTCCCCGGCCTCGATCGCCTTGATCATGGTGAAACCGACCGCGGCACCCAGTACGGCGATTGCCACCAGCAGCCGCCGAGAGGTCGGCCGGACCGAGCCCGGACGCCGTGGCTCCTGACCGGAACCCGGAGCGCGATCGGACTCGGGACCGCCGGAGGCCACTACTGGAGCTCGAGATCGAGCTTGGTCACACCTTCGGTGCCGACCTTCTCCAGCAACTCCGCGACCGGGCCGTGCCCGAGCAGGACGGCGTCCGGCTCGATGTCCAGCCACGGCGCCAGCACGAACGCGCGCTCGTGCGCCCGCGGGTGCGGGATGGTCAGCTCCTCGGACTCGATCGTCTTCTTGCCGTAGGTGATCAGGTCGACGTCCAGCGTCCGCGGCGCGCCCTTCACACTGCGCTCACGGCCGAAGGCCTGCTCGACCGCGTGCGCGCGGTCCAGCAGCAGCTCGACCGACAGGGTCGAGTCCGCCAGCAGGACGACGTTCAGGTACGGGCCGGACTCGTCCGGCCCGCCGATCGGCTGGGTCTCGTAGACCGGCGAGACATCGACCACGACGACGTCCGGGGTGTCCCGCAGCGCGTCGATCGCGCCCTGCAGGTTCGCCTCACGGTCGCCGAGATTACTGCCGAGCGACAGGATCACCTGGCGAATCGGCTTGAGGCCACCGCTCAGGGTGTCCGCGTCGATGACGTAAGGACTTGGGGTCTCGGTCACGAGGATTCTCCGGCTCTGCGCTGCACGGTCAGGACAACGTCGTCGAACGGCACCGAGATCGGCGCCGAGGGTTTGTGGATGGTCACCGCGGTCGCTGTCACCCGCCGGTCGGCGAGACACAGCTCGGCGATGCGCTGGGCGAGGGTCTCGATCAGGTCCACCGGATCGCTCTCGATCGCTCGATGCACCTGCTCGGCGACCACGCCGTAGTTCACGGTGTCGGCCAGGTCGTCGGAGGCCGCGGCGGGACGGGTGTCCAGCTCCAGCCGGACGTCCACGACGAACTCCTGCCCGTCGGCCCGCTCGTGATCGAAGACCCCATGGCGTCCAAAGCCGCGAATGCCACGAATCTCGATCACGTCAGGGGGAGACACGGGCCCACTCATTCCGCCTCCTCCTGTTGGCCCCCAGACGACAGTACCGGGGAGGCATGGTGGATCCACAACCGCCAGCCGGTCGAAGTTTTACGGAAGACGTTCGTCGCGAGCGCCTTGCCACCCGCGAAACCTTCTTCCGGAGCACCGTCGCCCGAGGACAGGACATTCTCCGTACACGTGACGTATGCCACGTCTTCATCCACCCGCACCTGCACATCGGTGAGGAAGAACTGGATGTACGGCGTGTTCGCGAAGATCATCGCCCAGGCCCGCATCATCTCGGAGTACCCGTAGATGGCGGCGTTGCCCGGATGGATACAGACCGGGTCCGGTTCGGGCAGCCAGACGGCCGCCATCAGATCCAGGTCACCGGCCTCGAACGCGTTGTAGAACGAGGTGTTGGCGTTCAGCACGACGTCCTCGACGGTCGTCCCGCGGGCGCCTTCGCTCGGCCGGGGGCTCCCGGATCCGTCCGTCATACGGTTCCCCATCTCTTCGCCACTCGGACCGCGTCCGCGGTGGGCGCCACCACATGCGCCCGGACACACCAGGCTCCTGCGGCTGCGGCCAGGGCGTTCACGGCCAGGCTCGCGTCGTCTCGTCGTACAGCCGGCCGTAGTGCACCGGTCTCCTCATCGGCGAGCAGCCTACCGAGGAACGTCTTGCGGGACGCACCGATCAGCAACGGCCGGCCCAGTACGGCGAATTCCGGCAGCCGCCGCAGGATCTCCCAGTTGTGGTCCGCGTTCTTGGCGAAACCGAGCCCGGGGTCGAGGGCGACCCGGTTCAGATCCACCCCGGCGGCCCGGATCACCTCCAGCCGCTCGGCCAGCTCCGCGATCACCTCGGCCACGACATCGTCGTACTCGGCCTTGTTCTGCATGTTGATCGAATGGCCACGCCAGTGCATCGCGACATACGGAGTACGGCGCTCGGCCACCAGCGCGAGCATGTCCGGGTCGGACTGGCCGGCGGACACGTCGTTGATCATCGTGGCGCCCGCGGCGAGGGCCAGCGCGGCGACCTCGGAGCGCATGGTGTCGACCGAGATCAGCGCGCCCTCGGCGGCCAGCGCCTCGACCACCGGCAGCACGCGGCGGATCTCCTCGGCCTGCGACGGCCGCTCGGCCCCCGGCCGGGTCGACTCACCACCCACGTCGAGCAGGTCGGCGCCCTCCGCGAGCAAGTCCCGCCCGTGCTTGATCGCGGCGGCCGGCTCGAACCACTCGCCACCGTCGGAGAACGAGTCCGGTGTCACGTTCACGACGCCCATGACGAGACTCCGGTCCAGCACCGGTAGCCCGTCCACGTGACCCCACGAACCGATTCCCACCCGCCCACCGTAGTGGGCGGGTCGGACACATCAGGAATCAGCTACCTAGAACCAGGCTTGTCTGGGTGCCGCGGAGGGCTTCCTCGATCGGCTGCGAGTAGGACTCGTTGGGCCGGTTGGACTTGTCCAGGCACTTGCCGTCGATCAGCGCCGCGCCGCTGGTGATGCCCTGGGCGTAGTGGCCGGTCATGTTGGCACCGCCGGAGTCACCGGACTCGACACAGGCAGTGTGCTGGAACAGGCCGCGGACGATCCGGTTGTTGCCGTAGTTCACCGTCACGTTGTTGGCGACGATCCGGCCGCAGGTCCAGCCGGTGCTCTTCCCCGACTTGCACAGCTCGGATCCGACCGTGGGACTCGCCGTCCCGTACACCGCGACGCTGCCGGAACCCCAGCCCTCGACGTACCCCTGCTGGTCCCAGCCTTCGATCACGTCGACACTGCCGAAGTCGTCCCCCGGGAAGCTCGAGGTGACCGTGTTCCCCAGGATGTAGCCGTTGCGCGAGAACGACGGTTTGCCGTTGGTGCAGTGGCCGGCGGTCAGGAAGACCCGGGTGCCCTTGCTGCTGCGGGCGTTGAAGCCGAGCGAGCAGACATAGCCGGTGTTCTTGTCGACCTGGAGGCCGCCGCGCAGGCTGAAGTCGTCAGCCGTCGGGACCACCTTGCCGTAGACCGTCCGCACCGTGACCTGGTCGCCGTGTCGCTTGGCCCGCTCCAGGAACCGCTCGGTGAGCACATCGCGCGCCCCCTTCGGGACGCTCACCACGACCGTGCCGCTGATCGGATCGACGTACCAGGAGCGCACCTTGCCGGGCCGCGACTTGACGGCCAGCCGGTTCAGCTCGGCCTGCACGGAGTTCAGCTCGGAGGCGGTGAAGCGCACCAACTTCGGAACCGCTCCAGCGGCCCGGACCAGCTCGGCCGTCGCCGCATCCGACACCGCGACCACCAGGTCACCGGCGCTGTCGTAGTAACTACCGATCGCCCGCGACCCGAGCTCGGTCTCCAGCGCCTCGGCCGTCACCGAAGATTTCGCGGCCGGCCCGACCAACTTCGTCGGCTCCACCCGCGGCCCGTCCACCACCTGACGCTTGGCGTCATCCGCAGTGGCCCAGTTGGCCGCCACCAGTCCGGCGGCAGTCAGTACAGCTGCGCCGGCGAGTGCGGCGCCGACCCGATAACGCCCCGACATTCCTTGTCCTCCTCACCGCCGGCGCCCGGTCCCCGTCGAACGAACGCCCTTACGGAAAGTAAACGCATCGGAACGGAATGTCCACAGCTACCAGCTCACAATCCCAACGACCGAGACCCGAAGGAGCTACGCGCCCCGCCTGACGGGATGGCTCACAGGCTCGCAGAGGTGGCTCTTCGGGCCTGCTGCAGGCTCTCCAGCAGCCGGAATGCGTTCGCGGGCGACCGCAGGAGGTGACCGGTTTCCACCAGAGCCCGGTACTCCTCGAGCGACAGCAGTACGGCGTCGCCTGCCTCCGAGGTGATCTCGATCGGCGTTCGGTCGGCGTTCACCCGTGCAATCAGCCCAAGCAGGTCCTTACGCGCGGCAGCAGCCGAGATCACCATCTGTCCTTTCTCGCGATCAAGCTATTGCGCCACTCAGCCGACGATGAGGCTCATGGCTTCGGCTCGGGTGACGGGGTTGCGGAGCTGGCCGCGGACGGCGGAGGTGATGGTTTTGGCGCCGGCTTTGCGGACGCCGCGCATGGTCATGCAGAGGTGTTCGCACTCGATCACGACGATGACGCCGCGGGGTTCGAGGAGTTCGACCAGGGACTCGGCGATCTGGGTGGTGAGGCGTTCCTGGACCTGGGGGCGTTTGGCGTAGACGTCGACCAGGCGGGCGAGTTTGGACAGGCCGGTGATCCGGCCGTCCCGGTTCGGGATGTAGCCGACGTGGGCGACGCCGGTGAACGGCACCAGGTGGTGCTCACAGACGCTCCAGACCTCGATGTCCTTCACCAGGACCATCTCGTCGTGCTCGAGCTCGAACGTCGTACTGAGCACGTCCTCGGCGCGCTGACCCAGCCCGGCGGTGATCTCGGCGTACGAGCGCGCCACCCGGGCCGGCGTCTCCCGCAGCCCGTCGCGGTCCGGGTCCTCCCCGATCGCGAACAGCAGCTCCCGGACAGCGCGTTCGGCCCGCGCATGGTCGAACTTCGGTGACGTCATTCGGTCAGCGTAAGCAGAAGCCCCGCCAACCTTGCGGATGGCGGGGCTTTTGGCGCTCAGATCACTCGTGCATCGGCGGGGTCGGGCCGCCACCGTAGTTCGGCGGCTTCACGGCCTCGTCCGGACCGACCGAACCACCGGGCAGTACGTCGGACAGTGAGCCGTTCTGCTCGGCCGGGGACGGCAGCGGCATCACCGGCGGCTGGTCGGACGGGATCCGGGTCGCGGACCCGGTCCAGGCCGGCCGGCGCTCCTTCTTGACGATCGGACCGAAGATCTCGGCGATCTGGCCCTTGTCCAGGGTCTCCTTCTCCAGGAGCTCCTCGACCAGGTGATCCAGCACGACGCGGTTCTCGACCAGGATGTCGAAGGCCTCCTGGTGCGCGTTCAGGATCAGCTTGCCGACCTCTTCGTCGACCGCGGCCGCGATCTCCTCGGAGTAGTTGCGCTGGCTGCCGAAGTCGCGGCCCAGGAACGGCTCACTGCCGTCCGAGCCGAACTTGATCGCGCCCAGCCGCTCGGTCATGCCGTACTGCGTGACCATCGCGCGGGCCAGGGCCGACGCCTTCTCGATGTCGTTGCTGGCACCGGTGGTCGGGTCGTGGAAGACCATCTCCTCGGCAGCACGGCCACCGAGCATGTAGGCCAGCTTGTCGAGCATCTCCGACCGGGTGGTCGAGTACTTGTCCTCGTCCGGCAGCACCATCGTGTATCCGAGGGCCCGGCCGCGCGGCAGGATCGTCACCTTGTGCACCGGGTCGGAGTGCGGCAGCGCCGCGGCGACCAGGGCGTGTCCGCCCTCGTGGTACGCCGTGAGCACCTTCTCCTTGTCCGACATCAAGCGGGTACGACGTTGCGGGCCCGCGATCACGCGGTCGATCGCCTCGTCCAGCGCCTTGCTGTCGATCACCTGCATGTTCGAGCGGGCGGTCAGCAGGGCCGCCTCGTTCAGCACGTTGGCCAGGTCGGCACCGGTGAAGCCCGGCGTCCGGCGGGCCACTGCCCGGAGGTCGACGTCCTGCGACATCGGCTTGCCCCGGGAGTGCACCTTCAGGATCTGCTCACGGCCCGGCAGGTCCGGCGCGTCGACGGCGATCTGCCGGTCGAAGCGGCCGGGCCGCAGCAGGGCCGGGTCCAGTACGTCGGGCCGGTTGGTGGCCGCGATCAGGATCACTCCGCCGCGGACGTCGAAGCCGTCCATCTCGACCAGCAGCTGGTTCAGCGTCTGCTCGCGCTCGTCGTGGCCGCCGCCCATACCGGCGCCACGGTGCCGGCCGACGGCGTCGATCTCGTCGATGAAGACGATCGCCGGCGCGTTGGTCTTGGCCTGCTCGAACAGGTCGCGGACCCGGGAGGCACCGACACCGACGAACATCTCGACGAAGTCCGAACCGGAGATCGAGTAGAACGGCACGCCGGCCTCACCCGCGACCGCGCGGGCCAGCAGGGTCTTACCGGTACCGGGCTGGCCGTAGAGCAGCACGCCCTTGGGGATCTTGGCGCCGACGGCCTGGAACTTGCCGGGCTCCTGGAGGAACTCCTTGATCTCGCCGAGTTCCTCGATCGCCTCGTCACAGCCGGCCACGTCGGCGAACGTGGTCTTCGGGGTGTCCTTGGTGATCAGCTTGGCCTTCGACTTGGCGAAGCTCATCACCCGCGAGCCACCACCCTGCATCGAGTTCATCAGGAAGATGAAGACCACGGCGATCAGCAGGAACGGGATCAGCGTCTGGAACACCTGGCCGATGAAACTCGGCTTCGGGTTCTCGACGTTGTACTTCTCGACCTTGCCGTTCTGGTAGAGGTCCTGCAGCGACGCGCCCAGCGAGTTCGCCTGGCCGTCCACCCAGAACGCCCGGATCTTGGTGCCGTCGGTCTTCTCGAGCCGGATCTCCTGGTTCGGGTCGACCAGCGTGACGGTCTTGATCACCTTCTCGCCGGCCGGGGCGTCGGTGGCCTGCTTGATCACCTTGACGACCTCACCGGTCGGCTGGGTCTTGTAGCCGGACGAGCCGGTCAGGAGCTGTCCGATCACCAGCACGCCCAGGAAGGCGAGGATGATCCAGAACAGGGGTCCGCGGAAGATGCGCTTCACGTCCATGATCGAGGCCTACGCCCCGTCCCTCCTAGCTCGGCAGGCCCGGGTTTCGCGGGCTTGAGACGGTACTACCAGTCCAAGTGTCTCGTGCCGGGCAAGCCTGCCGACCACGAGGGTCACCGATAGACCGTACGACCTGTTGTACAGGCTGTCACCAAGTTCAGGAGTAGACGTGCGGCGCCAGCGTCGCCACACACCGCAGGTTCCGGTACTTCTCCGCGTAGTCGAGGCCGTAGCCGACGACGAACTCGTCCGGGAGCTCCAGCCCGACGTACTTCACCGGGACCTGCATCTTGGCCGCGCCCGGCTTCACGAACGCCGTGCACAGCTCCAGCGAGGCCGGCTTGCGCGACTCCAGGTTGCTGACCAGCCAGCTCAGCGTCAGGCCGGTGTCGATGATGTCCTCGACGATCAGCACGTGCCGGTTGGTGATGTCGGTGTCCAGGTCCTTCTGGATCCGGACCACACCGGACGACTTGGTGCCCGACCCGTACGACGAGATCGCCATCCAGTCCATCTCCACGTGCCGCGTGAAGGAGCGGGCCAGGTCGGCCATCACCATCACCGCACCGCGCAGAACGCCTACCAGCAGCAGGTCCTTGCCCTCGTAGTCCGCCTCGATCCGACCGGCCAGTTCCCGCAGCTTCGCCAGGATCTGGTCCTCGGTGTAATGGATCTGGGTCAGGTCCTTCTCGATGTCCGCCGCATCCACGGGGATCAGCCTGTCACATCAGGACCGAAGATTATGAATCCGCCTCGACGGATGGCGCGGATGCCTTGGGGCAGGTCGATCCAGCGCTGGCCGCGCCAGTCGGTGATGAGCGCGTCGACGGCTGCGACGTGGCCGGCGTTCAGGTCCGTGGCTCGGGAGCCGGCCTCCAGGGCAGCCTGACGCAGGACACGCGTGCGGAGTGCTGCGGGCTCGTCGGCGACCATTCCGACGTCACACAGCACCTCTCCGTCAGTACGGCGTACTGCCGTCTCCGCGAGGTCTGCCGCCAGCATGTCGAGGGCGTCGGCGTCCGCCCGGAGCAGTCCGGCCGTCCGGGCGAGCGCCTCGACCACGCCGGGCCCCAGTGCCTCTTCGAGCACCGGAAGCACCTCGTGGCGGACCCGGACGCGCGTGTACGTCGGATCGTCGTTGTGCGGGTCATGCCAGGGCCGCAGGCCGGCCGCGATACAGGCAGCGGCCGTGGTGGCGCGTGGAACCTCCAGGAACGGCCGCCGGAGCAGTCCGGCGACTGCGGCCATCCCAGCGAGCGATCTGGCCCCAGAACCGCGCCCCAGCCCCAGTAAGACAGTCTCAGCCTGGTCGTCCCGCGTATGCGCCAGCAGTACGACGTCCGCCGCGAACTCGTCAGCAGCCGCCCGCAGAGCGTCGTACCGGGCTGTTCGGGCCGCACCCTCCGGTCCGCCCTCGCGGCCGACCTCTACCGCGCGGACCTGGACCGGATCGAGCCCCACCCCGCGACACTGCTCCGCAGCGATCTCCGCAGTCCGTGCGGAGTCCGGCTGCAGACCGTGGTCGACGACGACGGCACCTGCCCGCAGCCCTAGCTTCGGCGCCTCAAACGCAGTTGCCGCAGCCAGCGCGAGTGAATCGGTCCCACCGGAGCAGGCGACCAGTGCGGTCGTTCCGGCAGGCAGGTCGGACAGGGCGGACCGCACCGCCTCACGGGTACGGGCGATCGCAGGATGCAGCCGGCCGCGACGCTCAGCGACCAGCTCCTCGGCAGTGCTGCCGCCGGCCTCAGCCGTGGAGTCGACTGACCCAGGCATCGGGGTTCGCGATCTCGTTCTTGGTGGGCAGCGTGTTCGGCCCGGTCCAGACCCGGTTGAACCCGTCCATGCCGACCTGCTCCACCACGCGCCGTACGAACGCGGCGCCGTCCTTGTACTGCTTCAGCTTCGCGTCCAGCCCGAGCAGCTTCTTCAGCAGCTGGTCCACCGGGTTCCCGCCCTGGCGCCGGGAGGTGAACTTCGACCGGATGGCGTCCACCGTCGGAATCACCGACGGCCCGACCCCGTCCATCACGAAGTCCGCATGGCCCTCCAGCAACGACATGACTGCGGTCAGCCGGTCCAGCACAGCACGCTGCTCCGGCGACTGCATCAGGTCGACCAGGCTCAGGTCGGCCTCACCGCGCACCGACCGCCCGAGCCTCTGCACGGCCTCCCGGAACATCGCCGCGTACGCCGATGCGTCCAGCTCTGCCTGGTCGAGGAACAGCCCGATCTCGGAGCGCAGGTGATCCCGCAGCCACGGAACCGCGGTGAACTGCACCCGGTGCGTCTCCTCGTGCAGGCACACCCACAACCGGAAGTCCCGCGGTACGACGCCCAGCTCGGTCTCGACCTGCATCACGTTCGGAGCCACCAGCAGCAACCGGCCGGTGAGGTCAGGACGAGCCGGGTCTGGCTCCGACGGGTAGAACGGGTCGAACTGACCGAGCACGCGAGACGACAGGAACGCCAGCAGCGCACCGGCCTCGATCGCGGTCACCCGGGAGCCGACTGCAGATGACAGCCCACCGGTCCGCTCGGCCTTCTCGCGCAGCTTGTCCGCCAGCGGCTGCATCACGGTCCGGAAGCCGTCCGCGTTCGCCTGGACCCAGCCGGGCCGGTCCACGATCACCACTGGCGCAGTGGCCGATGTGGCCTGCAGTCCGGTGAAGTCGCGCACGTGGTGCTCGGAGTCCGCCGCGAACTGGCGCAGCTCGGCGACCACCTGGTCCGCCTCGGCCCGGCTGACCACCGGGCCCGGGCGCAGCAGCTTGCGCGCCACACCGGTCGCCAGCTGCCAATCGACCATCTCAGCCGCAGTATCGCCGTCCGCCGTACTCATAAGTCGACCCTAGTCCCAGGAGCAAGCCTCAGCACCCGCAGTTGGCCAGTGCAGCGGCTGCTCTGTCCAGTGCGGCCCGAGCGTCGAGTGTCTTGGGCACAGGAACGCTGTCGCTCGCCACAGCGAAGGCCAGCAGCGTGCCGCTCCGCGTCCGGACCATTCCGGCCAGGCTGTGCACCCCAGTCAGCGTGCCGGTCTTCGCCCGGACCAGTCCGGTCCCAGGGCCTGCACTGCCGGAGCCGAAGCGGTCTTCAAGCGAACCGCTGAAGCCTGCGATCGGCAGCCCGGTCAGAAGGTGCCGCAGCTCCGGGTGGTCCTTAGAAGCAGCCACCCGGACCGCACCGGCCAGCAGATCGAGCGGGACCTTGTTCGACCGGGCCAGACCACTACCGTCGTAGATCTGTGCCTTGCCAACGTTCAGTCCGAGCTTGGTGAGCGTCTCCTCGAGCCCAGTGACACCACCGGTGTACGAGCCACCGTTCTTCGTCGCCAGCCCGACCTGACGCAGCAGCACCTCGGCTCCGTCGTTGTCGCTGTGCAGGTTCACGTACTCGACGATCTGACCGACCGTCGGCGACGCCACCTTCGCCAGCGCCGCGGCGCCGGCCGGTGCGATCTTCGGCTTCGCAGCACCCGCGACCTTGACCCCATTGGCGACCAGCAGCTTGCTGAAGGCGACCGCTGCGGCCTGCGAGGGCGAGTCCGCCCGCTTGGACATCCCCTTCGAGAGGCGCCCCTGGTCCACCCACAGCGCCGACGTCCGCGCGGCAATACCTTCGGGCAGGTAGTTCGGCTCCCACTTCGCGTTCCCGGCCGGACCGGTGAACAGGGAAGCGTCGTACCCGAGGGTGACGCTGGTAACACCCTGCGCCTTCAGAGCCTTCGCCGTACTCGCAGCCAGCGCCGCCAGCGTGGCGCGGGTCGGGTAGTCCTGCGCCGACGGCTTGGCGGTCAGCAGCGGGTCACCGCCACCGACGAGCACGATCGACCCCTTGCCGGCGCTCACCACCTTCGTAGTGAACCGGTGCTCCGGGCCGAGCGCAGCCAGCGCCGACACCGTGGTCAGCAGCTTCAGAGTCGACGCAGGCGTGTACGGCGTCGCCGTACCGGTCGAGAAGACCACCTTGCCGCGGTCGACGTCGTACACGTAGACACCCCGGTGCTTGCCCAGCGACGGGTCCGCGAGGACTCCGGCCAGCGCCTTCTGCACACCCGCAGTAGTCGGCGCCGCACCCTCCGGCGCCGCCGGAGCGAGCACTGCGGGAGCAGATACCGGTACGGCGCTCGCGCCGCCCGCCAGCCCGAGACACAGGGTCGAGGCGAGCAGCGTGACGAACGCCGCACGAGGAGGACGGGCCACCGGGCTGCTCCTGTCATTTGGTCGGTCCGAACCGTGACAGTATCTGCCGTATGGAGTTCGACGTCTTCATCGAGATCCCCAAGGGCACCCGCAACAAGTACGAGCTGGACCACAAGACGAACCGGCTGCGGCTCGACCGCACCCTGTTCACGGCCACTCAGTACCCGTCCGACTACGGCTTCATCGAGGAGACGCTGGGTCAGGACGGCGATCCCCTGGATGCGCTGGTGCTGCTCTCCGAGCCGACCTTCCCCGGTTGCCTGATCAAGGCGCGGGCGATCGGCATGTTCCGGATGACCGACGAGAAGGGCCCGGACGACAAGGTCCTCTGCGTCCCCGCCGGTGACCCGCGCCAGGAGCACCTGCGCGACATCCACCACGTGCCGGAGTTCGACCGCCTCGAGATCCAGCACTTCTTCGAGGTCTACAAGGACCTCGAGCCAGGCAAGTCCGTCGAGGGCGCAACCTGGGTCGGTCGCGCCGACGCCGAGGCCGAGATCAAGGCCTCCTTCGAGCGCCTGAAGGCCGAAGGCCACTAACCGCTACACCTGACCGCCGGCCCGCCACCACGGTGCCGGCGGTTCGTCATTCCCCGCTGACCGACGGCTTAAGGTTGAGGCGTGGAGCTGCGGCAGATGCGGTACTTCGTTGCTGTTGCGGAGGAGCTGCACTTCGGGCGGGCCGCCGAGCGGCTGTACATCTCCACGCCGACGCTGAGCCAGCAGATCAAACAGCTCGAGCGCGAAGTCGGTACGACGTTGCTGATCCGGCACAGCCGGGGTGTCGAGCTGAACCCGGCGGGCCAGGTCTTCCTGGCTCGTGCGCGGGAGACGCTCCAGGCGGCCGGGCTGGCGGTGAAGGACACGCGCCGGGCCGCTGGGCTGGACGAACCGGTACTGCGGCTCGGACTGCTGAACGGCGTACCTGGATGGTTGCCGGCGGCCCTCGAACAGCTTGCGGCCGAGCGGTTCCCGGAGAGCACGGTCACGCTGGAGGCAGGCACCACCACTGAGCAGGTCCGCATGCTCGCAGCGGGTGAGATCGATCTCGGACTGGTTCGGATGCCACTGACGTTGCCACCAGCAACGACTTCGGAGTGGCTGGCAGAGGAGGAGATCGGCGTACTGATGGTCGCCGCCCATCCCCTAGCGAGCACCACCGAACTGACGGCCGACGACCTGGCCGGACTGGAGCTGATCTGGATCCCGCGCGCGACGGCGCCCGAGTTCCACGACGACTCGTTGCAGCGACTGGGCGGCGACCTGCGCTTGAGCGATATCACGATGAGCCATTCACAGCTCCGCTCGGCATTGCTGGTACGGCGATCCGCGATCAGCCTCGGCTCCCGGCGCGCGGCGACCGCTGATGTCGTGTGGCGCCCATTGCAGGGCCGCCCGCTGGTCACCCGGTACGCCGCGATCTGGCGCACCGACTCGGACAACCCGGTGCTGCAGGCAATGACCGTTAGCCCGGGGCTAACGCCCGTGAGGCAACAAGTCATGGAGGACTGACGACCGTCCTGGTTGGCTCGAGGACATGCGCAAAGAACATGTAGTCATCGTCGGCGGGAGCTCCGGCATGGGCCGCGCGCTCGCGGCCGAACTCGTTGCCCAGGGCAGCGAAGTGACCGTGGCCGGGCGTTCCGTCGAACGGCTCGCCGCGGTCCGGCGCGAACTCGGCGTACAGACCGTCGCGATGGATCTTCTGGTCGAGGAGGACATCGCGAGACTCTTCGCGACGACCGGCCGGATCGACCACGTCGTCAGCACGGCCGCCGATATCCGCGGCGCCTACCAGCCGATCAGGGCGTACGACGTGAACTCGGCCCGCCCGGCGATCGGCTCCAAGTTGTTGGGCCCGCTACTGCTCGCCAAGCATGCCGCGCCAGCACTCGAACCTGGCGGGTCGATCGTGTTCACCTCGGGGATCGCGGCGTACCGGCCGGGACCGGGTGCATCGTTGCTAGCGGCACTCAACGGAGCGCTCGCCTCGCTGGCCGCGGCACTGGCGGTCGAGCTTGCGCCGTTGCGGGTCAACGTGGTGTCGCCGGGCTGGGTGGACACCCCGATCTGGCAGGACGTCGCGGGCGACGCCGCCCCAGCTACTCTGGCCGCGATGGCGGCCCGCCTGCCGGCCGGGCGCATCGGTCGCACCCAGGACATCGCGGACGCGATCATCGCCCTGCTACGCAATGGATTCATCACTGGCACCGTCCTGCACGCCGACGGCGGACACCGGCTGGTCTAGGTTTGCGAGCGCTCCCGGCAGTCCTCGGTTGCCGGGAGCAATGACTTACGGGCGCCCGAAGAAGTCCGGGGGCTCCCAGTAGTAGACGCTCTGGATCTGGACCGGCTTGCCGGACCGCGGCGCGTGGATCATCCGGCCGCCGCCGAGGTACATCGCGACGTGGTGGATGGTCCCGGGGTCATTGGGATCGATCGACCAGAAGATCAGGTCGCCCGGCCGCAGTTCGTCCTCGTCGATGTGCCTGGTCTGCTCGTACTGCGCCACGCTGTAGTGCGGCAGCTGGATACCGGCCCGCTTCCAGGCGCCCATCATCAGGCCCGAGCAGTCCCAGCGGGACGGACCGACGCCGCCCCACAGGTACATGTCGCCGAGCTGGGACAGCGCGAAGTTGATCGCAGCGCTCGCCCCGCGGCCCGATCCGCCGTTCCCGCCGTTGCCGGGGCGTTCCCGCGGCGGCTTCTTCTTGCCCGGATTCTTCTTGCCCTGCTCACGTTCGCGAGCCTCCTCGGCCTGCTCCCGCGCCCGTTCCCGCGCGCGCTCGGCGGCCTCGCGGGCTTCGATCTTGCGCCGCAACTCGGCGGCCTTCTTGGCAGCAAGTGCGGCGGCGCGCTGTCGCGCAAGCTCCTCGAGCCCCCGCTGCCGCTGTGCGGCGACCTTGACGGACGTGTTCTGCAGGACGGCCAGCTGAGCGATCGACTGCTGCCGCTGGACACCCATCGCGGTCACCGCGGCCGACTGCGCAGCCTCGGCGGCCTCGGCCGCCTTCTTCGCCTTGGCAGCCGCTTCGGTTGCGTGCTTCACCTTGGTGACGGCCTGGTCGGCCTGCACCTTGAACAGGTTGGTGACCACCTGGTTCGCCGTGTACCGCAGGTACGAACCCTGCATCGCGCTCGACACCGTGTGCGCCGTACCGGCCGAGTCGAGCAGCTGCTGCGGCCCTTCCGCGGTGAACAGCGGCGCCAGCTTCGCGATGTCGCCACCGCCCTGGTACGACGCGATCGCGAAGCGGCCGATCTGCTGCCGCTGAGCGTTCAGGGTCTTCTCGGCCTTGGCCGCCCGGTCGGCAGCCGTGGCCGCTTCCTTCTTGGCCTGCTCCAGCCGGTAGACCGCGCCGTTGTAGGCCTCGTCGGCGATCCCGGACTGGATCCCGAGCTGCTCGAGCCGGGCCTCGGCCGCGGCCAGCTGCTGCTCGATCGCCTTGACCTGCCCGGCCTTGTCGGCGGCCGCCTGCTTGGCCCGCTCGACGGCGGCCTGCGACGGGATCACCGGCGGCTTAGGCTTGGCCTGCGCCGCGACCGGAACCACCATCATCGAGCCGGCCAGACAGACCGCCAGCACACCGGAAAGCATCAACTTTCCGGTCTTCCCAGTGCTGCGCATCTGGTCGTTCCTTCCACCCGGTCACGGTGCCCTTCCCTGGCCCCATGAGCGCTTTTGGTCCTCCTGGACCACATACGTGACACTAGTTGCCTGTGGCCCCATTGGGAACAGTTTTCACACAAGTATCTTTGTTTCACCTGCGTGTCGACTTGACAAACTACAAGCTTGTAATTCACAAGAAGGCACCCACCCGACCGAAGTCAGGTGGGCGCCTAGCGCTGAATGGACGGTTCAGCGAAGGGTGAACGAGGCAACGACCGGTAGGTGGTCGGAGGCCAAGCTCACGGGGACTTCAGCTTTCAGTGGGACCAGCTGCGGACTGTGCAGCAGGTAGTCGATCCGGGCGGTCGGGCTACTCGCCTCGATCGTGTAGCCGGGACCGACGCCGACCTCGACCCAGGTGTCAGCCAGTACGTCGGTCATCAACTTCATCTCCGGCGTATCCGGCCGCGCGTTCAGGTCACCGACCAGCATCGTCGCCTGCTCCGACGTGCCGAGCAGCTCGACCACCTTCTGCGCCTGCTCCAGCCGCTCCGCGTTGTTGTTGTGGGTCAGGTGCGTGTTGGCGAACCGCAGCTCCGCTCCCCGGACCTTCACCGTCGCGACCGCGAGTCCGCGCTGCTCACCGGCCGGATACCGCGGCAGGAGCGTGTTGGTGAAGTCCTTGATCGGGTACTTCGACAGGATCGCCGTACCGTACTGGCGGCGCGGCTCCCCCGGGTTCAGCGGCGGCAGATCGAGGTTCGCGGCGTACGCGTAGTGCATCTTCAGCCGCTTGGCGAACCAGGCCGGCTGATCGACCCACTTGCTCCGCTCACTCCAGTGCCGATCGACCTCCTGCAGGCCGACGATATCGGCGCCGTTCTGCTCGATCAGAGCCGCGATCCGCTCCAGATCGAGTACGGCGTCAACCCCTGCGCCATGGTGAATGTTGTACGTCATCACGGTCAGGTCCCGGCCCGGCCGACCGCCATCGGGCTGGGCCGCGGCCATCGCGGGAATCGCCATCATCAACGCGACCAGTCCCACCAACGCGCGCTTCATCGGCCGACCACCAGACGCGCGACCGCACCCTTGGCACCCGACGCCCAGCAACCTGCCTGGGTCCCGTGACCACCGCACTCGACGCTGTCGAAGTTGCCGTCGGAGAACTGTGTCCAGCTCCGGCCACCGTCGCGGCTGACGTCACTGCCGGACGGGCCGACCGCGATCACCGTGGTCAGCGACCGGCTGACCGACGGTGGCAGGAACGTCGATCCGCTCCGATACCCCTTCGGCGCCTTGTCGGCCGGGACCAGCTTCCAGGTGCGACCACCGTCGTACGTGACCGACGCGGCCTTGACGGCCTCCGTCGGCTTCAGGAAGTCGCCGCCGACCGCGACCCCGAACAGCGGGCCACGGAACGCGAGACTGAAGATGCCGGCCGCCTCGCCACTAGCCATCGGCGAGTCGGCGACAGTCCAGTTCCGGCCGCCGTCGAACGTGCGGAAGACCCGCGGCCGGTCACCGCCGCCAGTCGCGAACCACGCCGTACGGCCGGGTCCTGCTACTAAGCACGTCCCGCTCGCGGCGAACGCGAACTCACCAGGCAGCGCCGCTGGCATCCCGGCGTTCGGCTGCACCTTCCACGACTTGCCGCCGTCGCTCGTCGCAGCGATCCGGAACTTGCCGTCCACCGGGTCACTCAGCGCGAGCCCATGACTCTTGTCGTTGAAGGCGATGCAGTCATAGAACGCCTTCTCGTCGGTATTGCGGAAAGTCTCGGTCCAGTTCTTGCCGCCGTTCTCAGTCCGGTAGACCCGCGAGTCCGTCCCCGGCCCGATCGACAAAATCACCGCTCGATGGGCGTCGAACGCCTGCACATCACGGAACTGAACAGTCTCGGCACCGGCCGGGCTGACGTTCTGCCAGTGCTTACCCCCGTCCACGGTCCGCAGGACCTGCCCCGCGGACCCGCCAATCCATGCGACGTCCTTACTAACCGCCGACAACCCGCGGAATTGCGCCGTACTCCCGGTCGGCGTCACATCCCACCGGTACGACGGTCCGCCGGTCGCCTGGGCGGCTGGTACCAACTGAGAGAGCACGAGCAAACCTCCTGCCGCAACTGCGGCCACACGCAGGAATCTCATGGGCCGCAGACTAGGTCATGTCCGGTGATTTCGCGCCGTAGCGAGCATGTGCTCGGTGCGGTAGCTCGGTGTGCTGGAGGGGAGGCCTCGATGTTTTCCCATCGTGGCCTTTCCTCCAGTGCGGCGAGGTGCCGTGCCGAGTGCAGCGCAGTAGGCGAGAAATTGCCGGACATGGCCTCGGGCGAGGATCAGGCCGCCGTCAGCTTGAAAGACTGAGTCGTGCCGCCGTTGCAGGTGGACTGGACCAACTGGGTCTGGTCGGCGGTCGAGCCGCCGGGCACGGTCAGGCACTTGCTGGTGTGCCGTACGACGAAGTGGAAGTAGCCCTCGCCTTCGGAGACTGCCTGCCACTGCTGGTTGGTACCACCGCCGTACGTCCACAGATGCAGACCCGCGTTGTCCTCGAGCGACACCCCACTCACGTCGATCACCTTGGTCGCGTCGTTGCGGTTGTTCACTCGGGTGAAACCGTCGGTGGTCGGCTGGAACTGGAAGTTCTGGGCCGTGGTCGCGTTGCAGCTGTACTGCTGGACGACCGTGCCGTTGGCGGTGCCTGCTGCGCGAGCGTCGACGCACTTACCGTTGGCCTTGTTCGCGACCGAGTACCACGTACCAGGCGCCGGCTGGTCGACCGGAGGCGTCGTACCGCCGCCGCCGAGCCACTTCAGCGAGTCCATCATGAACTGGTTCTGGGCCGCGCTGTCGAACGTCGACGAGGTCCGGGTGTTGGTCTGGTAGTTCATCGCGTTGTGGCCCCAGTTCGCGTAGATGACCTTGAAGTTCTTGTTGGTCCACGCGATCGGGTAGTAGCCCGACGTCCAGATGTTGCCGTTCTGGGTGCCGACCGGGAAGCTCGACGGATCGATCGAAGCGAGGACCTGAATGTTCGGGTTCTGCCGCAGGTCGTTCTGCCAGCTGTACCACTCACTGACCGACGACCGGAGCGTCGCGCCTGTGTTCACCAGTGACGGGTGCGAACGGTTCTCGGTCCGCAGTGTGACCGCGGACGGCAGCCAGGTGTTCGAGTTGAACCGGCCGGTGCCGAGGAGCGTGTTGTTGAACCACGGCCAGCCCTGGCTGGAGTCGTTGTAATTGCTCACATGGAAGCCGAAGAAACCGCCGCCGTTCTCCATGTAGCGCTGGAACCCCGTCATCTGCGACGAGGCCCACGGCCGGTTGTCCAGGAACATCACGACCTGGTACTGCGAGGCCTGCAGGTTGTTCAGCCGGTTCCAGTCGTTGGTCGCGGTGTAGGTGAAGCCGTTCTGCGCGCCGAACTGCGGGAACCGCTGATTGGCCTCTTTCACCCAGTCGTTGTGCGCCGCGTCCTGGGTGTTGCCGTCGTAGAAGGCGAGCACGTTGAAGGTCGCTTGAACTTGAGCGGCCGCGGAAGTCGTCAGCCCGGCCACCATCAGGAGCAGGGCGAGGACGAGCGCGGGCAGGCGGAAGCGAGCGGAAGGCATGGGGCGGTCCTTTCCGGAGGGCGATCCCGGAAAGGGCATTCCGAGACGTCGGGACTTAAATTAACTCCCGACGAAAGTCCTGTCCAGAGCTCATCGACTGACTTCCCAAAACCCCGAGCAGCCGCAGCTTTTCGGCACTCTCGCTGCCGGGTTCGGCGGTGAAGACCACCAGGATCTGCTGCTGGTCGGCGTTGTTGATCACCTCGCAGTACAGCTCCAGCTCACCGACCACCGGATGCCGGAACTGCTTGGTCCGGCTGTGCGCCGGCACCACCTCGTGCCGGTCCCAGATCTCGGCGAACTCCGGGCTCTCCTTCTGCAACGTGCTCACGATCGAGGCGGCGTACGACTTGGGTCCGTCGGCGGTCGCGGTGATCCGGAGCAGCGAGACCAGCAGTCGGCTATGCCGGGACAACTCCGGCTCCTGGTAGAGCGCGCGGCGCTCCGGGTGCACGAACCAGCGGTACGCCTCGCTGCGCTCCATGCCCTCGAAGTTCGTCTGCTCACCGGCGAACGCCACATGGGCCGGCGTCTGCGCGACCGTCTCACCGCAGCGGTTCAGCAACAGCGCCGGAGTGTCCTGCAGGCGGTCCATGATCCGCAGCATCCCGGGATCGACATGACACGCGCGTGTCGTCCGCGGCGGCACACCGTGCCCGGCGAGCACGAACAGGTGATCCCGCTCCGCCAGCGTCATCCGCAACGCCCGCGCGATCGCGCCGAGCATCTCCACCGACGGCTGCGGCCCTCGGCCACCTTCCAGCCGGCTGTAGTAGTCGGTCGACATCGACGCCAGTACGGCGACCTCCTCCCGCCGCAATCCCGGCGTACGGCGTCGTCGGCCGCGAGGCATCCCGACATCCTCGGGCTGCAGGGCTTCGCGGCGTTTGCGGAGGAAATCGGACAGATCGGCGTACTCCATAACTTCAGTGTCCCCGTCCGGCCGGAGTTATCCACTGCCTGCCGAGCAGTGGTTACACCGAGCCTGGTTGCCGACGGCATCGGCTTCCAGGCTGGAGTCATGAAAACCACAGGCAACACGATCTTCATGACCGGCGGTACGTCGGGTATCGGCCTCGAGCTCGCCCGCCGCTTCCGCGACCTCGGCAACACCGTCATCATCAGCGGCCGCCGCAAGGACCTCCTCGACCAGATCGCTCTTGAGGACGCCATCGAAGGCGTCGTCCTCGACGTCGCCGACCCGGCCTCGATCGCCGCCGCCTACGCCGACGTCACAGCCCGCCATCCGGTGAACGTCCTGATCACCATGGCCGGCATCATGCAGCCCGAAAACCTCCAGGACCCGGCTCACCTGGCCACCGCTGAGGCCACGATCGACATCAACCTGCTCGGCACGATCCGGTCCATCACGACCTTCCTGCCCCACCTCCAGCAGCAGCCCGACCCGGTCATCATGACGGTCTCGTCGGGCCTGGCCTTCGTCCCACTGGCCCTCACCCCGACCTACAACGCCACCAAGGCCGCAATCCACAGCTACACCCAAAGCCTCCGCCTCCAACTGGCCGGCACCAACCTCCAGGTCATCGAACTGGTCCCGCCCGCCGTCCAAACCAACCTCCTCGGCGGCGCCGCCCCCGACCCCACCTGGATGCCCCTAGACGACTTCACCAACGAGTCCATCACCCTCCTCCAGCAACACCCCAACGCCGACGAGATCCTCGTAAACCGAGTCCACTTCCTCCGAGCCGCCGAACGCGAATCCCGCCACGAAGCCGCCGTAACCGCCCTAAACTCCGCCCACTGACGGAGGGGGCGGACCGCCAACACTGACCAACTGTGCGCGGACTACTGGGTTCACGCTCAACGCGAGTAGCCAGAACTGACCAGGAGAGGGTTGGTCAGTGGCGCAGGTCCGCCCACCCGCCCAGCACCTGCCCTTCGCGGCGCACCCCGGCGCGCTCGACCGCCCAGCGCGGCCCTCTCCGCAAGCGCCTGCTCGATCCGCCGAACTTTAGTCGCTCGGCCTAGCGCCAGCCCGGCTGCTCAACCCTTGCCAATGCGGCACCCCGTCCCCCCGCCGCGCAACGTCCGAAGAACCCGCCGACGCGGTCTCCGAACCAGCTCCCAGCTAACGTCCGAAAGACCGGAGGGCCCGCCTCCGGCTGTTCGGACGTTAGGGAACCTGCAGCGAGCGGGTCGCTGAATCCTCTTCCCCAACCGGTTTGGGGAGGATCCGCGACGGATTCGGGGGGCCGAGCCTCCCCAGATCCCCACACGACCGGTGCCAGCTCTCCCCGAACCGGTTTGGGGAGGAAAGTGGTCCGGTCAGGGCGAACATGCACCCCGACCGCCCGGGGATCCGAGATCGTCGGGGCGGGAGTCACCTTGAGCACCCATCAACCATCTGACACCCCGCCGAACGGTTGAACCGTGCTCAACGTCGCCCCGCCGGCTCACCTTGAGCACGCATCAACCACATCCGGGCCGCGCACATGCCTGAACCGTGCTCAACGTCGTACGGGCTCGTGTGGAGGGCGACCAGCACCTGTCCTTCGCTGCGGCCATCTACTCCGCGAGCGCCTGCTCGATTCGCTCGACCTTGGCCGTCAACTGCCCCGTATAGCCAGGCCGAATATCCGCCTTCAACACCAGGCTCACCCGAGGCGAAACCGCAGCCACCACCTCAACAGCCTCCTTCACCACCGCCATCACCTCATCCCACTCCCCCTCGATGTTGGTGAACATGGCATTGGTCTCATTGGGAAGACCGGAGGCGCGAACAACGCGAACAGCCGCAGCCACCGCCTCACTCACGCCCCCGGTCTCATCACCCGCAAGCGGACTAATACTGAACGCAACGATCATGCATCCTGTTTACCAGTTGCTTCTTCTTCTGCTCGGCGTTCGGCGCCGGTGGTGGTGAGGAGGGGCTTTTCTTTGATGAAGATGACTGCGATCAGGGCCAGGACGGCGAAGGGGACCGACATCATGAAGAGGTCGGCGGTGGCGTCGCCGTAGGCGTTCTCTACTACTGTGCGGACGGCGGGTGGGAGTTCGGCGACGTTCGGTACGACGTCGCTCGCGCCACTGGCCGTGCCGCCGGGGTTGAGGCGGTCGAGGATCTGGTTGGCGAGGATGGCGCCGAGGACGCTGACGCCGATCGTGCCGCCCATGCTGCGGAAGAAGCTGACCGCGGAGGTGGCTGCACCGAGCTGGCTGGCCGGTACGTCGTTCTGCGCGGCGAGGACGAGGTTCTGCATGACGAGGCCGATGCCGATACCGAGGACGAGCATGAAGGCCCACAGCAGGTACTTCGAGGTGTGCGCGTCGATGGTGCCGAACAGGGCCAGGCCGATCGGGAGCAGCACGCTGCCGAGGACCAGGTAGACCTTCCACTTGCCGGTCTTCGTGATCAGGCCACCGGCGACCGTGGAGGCGCCCATCATGCCGATGATCATCGGCAGGCTCATCAGGCCGGCCTTGGTCGGTGAGTAGCCCTGCGCGGTCTGGAAGTACTGCGCGAGGAATACCGAGCCACCGAACATCGCCACGCCGACGAGCGCGCTGGCGACGATGGACAGCGTGACCGTGCGGTTGCGGAACAGGTCCAGCGGAATGATCGGCTCCGGGTGCCGGCGCTCGACGAGCACCGCGGCAACCAATGCGACCAGCGCCGCGCCGACCATCAGGAAGCTCCAGCCGGAGACCCAGTCGAACTTCTTGTCGGCGAAGGTGACCCAGATCAGCAGGGTGCTCACGCCGGCGGTGATGAAGAACGCGCCCCACCAGTCGATCTTCGCTTCCCGGCGTACGGTCGGCAGGTTCAGGGTGCGCTGCAGCAGGATGATCGCGGCGATCACGAACGGCACACCGATCAGGAAGCAGGCCCGCCAGCCCAGCGGCGAGTCGACCAGGAATCCACCGAGCAGCGGCCCACCAACGGTGGCGGACGCGAACACGGCACCGAAGACACCGGAGTACCGGCCGAGCTCACGCGGCGGGATGATCGCTGCCATCACGATCTGCACCAGCGCGGTCAGACCGCCGCCGCCCAGCCCTTGCAGGACCCGGCTGCCCAGCAGCACCTCGATGTTCGGCGCGAAGCCGGCGACCAGCGACCCGACCACGAAGAAGCCGAGCGAGAGCTGGACGAGCAGTTTGTTGTTGTAGAGGTCGGCGAGCTTGCCCCACAACGGCACGGTGGCCGTCATCGCGAGCAGCTCCACCGTCACGACCCAGGTGTAGGACGATTGGCTCGCCTCCAGGTCGCTGATGATCCGCGGCAGCGCGGTCGACACCACGGTGCCGGCCAGGATCGCCACGAACAGCCCCATCATCAGACCGGACATGGCCTGCACGGTCTGCCGCGGCGTCAGCGTCGCGACAGAACCGGCCCCCTCGGCCGAGGTCGTCGTCATGAAGAACCTTTCTGGTAGTCAGGGTCGAGGCCCTGAGCAAGTAGTTGGAACGCTGCGTCGACAAGGTCGGCGGGTGCGGAGTCCGGACCGTCTTTGTGGAGCTCGACGGCGACCCGGCACGCGGTCCCGGCCGCGCTGACGATGAGCCGCGCCCGGAGCGGGTCGCCGATCCGCTCGGTCAGCGCCGCGGACAGCTGCCGCTCGTCGTCCATGCTCGACAGCATCAGGTGGTAGAGCAGGCTGGGCGACCCCATGATCAGCTCACCGCGCCGGCTCAGCTCACCTTCGGCCATCAGGTCGTGCAGTACGTCGCGCACGATCAGCCACATCGTGGTCAACGGCGACTGCTCGGCCGGTGCCGTCGCGATCCGCTCCAGCGCGCTCTCCAGATGCGCGGGATTGCGCCCGAGGATCGCGTACTCCTTGTGCGGGAAGTAGTTGAAGAACGTCCGCACCGACACATCGGCCGCTTCGGCGATCTCCTCGGCCGTGACGCTGTCCGGCCCCTTCTCCAACGCCAGCCGCAGGGCCGCATCGGTCAACGCCGCCCTGGTCTGGAGCTTCTTCCGCTCCCGCAACCCACCCTCACCCTGACTCACCGCACCAGCGTAGGCAGATTCTTGCAGTCACTGCAAACTATTAGCCGTGCACTTTTGCACCCCTGCACAAACGGGCACCCCAGCGCGACATGCCGGAGCCGCTGCGAAGATGTAGTTGCTCAACTACGGTGCGTCAGTGACTTTCGAGACCTCTCCGTCCGCGACTGTGCCCTCTACTTTGGCTCGCCGCCGGTTCGCCGGCCTGACCGCCCTCACCGCGGCCGCCGCGACCGGCCTCACTCGGATCGGTCCGGCCGAGGCCGCGCCGTACGTTCCCGCCCTCGTCGTCGGCACCGGGTACGGCGCCGCCGTCACCGCGCTGCGGCTCGGCGCGGCCGGGATCCGGACCACGATGATCGAGATGGGCCAGTTGTGGAACACCGCCGGGAAGGACGGCAAGGTGTTCTGCTCGACCCTGAACCCGGACCGCCGCTCGATGTGGTTCCAGCGCCGGACCAAGGCACCGCTCGACACCTTCCTCTGGCTCGACGTGGTCAACCGCGACCTCGGGACGCCGTACGCCGGAATCCTGGACCGGATCGATTTCCCGAACATGGGCGTGTACGTCGGTCGCGGGGTCGGCGGCGGTTCGCTGGTCAACGGTGGGATGGCACCGACTCCGCAGCGCGCGTACTTCGAGAAGATGCTGCCGCAGGTGGATGCGGACGCGATGTACAAGCGGTACTTCCCGCTGGCCCGCCGGATGCTCGGCGTGAACGCGATCGATCCCCGTTATCTGGAGCAGACGCCGGTCTACAAGTACGCGCGGGTCTCCCGGCGGCACGCTCATCAGGCCGGCTTCCGGACGAGCGTCGTACCGAACGTCTACGACTTCAACTATCTTCGGCGCGAAGAGAAGAAGCAGGTTCCGCGGTCCGCGCTGGCCGGTGAGGTGATCTACGGCAACAACCATGGCAAGCAGTCGCTGGACAAAACCTACCTCGCCGACGCGCTCGGCACCGGCAACGTCACCATCCGGACACTCACCCGGGTGACCACGATTCGCAAGCAGGGTAAGGGTTATCTGGTCGGGCTTGAGCAGATAGATGCCTGGGGCAAGGTGATCCGCCGGAGCGAGATCTCCTGCAGCTCGCTGTTCCTCGGCGCCGGCAGCATCGGAACCACCGAACTGTTGCTCAGGGCAAGGGAAACCGGAACACTGCCCGACCTGCCGGCCGCGATCGGCAACGGCTGGGGCACCAACGGTAACGTGATGACGGCTCGCGCCAACCACCTCTGGGATCCGACCGGCACCCTCCAGTCCACGATCCCGACGCTTGCCATCGACAACTGGAACGATCCGAAGCATCCGTCGTTCGCCGAGATCGCCCCACTGCCCGTCGGTCTGGAGACCTGGGCGAGCCTCTACCTCGCGATCACGGTCAACCCCGAGCGCGGCCGCTTCACCTACAACCACCACACCGACCGCGCCGATCTGCACTGGTCGGCCGGCCAGAGCACTCCGTCACTCCGGTCGGCCCAGTTCTTGTTCGACAAGATCAACAAGGCGATCGGTACGACGTACCGGCGCGATCTGTTCACCGGCAACCGAGCCTTCGCCGCCGACTTCTGCTACCACCCGCTCGGCGGTGCCCTGCTCGGCAAAGCCACTGATAACTACGGCCGAGTCCGCAACCATCCGGGCCTCTACGTCACCGACAGCTCCCTGATCCCGGGCAGCCTCGGCGTCAATCCCTTCGTCACCATCACCGCTTTGGCCGAACGCAACATCGCGCATGTCCTCGCCAGCGATCTGAAGCGCCGATAGGTTCAGCGACCGGGCAGGTGCTGGTGGACGAAGACCGCCAGTTGGGTCCGGTCCCGGAGGTTGAGCTGGCTCAGGATGCTGGAGATGTGACTCTTCACCGTGCCTTCGGAGATCACCAGCCCCTGGGCGATCTCACGGTTGTTCGCACCGGCCGCCACCAGTCGCGCCACTTCACGCTCGCGGTCAGTGAGGCGAGCGAGCTCGGCGGGTGGCTCGGCCGGAGCCGATCCGCCCGCCGTCGCAGAAAGCGCGGCGACCACCTTGGCCGCGGCCGCCGGGGCCAACTGCAGCACGCCTCGGCAGGCCAGCCGGACAGCTTCCGCAAGATCCTGGGCCGGCAGGTTCTTCAGCAGATAGCCAGTGGCACCAGCCCGCAACGCCTGGGTGACATGGTCATCGTCATCGAAGGTGGACAACACCACGACCTTCACGGCCGGCCAACTGCGGACGATCTCCGCCGTCGCCTGCACGCCGTCCAGAACCGGCATCCTGACATCCATCAGGACCACGTCGGGGGCGAGTTCGGCGACCAGACGCACTGCCTCGGCTCCGTCCGCGGCAGTGGCCACCACGTCGATCCCGGGCTGTCGCTCCAGAATGGCGGTCAGCCCGTCCCGCATCAGTTCCTGATCATCGACGATCAGCAGCCGGATGTTCTCACCGTTCTCCATCGGCCAACGCCTTCCTCGCCCCGGTCCGGGGAATCGTGACCGCCATCCGCGTACCTCCGCCTGGTGCGTTCGTCAGCACCAGCCTGCCACTGACCAGTTCCAGCCGTTCCCGTACTCCGCGCAGACCGTTGCCAGCGCCGGCCGGCGGACCGATTCCGTCGTCGTCCACCGTCACCGAGGCGGTCGCCTCGGTGAGCTCGACGACCACCTGCGCGCGGCTGGCCCGGGCATGGCGCTGCACGTTCGTCAGGCCTTCCTGGACGGCCCGGTACAGCGCCAGCAACTGCTGTCGCGAATAGTGCTGCTCATCGCCGGAGACCTGCAGACTGAGGTCGAGCGGCAGCACCCGCAGGTCTTCGACCATGCCGCGCAAAGTCGGCTCCAGCAGGAACGGGGCCTCGTCCCTCCGGAGCGCACCGACCGACTCCCGGACGTCGGCGAGGGCCTGATCCGCGAGCCGTTTCGCATTGGCGACCGCGGCGGACGCGGCTACAGGATCCTCGGCGACCAGGAACTGGGCCTTCTCCAGCTGGACACTGACCACGGTGAGGTAGTGGCCCAGGCTGTCATGGATGTCGCGGGCTAGCCGGTTGCGTTCCTCGATCGTGGCCAGTTCGGCGACGCGGCCCTGGGACTCGACCAGTTGACGATGGGAAGCGCCGAGATCACGGAGCAAGCGCTCGGCCCGCTCCCTGCTGGTTCGCTCCCGCCGTACCAGCACGGCGGTGCTGGTGACCAACACAAGAGCGATCGCGAAGAGCATGTAGCTGTGCAGTACGTCCGAGTCTGTCCGCCACAACGGCTTGGCCGCCGCGAACCTGACTGTAAAGAGACTCAGGACGACTGCACTGACGATGAGACCGGCACGAGCTCCCAGCCAGAACACTGCCGGAAACGGCAGCACGAAATAGAGCAGCGAAGCGATGCTCTGCCCATCCATCTGCGAGATCAGCTCGATCACGCCGAGCTGGGCAGCGATGGCACCGGCCGCGAGGGCCGCCGGCGGCCGATCGCCGTACCGCCGACCGATGAGGATCTGCAGGATCAGTAGCCCCGCCGGAGCGACCACCAGTACGACGGTTGCCCAGGTCAACGAATTGAAGCTGCGGCTGATCGCCATCAGCAGGCAGCTGACGCCGACCAGCAGGGTCATCCAGGTGGACGGCGGCAGCAACGGCGGGTGGGTCTCTCGGGAGAGCACCTCCCCAGTGGAGCACATCACCGCCACGGCCGTCATCAGACACCGGGCCGCACCCGCCCCGACCTCCGACCTAGGCCGGAGGTCGTAGTACCGGCGGACGAGCGACAGGGCAAGACCGGCCGTCCAGCAGATGCCGGCGTGGTGGCACCGTTCCTACGCTTCAGGAGTTGGCCGGCCGACTACGGGGCCGGAACCGAGTAGGAGGCCTGGGGACATGACTGACAACCCGCAAGAGACCGGCAAGCCGCCGCGACGATACGGCCGGCGGGCCATGGTCGGCGCGGCCGCGACCGGCGCCCTGGTGGCCGGCGCGGCAGGTGCCGTCGGCGGGCGGCTCACTGCGGATACCGGCCCGCGGATGACCGCCGCCCCGGCCGACGGTGCGAGGTTCGCCGGCAAGGTGGTCCTGATCACCGGCGCGACCTCGGGCATCGGGCGCGCGGCCGCACGAGCCTTCGCCGCCGAAGGCGCCAAGGTCGCGTTCTGCGGGCGAAGGGAGGACCGCGGCCGGCAGGTGGAACAAGAGATCCGGGCAGCGGGCCACGAAGCGACCTACCTGCGGGCCGATGTCAGGGTCGAAGACCAGGTACGCCGCTTCGTCGACAGCACCGCGAGCCGCTACGGCCGGTTGGACGTGGTGTTCAGCAACGCGGGCATCCACGGCGTCAAGCGGCTTCACGAAGTCGCCACAGCTGAGTGGGACGACATCCAGACCACCAATGTCCGGGGTGCGTTCTTCACCCTCAAGCACTCGATTCCGCATCTGCTCAAAGCGGGCGGCGGCAGTGTGGTGATCACCGCGTCCATCAACTCACTGGCCGTCCGGCAGGGGTTCGCGTCGTACGGCTCCAGCAAGCACGCGCTCCTCGGCCTGATGCAGGCCGCGGCCCTCGACTACGGCGCCGACGGCATCCGGGTCAACGCCGTCCTGCCGGGGATCGTCGACACGGAAATGGTCCGCAAGGTCGCCGGCATCGAGAACGCCCCTGAGAGCGTCTACCGCGCAGGCATCGCCGTCGTCGCCCGCTCCCGGGCACCAGCCGCCGGGCGCATCGGCAAGCCCGAAGAGGTCGCAGCCTTCGTCGTCGACCTCGCCTCCGACCGCTACCCGTTCATGACCGGATCGGCCCAGGTGATCGACGGCGGCGCCACAGCCATGCTCCCCTGACCCGGAGGCCGGTTGGTTAGGCGGCGCTGGTGGTGTCAGACGCGGTGTGCAGACCCATCCGTCCCGGATGCGGTTGGAGTGTGCTCTCGCGGGCGTGGCTGCTGCCCGGAAAATGAGGGGATCTCTGTTCATGTTGCCCCTTCTCCCCTCAGAAATTGGCCGGAGAAGGGGCAACGTGAACGGATAACCCCTGAAATTTCGTGGAGGGGCTGTGGGCGGAACAACGAGTTGTGGGTGCAGGTCTGGACCGCGGTCGGCTCGGGTGGTGTCAACCGATCCCGTCGCGGTCAGCCAAGAGCCGGGGGGTGACGTCCGAAAGCGCGGAGAGCCGCCCTCCGATTTTTCGGACGTTAGCCAAGGGCCGGGGTTAACGTCCGAAGGTGCGGAGAGCCGCCCTCCGATCGTTCGGACGTTGTGACGGGCGGGCACCGTGGTCGCCAGCCTTAACCAACCGGCCTTGCCCCTGACCCGGTAGAATGTGTGCAGAGCCTCCGTCGCAGACTTCCTGCGGTCGGAGGCTTTTGCGTATGACGATTCTCTTGTACCGAGCCGCGATCCACGACCTCCGCGGCGACGCCGTCCTGCCCCTCAACCTGCTTCGCGACCAGCACCCGGACCTCTACGAACGCGAGGTCGCGAAGTACGCTCATCGCCCAGCCGCGATGCTCGACCCGGTGCACCCACTGGGCTGCACCTGGACCGACGTCGTGTTCCTCTCACCGGTCCACCCGGCTCCGCTCTTCGAAGCCATGCACGAGTCCGGCCGCATCGGCCGCGTAGTCATCGACTACTGGACCCTCGACGCCGACCTCCTCGACCCGGCCGACACCTGCATCCTGCTCAAACGCCACAACGCCGCGCCGCAGCCCCCTGAGGACTTCATCCCCTACTCCCCCGCGACAGTCGCAACCCTCACTCAGCCTTCCGAGAAGGCCCTGCACCGGCTACGAACCCTCAACGCCACCGAGCCGCTCTTCCCCTGGGCCGACATCCCGCACATCCTGCACCGCGGCCCCATCCCGGCCAGCCTCTTCCGCACAACCAACGGCGTACAGCCGTGAGTAGTAGCCGGCCGGATGCCCCTCCAACTCTCGACTCCGCACCAAGTCAGCGGCGATAGATGGTCAGCTCGGACATGTTGGTGTAGCTGGACGCGGCGAAGTTCAGCGACTGTGCCGGAACCGCCGTACCGCCGGAAGCGTTGTCGTGCTCCCAGTTCGCGTGGTGGAGGTTCGGCTCGCCGATGGTTTGGAAGAACTGCTGGAAGTTGATGTCGCCGTCGCCGAGCGGGACCATGTCGTAGCCGTCGGGAACGGCCGCGTTGCGGTCGCCGTCCTTGGCGTGGAACAGCGGGAACCGGGTGGTGCGCGGGGCGACGGTCAGGATCGGGTCGAACAGGTCGGTCTGCAGGTTGCCTCGCCAGTCGGTGTACGTCCGGTGCTTGAACCGGGCCACGTACGCCCAGTAGATGTCCATCTCGAAGAACACGTAGCGAGGGTCGGCCTTGCCGAAGAAGTACTCCAGCCGACGCACCCCGGACGACCGGGTCGGCTTGCCGGCCGCATCCAAGGGGCCTGTGTCCAGCAGGAAGCTGTAGGCGGCGTCGTGATTGTGGGTGTACAGCCGCAGGCCACGCGCCTTGGCGCGACGGCCCAGTTCGTTCCAGACATCGGCGGCGGCGTCCCAGTCGGCTTTGTACGCGCTGTTCGTGGGGTCGCCGCCGGTGCCGATGTGCTTCATGCCCAACTCCTGGGCGATGTCCATCTGCTGCTCGAACGTGTCCGGGCTGATCTGGGTATGGGTGCCGTTCGCGATCAGCCCGTTGTCATCCAGGATCTTCCGGATCTCCTTGGGCGTGATCTGCCGGCCAAGGATCGCGGTGTTCTGGGTGTAGCCGGCGAACTCGACCTCCTGGTAGCCGATCTCGGCCAGCCGGGCCAGCACCCGCTCGAATCCGTACGGCACGCCGCAGGTGTCCGGCGCCGCGCCGATCCGGTCCCGGACGCTGTACAGGATGATCCCGCGGTTGCGGGACGGGATCAGTGGCTCGGCCCGCAGGCCACCACCGTGGCCACGGTCGCCGGTGGCGAACGCCGGGGCTCCGGTGGCCAGAATCGGCAGTCCGGCCGCGCCGAGCGCGGCAGCGGCGCTCGCGGAGGCCGTGAGTACGTTGCGACGGGTGAACCTGGCCGGAGCCTGCTCTTCCTTGTCATGCATGGAGTCGCGCCTTTCGACTGGGGCGGAAAGAGTCGACGGTGCTAAGAGTCAGGAAAACCTTTACAGACGCGCGCCGAAGTTTCTACGGGTCGCAGTGATCCGCTTCACGCCGGCAGCGATGGATATGCATAGCATTCCTATGTATATTCGGAGACGTGGACCTGAACGAGCTGGGTGTCGATGTCGTGGTTGCGTCCGCGCGATTGACGCGGATGGCGAGCCGGGACGTGAGTGCGTTGCCGCATGCGGCGATGCGGTTGCTCGGGCGGCTGGACGAGCTGGGGCCGACGCGGATCAGTGATCTGGCGAAGGCGGACCGGTGTTCGCAGCCGACCATGTCCACGCTGGTGCAGCGGCAGGAAGAGCAGGGGTGGGTACGGCGCGCGCCGGATCCCGCCGATTCGCGCGCCAGCCTGATCAGCCTCACGAAGACAGGCCTGACCGAACTGCAGCGCGCCCGCCGGGAGGCGGGTGCCGCGGTCGCGGCCAGACTTCGTCACCTTCCGGCGACCGACCTCGAGACCCTCGAGGACGCGGTCGCCGTGATGCACAAGATTCTCACCCTCGAAGTTGTGGAGGATGCTCCCCAGTGAGCTCGTTCTTGAAGCAACCCAAGTCCGTCTGGGCGGTCGCGTTCGCCTGCGTGATCGCGTTCATGGGCATCGGCCTGGTGGACCCGATCCTCAAGCCGATCGCCGAGCAGTTGCACGCCAGCCCGTCCCAGGTGTCGCTGCTGTTCACCAGCTACATGGCGGTGATCGGCCTCGCGATGCTGATCACCGGCGCGGTCTCCAGCCGGATCGGCGCGAAGCGCACTCTGCTGATCGGTCTCGCGATCATCGTGGTGTTCAGCGCGCTGGCCGGTCTGTCGAACTCGATCGGCATGATCGTCGCCTTCCGGGCCGGCTGGGGGCTCGGCAACGCGCTCTTCATCGCGACCGCTCTGGCCACCATCGTGAACTCCGCGGCCGGCTCGGTCGCCGAGGCGATCATCCTGTACGAGGCCGCGCTCGGTGTCGGGATCGCGGCCGGCCCGCTGGTCGGTGGTGAACTCGGCACGATCTCGTGGCGGGGCCCGTTCTTCGGCGTCGCCGTACTGATGACGATCGCGCTGGCCGCGACCGCGTTCCTGCTGTCGTCCACGCCGCCCGAAGCCCGCCGTACGTCGATCCTCGAACCACTGAAGGCTTTGCGCCACCGCTCGCTCGCGACGGTCGCCGTGACCGCACTGCTCTACAACTTCGGCTTCTTCACGTTGCTCGCGTTCACCCCGTTCCCGCTGGCGATGTCCGCGCGGCAGATCGGCCTGATCTTCTTCGGCTGGGGCATCGGGCTCGCGGTGACCTCGGTCTTCGTGGCACCGCGGTTGCAGCGCTGGTTCGGCACCCTGCCGGTGGTGATGACGTCGCTGCTGCTGTTCGGCGCCGACCTCGCCGTGATGGGCCTCTTCGCCCACCACAAGGCGGTCCTCGCGATCGGCGTGATCGTGGCCGGCCTGTTCCTCGGCGTGAACAACACCCTGATCACCGAGGCTGTGATGGGCGCGGCGCCGGTCGGACGCGGTACGGCGTCGGCGGCGTACTCATTCGTCCGCTTCTCCGGCGGCGCAGTCGCCCCTTGGCTGGCCGGCAAGCTCGGCGAAGAGGTCAACATCCAGCTCCCCTTCTACGTCGGCGCCTTCGCCGTCGTACTCGCAGTAGCCGTCCTCGCCACCGGCTGGAAACCCCTGGCCCACCTCCGCATCCCCGCCCACCACTCCGCCGCAGAGGCCGAGACCCTCACCACCGCCGACGCCTAACCCCCACTTTGAGCGCCCACCAACCACTCCGCGCCCCGCCAACCGGTTGAACCGTGCTCAAGGTGGTGGGTTGAGTTCACCTTGAGCACCCATCGACCATCCTCTGCGCGGATTCGTGGTTGGTGGGTGCACAAAGAGGTCCACTCGAGTGGGCGGGACCGATTTCGGTGGTGGGGGATGGCGGTTAGGGTCGGTGGGTATGACTGCGACAGCGTGGCCTTTGCTTCGTACGTACACCGGGCGGCAGTTGCGGCGGATCGCGTTGCCGCTCGGCGGGATCGGGACCGGGACGGTCAGCTTCGGCGGCCGTGGCAATCTGCGGGACTGGGAGATCGTGAACCGGCCGGCCAAGGGCTTCCACCCCGGTACGGCGTTCTTCGCGATCCGCACCGAATCCGCCGACGGAACCGTCACCACCCGCGCCGCCGAGGGCCCACTCGACCTCAGCGAATACGAGGGCGCCCACGGCAGCCCTGCCCAGAGCCACGGCCTACCGCGCTTCCGGGATGCCAGCTTCAGTACGGCGTACCCGTTCGCGCGACTGACCTTGCGCGACGACGACGTACCGGTGGAGCTCGCCGTCGAGGCGTTCACCCCGTTCGTCCCCACCGACGTCGAGGCCAGTTCGTGGCCGGTCGCCGTCCTGCGGTACGCCGTCACCAACCCCACCGACAACCCGGTGATGGTCTCCCTGGCCGGTTCCCTACAAAACTTCATCGGCCGCGACGGCACCACCGACGTTGCCGCAGGCAACTACAACACCGGAGCAACCGGCAGCATGGGAAGGGGTGGCGGGCTCCTCCCCAAACGCCGAGCGGCCGGGGCAACCTCCGAAGGAGGGGCCGACGCGGGGAGCGGAGCCGACACGGCGAGCGGGGCCGACGGCGGGTTGCAGGAGACGCGGGCCGACGGGGTGTTGCTCCAGAGCCGCGGGGTCTCCTCCGATGCCGAGCAGTTCGGCTCGATTGCGCTCGCGGTACTCGACGGGCAGGACGTGAGCCGCCGTACCGGGTGGGCGGATCGGACGTGGGGTGACAGTCTGCTCGACTTCTGGGACGACTTCAGCGCGGACGGGCGACTGGACGAGCGGACCAGCACCTCCGATACCCCGGTCGCATCGGTGGCAGATCGCCGTACTGTCGCCCCCGGCGCGACCGAGCGCTTCACCTTCCTGCTCGGCTGGCACTTCCCGAACCGGCGCGCCTGGGAGAAGCCCGACCTCGTCGGCAACCACTACACGACCCTCTCCGACGACGCCTGGACCGCGGTCTGCCGGTTCGCAGCACAGCTCGACGATCTGGAACGCCGTACCGTCGCCTTCGTCTCGGACTTCCTCGCCAGCGACCTCCCCGACGCGGTCAAAGAGGCCGCGCTCTTCAACCTCAGCACGTTGCGCACACAGACCGTCTTCCGCACCCCCGACGGCCGGTTCTTCGGCTGGGAAGGCTGTTCGGATCATGTCGGCAGCTGCTTCGGGAGCTGCACACACGTGTGGAACTACGAACAGGCGACGCCGTACTTGTTCGGCGAGATCGCCCGTTCCTTCCGCGAGGTCGAGTTCGCCCAGGCCACCGACGACCAGGGCCTGATGAGCTTCCGCGTCGGCCTCCCGCTCGAGACCAACGCCCAGGACTGGCGAGTCGCCGCGGCCGACGGTCAGCTCGGCTGCCTCGTGAAGCTGTACCGCGACTGGCGACTCAGCGGCGACGACGAACTGCTCCACAACCTCTGGCCAGCAGCTCGGCGAGCGCTGGAGTTCTGCTGGATCGAAGGCGGCTGGGACGGCGACCGCGACGGCGTGATGGAGGGTTGCCAGCACAACACGATGGACGTCGAGTACTACGGTCCCAACCCGCAGATGCAGTCCTGGTACCTCGCGGCGCTCCGCGCATCCGAGGAGATGGCCCGCTACCAAGGCGACGACAAACTCGCCGACGAATGCCGCCGACTCTTCGACCACGGCAGTGCCTGGACGGATGAGCACCTGTTCAACGGCGAGTACTACCGCCACGAGATCCGCCCACCGGCCTCGGCGGACGACGTCGCACCCGGCCTGCGCGAATCCATGGGCGCGGAGGACCCGACCAACCCCGTCCTCCAGCTCGGCGACGGTTGTCTGGTGGACCAGCTCGTCGGCCAGCACCTCGCCCGGATCGCCGGTTTCGACTCACTCCTCGACCCCGAGCACGTGCGGACGACCTTGGCCAGCATCCTCCGCCACAACCGGCTGGATGGTTTCCACGGCCACTTCAACCACATGCGCAGCTACGTGCTGGGCGACGAGACCGCCGTACTGATGTGCAGCTATCCGCGCGGCAATCGCCCCGAGCGCCCGTTCCCGTACTTCAGCGAAGTGATGACCGGCTTCGAACACATCCTCGCCGTCGGCCTGATCCAGGAGGGCATGGTCGACGAGGGTCTCCAGGTGATCACCGACATCCGAGCCCGGTACGACGGCGAGCGCCGCAACCCGTACGACGAGGCCGAATGCGGTCACCACTACGCGCGAGCGATGGCGAGCTGGGGCGCAGTCGTCGCCCTCACCGGATTCGACTACGACGGCCGCACCGGCGTCATGCACTTCGGCACCCCCGGAACCCACTTCTGGTCCACCGGCAACGCCTTCGGCGCCCTCGATACCAACGGCCTCCACGTCCGCGAAGGCACCCTCTTCCTCACCTCCCTCAGCCTCCCCGGCGAACCTCCCATCACCGTCACAGCCGACACCCTCACTGCCGGCTCCTCCCTCCCCTTCACCTGACGAAGCGGACCTGCACCACCGTCTAACCTTCCCGCGAGCACATCCAGCGGCAGGTGCTGAGCGTGAACCACGTCAGCCGCGCAACGTTGGACGGTGGTGGCGGTCCGGCAACCCCCGACACCTGCCGTTCCAGTTGGCACGCCGGGCCGGAGACCGCATTTGGCTGGGTAGCCAGCCAAATGCGGGGTTCTGCACTCTGGTTACGGGTGCAGAACCCCCAATATCCGTGGCTAGGCAGGGAAATGGGGGTTGGGTTAGCGGGCGGCGTGCGGACCTGCCCAAGAACAGGACGTATACCTGTAGTAGGCGAGCCCGTTACGCCCAGCCCAGCCCGGCCCGGGTGTCAGATCGGGGACATGTCCTGTCCTTAGGAGGATTATTCGCGGGCGGCGAGCAGCGCGATCGGCCGCCGTTTGGTCGCTTGGTAGGCGGTGGCGGCCGCGGCCGCGCCGACTACCAGGAGTGCTGCGCCGAGGATAAGCCCGAGGAGCCGCCACGGCATCGCCACCGCGGCAAAGCCGTAGGGGCCGGCGGCTATGCCGGCGAGGGCTGCGACTGCGACGACGGCGCCCAGTAGTACGCCGGTCAGGACGACGGTGACCGACTCGGTCAGGGCGACGGCGACGACTTGGCGACGGGTGAGGCCGGCCATCCGGGCGAGGGCGAACTCGCGGCGGCGGTCCGCGGTCGACATCACCACGGCGTTGACGACAGCGACGGCGGTGAAGATCCCGGCCAGCCCCATCAGCGCCGCGAAGAGGCCGGTGTTGTTGCGTTGCTGCGCATCACCCCGAGCCTTCGCCCACTCACCAACCGTCTGAACCGATCCCGGCAACCCCGCCGCAACCTCTCGCGGGTCGATGCCTGGGGCAACTTTCACCAGCGTCTCGGTGCGACCACCAGCCGGTAGCAACGACAACGGGACGAAGAAGTTCTCGCTGACATCGAGCGTCTCCGGCATGATCGCCACCACCTTGAGCGCGACCTTCTTCTTGCCCATGGCAACGGACACCGTCGACCCGAGTTTGAACCCCTCGGCAGCCATCCCCGGCCCGATCGCGATCGTCTGCCCGGACAGCTTGTCCAACGAACCCTTCCGCGGCCGCAGTGCATGTGTCTGCTGATACGCCACCGGGTCGATCCCGACCGCCTCGGAATACACCGTGTTCTTACCCCGCGAGACCACAACCGGTACGGCGGTCTGCGGCGAGACGACCGCGATCCCGGGGCCGGCCGGGACCGCGCGGTCGACGACCAGGTCGGCCGTGATCAACCGCTCCTGCTCAACCCCGACGGCCTTGGCCTGCGAACCGAACGTTCCCCAGATACCGACCACCAGTCCGACCAGCACGATCAGCGGTGCCGCGGTCGCCGCGCTTCGCCGTACAGCATGGAGGACGCCGGCCCGGGCGAGGTCCGCGATCAGATGACCGCGGAGGACCACGGCCGGCAGCCGACCGGCCCACGGTACGACGATCGGGCTGAGCTGGCTGAGCGCTACCGAGCCACTGACCAGCACCATCAGTCCGATCAGCAGACCGGCCACCAGATCCCGCGCGGCCTGCGCAGTAATCACCATGGCCACGGTCGCCGCGGCAGCCGATAGTCCCCCGAACCACCGCCAGCCGGTCATCACCCGTTGCGAGGAACGGCTCTCGGCCAGCGCCTCCAGTGCGTTGACCCGAGACGCACGCCACGCGGCCGCGAGTACGCCGGTCAGCGCCGTACCGACTCCGACGATCATCGCGGCCCACATCGCACTCTGGCTCCACGGGGCAGCGAACCACTCCGGCAACATGCCGAGCTGGATCATCAGTGCCGACTGGACCCACGTCGCGAGCAGTCCGACCGGCACACCGACCGCACTGCCGACCAGACCGAGCAGTGCGGCCTCGCAGACCAGCATCAGGCACAGATACCCGCGCTGCGCTCCGACCAGCCGCAGCAGCCCGAGTTCGCGCCGCCGCTGCACCACAGTGAACCCAAACGTCGTACTGACGATGAACACGGTCAGAAACACCGCAAGCATCACCGACATCCCCAAGAGCGTTCCGGCGCCCACGTAGCCCTCACGGATCTGTGCACGCTGGTACGCCGACAGTCCGGCCGGCAGCACGGGCCGTCCGGTGGCGGCCAGCATCTGCAGACCCGACTGAACCAGTCCGACACCGAGAGCCACCGCCACGACCGCTCCGGCGAACAACTGCCACCTGTCCCGCACAGCACCGACCGACAATCTGAGCATGCCCTCAACCCAACAGCGCAGTCGCAGCGCCAGCGCTGGCCCACACGCCCCACCTGGGGTAGCTCGCGCGCTACCGCAGTACGTCGAGCAGCGCTGCGATGTCAGCACGGTCGACCTCGCGCGCACCGATCAGGCACTGCATCAGGAGCCCGTCGAGCGCGGCTACGAGGAGCTGCGCCTTCCTCGGATCCGCCGTGAAGGTCCGGGCGATGTCGGTCATCGGCTCCAGCCAGGCGGCTGCGGCAGACCGGAGCTCCGGGCGTCGAGCGGCGTACAGGTAGAGCTCGTAGAGCGCGAGCGTGCGGCCGCGTCGCCGTACCAGGTTGTGTTCGATCAGCCGAGCCAGCTCGTCGGTCGGCCGGGGGCCCAGCTCGCTGCCCCAGCCGTGCAGCTCGGCGGCCAGGTCATCGGCCGCCCAGGTCAGGGCCGCGACGAGCAGATCGTCGAGGGTCGCGAAGTGGTAGGTGATCGACGCGACCGACACATCGGCCTTCGCGGCGACCGCGCGATGGCTCACACCTGCGACTCCGTCGCATCGGATCACCTCGACCACGGCCTGCAGAAGCTCGTTCCGCCGCAGCTCACCGCGTTTCCGGCGGCCGTCAGCAGTCATGATGGGCAAACTATCAGGACAGTTGTACGGATTGTTTTTGGCTGCCGGAATCGCGGGATCGGCCGCGTTCCGGCCCCTAGGCTTTGGTGACGTGACAACCAACGAGCTGAGTACGGCGATGCGCCGCGCACTGAAGCGGGCCGACGACGGTAAGACCCTCGACCCGACCGAGGTGGAGGTGCTGCTGACCGCGTCGGGGACCGCGCTGACGGCCTTGATGGCGACCGCGGCCCGGGTCCGTGACCAGGGGCTGGCCGATGCGGGCCGGCCGGGGATCATCACGTACTCGAAGAAGGTCTTCATTCCGCTGACGCGGTTGTGTCAGGACCGCTGCCACTACTGCACGTTCGCGACCACGCCCGGTCGGGTGCACGCGCCGTACCTGTCGCCTGATGAGGTGCTGGAGATCGCGCGGCAGGGTGCGGCGATGGGGTGCAAGGAAGCGCTGTTCACGCTGGGCGATGCGCCGGAGAAGCGGTGGGACGCGGCGCGGGTGTGGCTGGAGGAGGCCGGGTACGACAGCACGCTGGACTATGTCCGAGCGATGTCGATCCGAGTGCTGGAGGAGACCGGGCTGCTGCCGCACCTGAACCCGGGCGTGATGTCGTGGCAGGACCTGCAGCGACTGAAGCCGGTCGCGCCGAGCATGGGCATGATGCTGGAGACGACGTCGCGGCGGTTGTTCGAGGAGAAGGGCCAGCCGCACTACGGTTCGCCGGACAAGGACCCGGCGATCCGGCTGCGGGTGCTCGAGGATGCAGGACGATCGAATGTTCCGTTCACGACCGGTCTGTTGATCGGTATCGGGGAGAATCTGACCGAACGAGCAGATTCGATCTTCGCGCTGCGGAAGATCGCGCGGCAGTACAACGGCATTCAGGAAGTGATCATCCAGGGGTTCCGCGTGAAGCCGGACACCGCGATGCGCAACGATGCCGACGTACCGCTGGATGAGTGGCTGGCCGCGATCGCGGCGACCCGGATCGTGCTCGGGCCGCGAGTGCGCGTGCAGGCTCCGCCGAACCTCGTCGACCTGGCCGAGTGCCGCGCGCTGCTGGATGCCGGTGTCGACGACTTCGGGGGCGTCTCGCCGCTGACCCCGGATCACGTCAACCCCGAGCGCCCGTGGCCGCAGATCGACGACCTGGCCAAGGTGACGGCGGATGCTGGTTTCGTACTGCGCGAGCGGTTGACCGCGCATCCGGAGTACCTGCGTGAGCCGTGGCTCGACCCGCGCCTGATCTCGCATGTCGAGGCGCTGATCGACCCCGAGACCGGTCTGGCCAACGAATCCGCGATGCCGAAGGGCCTGCCCTGGCAGGAACCCGACGGCGGCTGGGACAGCGTCGGCCGCACCGACCTCCACACCGCCATCGACACCGAGGGCCGCCGTACCGAGACCCGCTCCGACTTCGACGCCGCTTACGGCGACTGGGACGTCATCCGCGAAGACGTCGCCGCCCGCCGCTCCGCCGAGAGTGCACCTGAGCGGATCGACGCCGACGTGAAGGCCGCACTCGCCGCGGCCGCCGACGACCCGGCCGGTCTGACCGACGCTCAAGCGCTCACCCTGATGACCGTGACCGGCCCGGCGCTCGATCACCTCGCGAAGATCGCGGACGACCTGCGCAAGGAGGTTGTCGGGGACGATGTCACCTACGTCGTGAACCGGAACATCAACTTCACCAACGTCTGCTACACCGGCTGCCGGTTCTGCGCGTTCGCCCAGCGCCGTACCGATGCCGACGCCTACTCACTGTCGATGGACGAAGTCGCCCAGCGCGCCGAAGAAGCCTGGGTGATCGGGGCCAGCGAGGTCTGCATGCAGGGCGGTATCCACCCCGACCTGCCCGGTACGGCGTACGCGGATCTCGTCCGTGCGATCAAGGACCGCGTCCCGCAGATGCATGTCCACGCGTACTCGCCGATGGAGATCGTCAACGGCTCGGTCCGCACCGGCTTGTCGATCGAGGAGTTCCTGATCTCGGTCAAGGAGGCCGGGCTGGACAGCATCCCGGGCACCGCCGCCGAGATCCTCGACGACGACGTCCGCTGGATCCTCACCAAGGGAAAGTTGCCGACGGCAAGCTGGATCGAGGTCATCAGCACCGCCCACAAGGTCGGTCTGCCGTCCAGCTCGACGATGATGTACGGCCACGTCGACGAACCGCGGCACTGGGTCCAGCACCTGCGCACCATCGCCCAGGTCCAGGACCAGACCGGCGGATTCACCGAGTTCGTGCTGCTGCCGTTCATCCACCAGAACTCGCCGATCTACCTGGCCGGCGTCGCCCGCCCGGGCCCGACGTACGACGAGAACCGCGCCGTGCACGCGATGTCGCGGATCATGCTGCACGGCCGGATCGACAACATCCAGTGCTCCTGGGTCAAGCTCGGGGTCGACGGCTGCGTCGCCGTCCTCAACGGCGGCGTCAACGACATCGGCGGCACCCTGATGGAGGAGACCATCAGCCGGATGGCCGGCTCCAAGCACGGATCCCGCAAGTCCATCGAGGAGCTCACCGCGATGGCGACCGCCGCCGGCCGCCCGGCCCGCCAACGCACCACGACGTACGGCGAGGTCGCTCCCCGCTCCAACACCCTGCTGGAACTCGCCTAGTTGATCGTCAGAGCGGCGGTCCGCCGGACGCCGTTCACCTCGACCGTCACCGTCGCCGCACCCTTCCTGAGTGCGGTGACGGTGCCGTCGTGGTACTTCAGATTCCGGCTGGTCGACCAGTCGACGCTGACCGGATAACCAACCGGTACGGCGCGACTGCCCTGAGTCAGCGTGGCTTTCACCGGCACGGATTCGCCACGCCGGATCGTGCTCGGGACCTCCAGGGTCAGCTCGTCCACATGCGGACGAATCTGCGCAGACAGCCAGTCCTTCCCGCGCCGATCGACCCCGAACATCGTCCAGCCGGTGAATCCGCCGTCCTCCGGAGCGGTGGCCGGCGCCTTCCCCGAGTTCCCGTTGATCAGGTACGGCACGCCATCGACGTGGGCCGCGCTGAACGTCCCGACATGACCGCCGATGAACGCCGCGCCCTTCCCGGTCGAGTGCTGGAAGTCGGCCAGCCACTTCTCGAGCAGCGCAGCCTCGTGCCGATCGCCCAGCTGGCTGTTGCGGGCCGGGGTCGGGTCCCGCGGCGGGTGATGCTCGATCACCACCACGGAGTTGATCGCTCGATCCTTCGCCGCGTGATCCAGAGCCCCACGCAGCATGGCGATCTGGTCGAATCCACCACCCCGCAGGGTTCCCGACGCCGAGTTGAGCGTGATGAAACGCGTCCCGCGGTGATCGAACACCCGCTGCGTCGCACCGAAGTACTTCTCGAAGTTCGTGATCGCCGCACCCATCACCTCGTGATTCCCGGGCACGTAGTAGTACGGCACCGACGTACCGATCTCCTCGTCGAGAATCCGCTTGGCCAGCTGGAAGTCCGCCTCGGTCGCCTCGTCCACGAAGTCACCGGCGATCACGAAGAAGTCCGGTTTCGCGGCCTTGATCTCGCGCAGAGTACGGCGGGCCGCCTGCACCAACGGTGAATTCGGATCGCGCGCCACGAACTGTGCATCCGACATCACCGCGAACCGCCAGTCCCGGCCGTCGACCGCCCGGGCGGTCTGGATCAATGGGTCGACCACCTTGGCAGGCGCGGGCGCACTGACCGCCGGAGCGGCCTTCACGTAGGCGTTGTCGATCACGATCTCACCTTGGTACTGCGCGGCCGCCTTCGTCTCCAGCGTGTAGACCCGACGCAAGCGCACCGGCTGCGGAAGCCCTTCTGGCACAGGGAGTTCGACCGTCTGCCACCCGTTCCAGGTGACATAGGGGCCGTAGACGGCGGTCAGCTTCCCGGTCGCGTCGACGAGACCGAACGCGGTCCACTCACCCTTCCCATGCCCGAAGATCGAGACCCCGAAGGCGCGTGCCTGCTCAGCGTCACCGAGCGGCGCCGGCGAGATCGCGATCGCGTTCCGGGTCAGCGTGGACTGCCCGAAGTCGTAGGCCAGCTTCAACCCGGGCCCGTCCTGACCGTCCGGCGTCTTGCTCACCGATACCGTGGCCCGCGCCGACCCCGACGTCCACTTTTCGGCAGTGTCGAAGGTCTCGATGATGCGCTTCTCGACCCCGACCGAGACCGCGATCGCCGCCTGCGCCGTACCGATCCGCGCCGACACAACGGCTGCGCCGGAATCCTTCTTCGGCGTGATCCCGAACCGGCCGTCCGCGGTCGGCGTGATCGTCAACAGGCTCTCGTCGTAGGTCAGCTCGACATCGCGCGGTTCCACCGGCGCCGAGTTGCCGAGGGCATCGAATCCGACCAGACCGAAGGTGCCGGCACCCGTCAGGTTCAGCGTCGCACTGGTCGGCGCGATCCGCGTCAGCGGCCCCAGCACCTCCAACTCGGTACTCCCCTGGCCACCTGCCGCGATCGCCCGGACAGTTGCCCGACCCGGCGTGCGCGCGGTGAACACACCGTCCCGCACAGTCCCCCGCGAGGCCGACCAGAACACGTGCGGCTGCAACTTCACCGGCCCAAAACTCTCGTCGTACGGCGTCCCTGTCACCGTGCGCGTGGTCCCGGCGAACACGCGATCGGGGCGTCCACCCGGGACCGGCGCATTACCCGGAGCGGTCCGGCCGTCGGCCGCGGTCTCGACCCAGATGCCGTGGATCCGGCCGCTGCCTTTGGGGCCCATGACCGCAAGGCCGTTCGGCACCGGGCGGATCGAACCGTCGCCGGGGACATTGTCGACCTCGACCTTCGCCTCGCCCGGTCGCCTGGAGACGAGGGTCGACGAGCCACCGCCATCCAGCTCGACACCGACGTACGCGCCTCGGGCCGCGAGGATCTTGCCCATCTCGGCCAGCGTCGCGCCCCGGCTGTGGGTGACTCGGTTGCTGTCGATGGTCACGACGATCAGTTTCTTGCCGTCGGCCGAGAAGCCGAGGCCGGTGCGACCGGCGTACACGGTGTCGTCGACGGGTTGCGGCTTGCCTTGGTCGACGAGCAGCGCGTGCGCGCCGACCGCGGTCCGGATCGTGCTGCCGTCGGAGGCGCGCGGCTTGAAGGTGACGGGGAGCTTGTCGCCGAGCTTCAGCGTGCCGAGTTCGTCCGCACCGGCTTCCCGTCCGACCAGGATCGTCGTACCGGCCGGGATCTCGCCGGCACCGGCGGTGGGGTTGATCGCGGTCACGGTGTCGCCGGTTATCACCACCTCGACCACCTTGGTCGCTCCGGCCTGGGCCCGCGAATAGCTGCCCCACAACGCGGTGAAGGCGCCGATCTCGTCCTTGCCGATGGTCGGGCTGTTCAGACGATCGAGACGGTACGAACCCGCCGTACCGTCGAAGAGCACCTCGAGGATGCGCCCGACACCGCGCTGATCGAAGGCGACCGCACGATACGGATCCTCCGACTGCGACTTCACCAGCTTGCCGTCGGCGACCGCCGGCCCGAGCGGCGCACCCGAGTTGTTGATGTCGAAGAAGTCCGCGTTCACCGCAGCCACCGCGCCGACCTCATTGGCCTGCTGATCGATCGGCTTGGTCGAGCTGACCTTCCCCGCCGACAGATAGTCGATCCGTGCCCCCTTGGTCAGATCGACGGTCAAGGTATTGCCCTGCTGCCACCCCCGCGCATCAAACGTCTCCAACGCCCCCGCTGTCACCCCAGGCGCAACCGGCCGACTCCGCTCATAAGTCTGCAGCTGACTGACAACCGGCTGCTCAACAGCCCGCGCACTCGCCACCACTCCCGGCCCGACCAAACCGGCCGCCACGACGATCCCCACCACCGACAAGGCACGCACAAGACCTCCATCGTCAACGATTGACGACCCAAGTCAACCGCGCCGACAGATGTTCACGCCAGACTTATCACGGTGAACGAACACCGAATAAGAAACGCCGGTCGCGCCGGGTGTCGGTCGCCACCTCACTGGCGACCGGCACCGCTGATGGCGCGACCGGCGTCCTGCTGTTGCCCCGAGAGGGCAGTCGGCCCGAAGGAGGGCGGAGTCGTCGTCTCATTCCGTAACCGGCAGGGGAGGTGCATTTCCGGTCACGGACGGGAGTACGTCGGCTGTTCCGCCTGGAGCCTGGTGTCGGCGACCCGTCCGTCGCTGACAACAGAACGTTGTCATGCGGCCACAAGAACCGGCTACTGCTCGGTTCAAACATTTGCATTGCCTTTGAACAAGGCAACGCTGAGTATCTTTCCAACTACGCTCCGTCTATATGTTGCCTTCCGCAACAACAAGACGGAGGAGAAGAGCGCTGCGGAGTCAGTACGGGTAGGTGTCGTCGCGCCGGGTCGGGTCGAGGTCCCACAGGGAGAACTCGACGATCTTGTGCGACTCCTCGCCGCCGGCCGGGGTGAGGCCGTCCTGGTCGTACTCGCGGGATCCGAGGCCGTCGAGGTAGCAGAGCAGCTCGAACGCCGACTGCACGTCCTCGACGTCGTCCACGACCTCGTCGTTCTGTGCTTCGTGCGCGCGGCCGCGGACGTAGCGCACGAACGCCTCCGGGTCCGTCACCACGAAGTCGTAGCGAGCCTGGTAGCTGAGCCGGACTCCGTCCTCCGGCAACAGCACCTCCTCGAGATCATCGAGGTCATCGCCCGCAACGATCTCCCGGTAATCGTCGGGATCGTCGAAGTCGTCCGGTCCGAGCGGCAGGTCCTCCAGCTCGTCGGGGTCATAGGAGTCGATCCCGAGGAAGATGTCACCCCAGCCACGCTCGTTGACCGCGTCGGCCAGCACTCTGGCCTGGACACGCACGTTCTCGATCGCTGTGGTGGCCCGCAGATCGTGCAGGTCGAGGGCATCGGCCTGCTCCAGCAGCACCCGGGCGAGTTCGCGGGCGGCCTCGGCAGCCGACGCGGGTTCGATCGACTCACTCATGCTGTGACGGTACAACCATCGGCACCTGCACCGCCGCGCCCGGTACGCCGAACGCCTCCACGAGCTCGACCGCGACCGGCCGGACGACGCCGCACAACTCGTTCACCAGGGCGGTGATCGCCTTCGAACGGGCCGGTGACAACCGTCCGTGCTCGAGATACCACGCCCGGTCGGACTCGATGGTCGACAAGGCGTGCAGGTCGTAGACGTCCTTCAGCACCTCCTGGATCTCCTCGGGTGCTCCCTCCACCGCCGCCTGGAAGGCCTCCAGCACGACCCGGTCGACATGCGCCCGGCCGGCCGCGATGACGTGGTCCTGGCAGCGGTTGAACACGTCGAACGCCCCGTCCCCGGCGTCGATCCCGGCCTTCAGCCGGCGCGCGACCCCGGACAGCATGTGCTGCTCACGGAACCGCAGCAGCCCGGAGTGGTAGGCATCGTCGCGCAGCCCGGCATCCGGATCACTCGGATCGTTCCGATTCGGTACGACGTCGCGCAGCCGATCGATGAGCGGTCGCAACGCGGTCTTCTCGACCGCTATCTCGACCGCCTGAGCCGCGATGAAGCGAGCTGTCCCGAGCGGATCCAGCTTCCCGAACGACTCTCGGTAGTCGGTCAGCAGCCCCTTCGCGACCAGCTGCAACAGCACGGTGTTGTCGCCCTCGAAGGTGGTGAACACATCGGTGTCCGCCTTCAGTGTCGCCAGCCGATTCTCCGCGAGGTAGCCCGCGCCGCCGCACGCCTCCCGGCACATCTGGATCGTCTCGGTCGCGTGCCACGTCCCGACAGCCTTCGTCCCAGCAGCCTGTGCCTCCAGCGCCCGCCGGTCGTGCTCACTACTACCGTCCCCGAACACCCGGACGAACTCGTCGACCAGCGCGCCCTGGGCGAAGTGCAGCGCATACGTCCTCGCGAGCAACGGCAGGAGTCGACGCTGGTGCATCCGGTAGTCCAGCAGCAGCGTCTCCTCATCGCTCCCCGGTGCGCCGAACTGCCGTCGCTGCGCCGCATACCGGATGGCGATCTCCAGCGCTACCTTGCTCGCGCTGATCGCGGCACCGCCGACCGACACCCGGCCCTGGACCAGCGTGCCGAGCATCGTGAAGAACCGGCGGTCCGGGTTCTCGATCTCGCTGTGGTAGTTGCCATCGGCATCGACCTGGGCATAGCGGTCGAGTAATGCCTCGCGCGGCACCCGGACGTTGTCGAAGACGATCCGCCCGTTGTCGACACCGTTCAGCCCCAGCTTCGGTCCGCAGTCGGACAGCGTCACGCCCGGCAGCGCCGTACCGTCCTCATCGCGGATGGGCACCAGCAGACAGTGCACGCCATGCGTCTCGCCACCGACGACGAGCTGGGCGAACACGGCCGCCATCCGCCCATGCCGAGCCGCATTGCCGATGTAGTCCTTGCGGGCGGCCGCTGACGGCGTGTGGATGACGAACTCGCCGGTCGCAGCGTCGTACGTCGCCGTCGTCCCGAGCGCCTGGACGTTCGAGCCGTGCCCGGTCTCGGTCATCGCGAAGCAGCCGAGCAGGCGGCCGCCGATCGCATCGGCGAGGTAGGCCTCGTGGTGCTGCTCGGTGCCGAGATGCAGGATCGCGCCCGCGAACAGACCGAACTGCACACCGGCCTTCACCATCAGCGACAGGTCCCCGAAGGCGAGGGTCTCGAAGCCCGCGATGTACCCACCGAGGTCGCCCTCGCCGCCGTACTCCTTGGGGAAGCCGCGGGCAGGATGGCCCTGCGCGGTGATCGCCTGCAGCATCTGCAGCACAGTCTCCCGATACTCGTCGCGCGGCTGCCGCACGGCGAACTCGAACAGCTCCGCGTTCGCCGCCAAGCCGGCCCGCACGACGTCGCGGGCCGCCTTGTGCGGCCCGTCCAGATAGTCCCGCATCCCCGATGTCCTCATACCAACAACATATGCGGATTCGCCCCCACTTTCGGTGACCAATTACGGCTTGTGGACAACTCTAAGATCCGGAGCTGTGGACGCAGTTGCGGCAGTATGCTGTCGAACGTGCCGAATTTGCGGATCAGTGAGGCAGCAGCGCTCCTCGGTGTGAGTGATGACACCGTTCGCCGCTGGATCGATCAGGGCCGATTGTCGTCGATTCAGGACGGCGGCCGGATGGCCGTCGACGGGAGGGCGCTGGCGGCGTTCGCCCAGGAACTGGCCGAGACCCCGGAGCCGGGCCACACCACCTCGGCCCGGAACCGGATGCGCGGGATCGTCACCCGCGTCGTCAAGGACGGGGTGATGGCGCAGGTCGAGATGCAGGCAGGCCCGTTCCGGGTCGTGTCGCTGATGAGCCGCGAGGCCGCCGACGACCTCGGTCTGGAACCAGGCGTGGTCGCCGTCGCCTCGATCAAGTCCACCCATGTAGTCGTCGAAATCCCGGAGGCCTGATGTTCCGCCGTACCGCCCTCGCCGCCGCCGTCGTCGCCCTGACCCTGACCGGCTGTGGCACCGACCAGCCGGCCGCCTCATCCCAGTCCGGTGACGGTACGGCGGTCTCCGGCACCGTCACCGTGTTCGCGGCGGCGTCGCTGACCGGCACGTTCACCAAGCTGGGCAAGGACTTCGAGGCAGCGCACCCCGGCGTCAAGGTGGTCTTCAACTTCGCGGGCAGCTCGGCTCTGGCCCAGCAGATCAACCAGGGTGCACCGGCTGACGTTTTTGCCTCCGCAGCGCCGAAGAACATGGACCAGGTGACCGACAAGGGCGCACCGACGACGTTCGTGACGAACTCGCTGGAGATCGCCGTACCGAAGGGCAACCCGGGCAAGGTCACCGGGCTGAAAGACTTCACGGATAAGAACAGGAAGATCGCACTGTGCGCCGCGCAGGTGCCGTGCGGTGTGGCGGCGGACAAGGTGTTCAAGGCGGTCGGGCTGACGCCGCAGCCGGACAGTCTGGAGCAGGACGTGAAGGCTGCGCTCACCAAGGTCAGCCTGGGTGAGGTCGACGCGGCACTCGTCTACAAGACGGACGTGCTCGCGGCCAAGGACAAGGTGGACGGAATCGAGTTCCCTGAGGCGGGCAAGGCGATCAACGAGTACCCGATCGCCACGTTGAGCAAGGCACCAAACGCGGCCGGCGCCAAGGCGTTCGTCGACTACGTCCTTTCGGACAAGGGCAAGGCTGTCCTTGCGGCCGCAGGGTTCAACGCACCGTGAGTCGACGCAGCAGAAGTACGAGTGGGCGACTGCCTCTCGTGCTCCTGCTGCCTGCGCTGCTCGGTCTGGCGTTTCTGCTGATCCCACTGATCGGATTGCTCGCCCGGGCGCCTTGGTCAACGTTGCCGAGTCGTTTGTTCAGTGCAGACGTATGGACGGCGCTGCGGCTGTCTCTGGTCTGTGCGACCGCCGCTACCGTGCTGTGCCTGTTGCTGGGCATCCCACTAGCTTGGTTGCTGGCCAGAGGTGAGTTCCCGGGCCGCGGTCTCATCAGGGCACTGGTGACCGTCCCCCTGGTGCTGCCGCCCGTGGTTGGTGGCGTTGCGTTGCTGCTGGTGCTCGGCCGACGCGGACTGGTCGGTGAGCACCTCGACACCTGGTTCGGCTTCTCCCTTCCGTTCACCACGGCCGGAGTGATCGTTGCTGAGGCCTTTGTGGCCATGCCGTTCCTGGTGATCTCGGTCGAGGGTGCACTGCGGGCAGCAGACCCGCGCTACGAGGAAGCAGCCGCCACGCTCGGCGCTGGTCGCTGGCTGACATTCCGCCGGGTCACACTGCCTTCTATTGCGCCCGGTGTGGTCGCCGGAACCGTGCTGTGCTGGGCCCGCGCGTTGGGCGAGTTCGGAGCCACCATCACGTTTGCCGGCAACTTCCCGGGCCGTACGACGACCATGCCGCTGGCGGTCTATCTGGCCTTGGAGACCGATCCGGATGTGGCCGTCGTACTGAGCCTTGTGTTGCTACTGGTGTCCGTCATCGTCCTGGCGTCTCTGCGCGAGCGCTGGATCGGTGGGCTGCGATGACTCTGTACGCCGACCTCCGGGTGACCCGTGGTTCGTTCGACCTCGATCTGGACCTCACCATCGCTCCCGGCGAAGTCGTTGCGCTGCTCGGACCGAACGGCGCCGGCAAAAGCACAGCACTGCGCGCTATCGCCGGCCTGCTCCCTCTGGGGTCCGGACGCATCGCGCTGGACGACGAGACCTGGGACGCGCCACCCCGCACCTTCCGCCCACCGGACCGCCGTCCGATCGGCGTCGTCTTCCAGGACTACCTTCTCTTCAACCACCTCTCGTGCCTTGAGAACGTAGCCTTCGGCCTGCGCGCCCGCGGCGTCGACAAACACGTAGCCCGCACCGAAGCCGCCCGCTGGCTGGATACCGTCGGCCTCACCTCCTACGCCCGCACCCGCCCCCGCACCCTCTCCGGCGGCCAAGCCCAACGGGTAGCCCTGGTGCGCGCGCTGGCCACCAGCCCCGACGTACTGCTCCTGGACGAGCCACTGGCCGCCCTAGACGCGAGCACAACGCTCCACGTCCGCGCCGAACTCGGCCAACACCTGGAACGCTTCCCCGGCCGCACTCTCCTGGTCACCCACGACCCCCTGGACGCCATGGTCCTGGCCGACCGCCTGGTCATCATCGAGAACGGCCGCATGGTCCAGTCCGGCACCCCCACCGACATAGCCCGCCATCCCCGCACCGACTACGTAGCCCAACTAGTAGGCCTGAACCTCTACCGAGGCACCGCCAACGGCACCACGGTCACCCTCCCCACCGGCGGCACCATCACCCTCGCCGAACCAGCCCAAGGCCCAGTCCACGTAGCCTTCCCACCCACCGCCGTAAGCCTCTACCC
>NZ_SMKA01000080.1 GCF_004348455.1 Kribbella albertanoniae
GGTGGGGGGTTGGTGCGCTGGTATTCGCGGGCTTGGGCGAGGAGTTCGTTGGTGAAGGCGGTGTCGGGCATGATGCCGACTGCTTCTGCGCGGCGGGCTTGAACGGGGCGCTTGTCGCCTTGGCACAGCAGGGCGTCGGCGATCTCGTCGATCTTCGCTTTGTGTCGGCGGACCGCCGCTGAGGACGCCTTGATGACGCAGGTTTTGGTGCCGTGCTCGTCGGAGCGGCCGACCCAGACGCCGCGCTCGTTGGTCTTCTCGGCAGCCTCGGCCTTGGCCAGGTCGGGGTCGGCGTGCATCTTCGCGGCTTTGATGATCTTGGCCAGCCGGGTCGGCGAGATCGTGTCCAGCAAATGCGCGACGCGCTTGTCGACGTACAGCGCAGCTTCCAGGGACAGCTTCTCGCAGTCGCGGGCGAGGTTGCGCGCCTTCCAGGCCGTGACCTTCTCCGCCTGCACCCGGGCCCAGACGAACGGGAACCGGGCCCGCAAGGCCAGTGCGTTCGCGAGATAGTCGCGTGCCACTCCCGGCGAGACCCCCACGACCGCGCCGTACTCGGAGACACAGAACTCCATGATCGGTGGGCAGCCGTCCCCGCCGAGCACCACCGCACGCTCGCGGCCATCGCTCACGCGACGGCCTGGACGATCCGGACAGACGTCGGGATGGAAACGGTCGGCGTACACGACAGCATGAACGAGGGAGCGTGCGGCCGACCGGGATTCGGCCGCACGTTCCTCGGCGGCGGACTCCAGCAAGTCGGCCGTCGAAAGCGTTGACAAGTCTTCCTCGAACATGTGTTCGACTATAGTCACGAAACGATAACGAGGCAAATCGCCTTTACAGGCAAGAGAAATCGAGGAAGTTGCCGCTCCACCGGGGCAGCGATGCGGAGTTTGACGGCCGTTCGCACCGAATCGACGGTGACCTTTACGCCGCGCTGAGCCCGACACTCCTTAGGCGCCCCGCATCGAGCCGTTGCGTGAAAATGTCCAGGTGGGGACTACAGCGCTGGAGCTCGCCGTTCTGGCGCATCTGCAACACGCCGACCTGATCTGCGCACAGCTAGCCCGCCGGACCGGAGCGTCGGAGAACGCCGTACAGCGCCTTCTCGACGAACTAGTGTCCAACGGGCTGGTTTCCGCGCTGCCGGACGAGCAGGAACCGACCAGCCATCACCTGACGCAGCGTGGAGCCGCGCGGCTGATGCGGCTGCGTGGTTTCTCCGAGCAGCAGGCTGCGGACGACTGGGAGCAGGCAGCTTCCGCCCGGGAGGAGGAGGCACCGCGTCCAGGGAGGGTGAGGTGGGAATGGGCGGGCGCCGAGGCAGACGCGCGTGCAGCGAACACCGCCAAGCGGGCAGGGCGGGAGCATGCGGTACTGCGGGAGCTGGAGTACGACGGCAGAACCGAGGCTGAGCTGGCGTTGCGGACCCAGACGTCAGTCGGGACGATCCGGCCGGCTCTGGAGGCACTGGTCGCCTGGGACTGCGTGAGCCGCCGGCCGAAGGATGACCTTCCGGACACCTACTTCCTCACGGCGGCCGGTCGGAGCCGGCTGCAGTTCGTCCGCAGTCTCCTTGCCACGCCGGACGGTGCAGCGGGCAAGCTGGCCTTCGTTGCGCTCCAGCAGTTGCCGCCTCCGTCACCCCCGCCGCCCGTGCGTCCGCCGCGCCCGATGGACAAGGTTCCGACGACGCCGGTGTGGCAACGGCTCCGGTCATGGGTGCGGCGCGGCCGGTGAGATGAGGTGCCGAGCCGGCCCACCTTCTCCGGCGGACTGCTGCTTTTGGCATTCGGGTAAGGCAGCCCCGGACCCTCGTCCTGCGAGAGGATGAGGGTCTGGGGCTATTGAGGGGGTACGGGTGGGGAACTCGGCGCTGGAGTTTGCGGTGTTGGCGCATTTGGAGGGGGCGGAGCTCGTTCAGGGGGAGCTGGCTCGGCGGTCTGGGGTGTCTGAGACCGCTGTGCAGTCGGTGCTCGATCCGTTGGTTGCGCGGGGGTTTGTGGCTCGCCAGCCGCAGGGGGCTGAGCCGGCGACCTTCCGGTTGACGATGACTGGTGTGAAGCGGCTGAAGAACCATCGTGGGTACTCCGAGGCTCGGGCCGTGCAGGAGTGGCGCGGTCAGCCGCGCGAAGAGCCGCAGGTGCCGGAGAAGGAACCGCTGTTCACCTGGACCTGGGCGGGGGAGACGCCGCCGCCACGGCCGGGCAATCCGGCGCTGGAGCAGGCGTTGGTCGAGCAGTTGGAGCACACTGCGCTGACGCAGGACGAGCTGGTACGGCGAACCGGTGCGCCGGCGAACGACGTACGGGCGGCGCTCGACAAGCTGATCGCGGAAACCTTCGTGGCCCGCCTGGAACAGGACGGCGTGGCGACCGAGTACGAGCTGACCGAAGGCGGGGTCGGGCGGCTGAAGCTGGTCCGGGAGTTCGCCGAGTCGCCGATGACCGCCATGGGGAAGGTGCTGGGCGCGGCGGCCACGCAGGCAGTACAGGGACGCCGCCAACCGGTCGCCAAGGTCCGCTCGAGGCAGCGGCTGAGTGACAGCGAGCGGGCGGCGTGTTCCACTACGCTGGCTGAGCAGTTCGGGTTCGGGCGGATCGACATCACGGAGCTGCAGCGCCGGACCGACCTGCTGTACGCCGCGACCACGCGCCGCGATCTCGACGCAGTCTTTGAAGGCCTGCCGACCCCGTCGCTCGACCAGGAGCCGAAGGGGAAGCCCGCACCAGGGTGGCGGTCCGGGGCGGCAGGCTGCACGTCCATCGTGTCGGTGTTCTTCGGGCTGATGGGTTTGGCGCTGATCAGCGGCCACGACGACGTAGATGATGTCGTGTTCGGCTTGCTGCTTGTCGGCGGAGCGGTGGTGTGGAACTACCTGGTCTGGTCCTGGGCTCGCCGCCGGGTGAATTAGCCTGGGGGCGTGGAGCCTGTGTTGCGGTTGGCGGTGCGGGAGGACAGCGCTGCGGTGGCGGAGCTGGGACGTGCGTCGGTGCTGGAGCTGTTTCCGGCGTTCCATGACGCGGTCGAGACAGCCAGTGCGGCGAAGCACATCACCACGCTGGACCCCGCGCTGATCGACGACGGCACGTACTACGTGCATGAGGTCAACGGGGAGATCGTGGCGTGCGGTGGCTGGAGCCGGCGTAACAAGCTGTTCAACGCCAGTACGGCGGGCGCCGACGAGCGACTGCTGGATCCGGCGACCGAGCCGGCTCGCATCCGCGCGATGTTCGTCCGCAGCGACTGGACACGCAGGGGACTGGCCCGGGCGATCCTGACCGCGTGCACCGAGGCAGCGCGTGCGGAGGGCTTCACCAAGCTGGCTCTGATGGCGACGCTGCCCGGAGTGCCGCTCTACAAGGCGTTCGGGTTCGTCGAAGTGGCGCCTGCCGAGCTACCGATGCCGGACGGCGTCGTACTGGCAGGCGTAGCCATGGAACGACCAATCGAGGAGAACACTCAATGACCGCAGGCACGACCGCCACCGCCCCCGACGGCACCGAGGTTGTCCTCGGTGAGATCGGGACCCGCGTGCTGCTGAAGAACTCCCGTGTCCGCGTCTGGGAGGTCGCACTGGCGCCGGGGGAGGCGCAGGGCTGGCACCTGCACCACAACCCGTACGTCGTGCTCTGCCTGTCCACCTCCCCGTGTCACATGGACTGGCTCGACGGGAGCCCGGCGCGCGAGCTGAGCGAGACGGTGGGCGGTTCGGTCTACCGGCCGGTGTCTCCGGTCCACATGCTCACCAACGACGGCGACGCGCCGTACCTGAACCGGCTGATCGAGCTGCTGGACCTGGGTGAGGAAGCGTCCGGCGAGCCGTACACCGCGGCCGACACCGCCGAGGCCGGGGTTGGCGAGCTCCCGGCGAAGGTGGTCGTCGACGAGGACGACGTACGGGTGCAGCACGTGACTCCGGACGCAGGGGAGTCCTACACCTGGCGCACCGGCGCGTACCCGGCGCTGGTGGTCGACCTGGACCTGGCGAACCCGGACGTGACCTACCTGGAGCCTGGCGAGAGCTACACGCTCCCCGCCAAGCCACAGCGCACGTCCGGCTTCAACCTGGTCGAGCTCCGCTACTACAGCAGCGCGCGCACCTGATCGCCATCACGCGCAGCCAGCACTGCGGCGGTGTCGATCAGTCTGAGATCGGCCTCTCGCAGTCTGGCCTTCACCAACGGCACCTGCGGAGCGATAGCACTCAACTCATGCACACCTAGAGCAGCGAGGATGACGGCGGCCTGTGGGTTGCTGGCCAGGTCACCACACACTCCCACCGGTACGCCGGCGTTGCGGACGACGTGATCGACCAGCTGCAGCACGGCCGGGTCCAGCCCGTCCGCCAGCGCAGCCACGGCCGGATTCGTCCGGTCGGTCGCGGTGACGTACTGCGTGAGGTCGTTTGTACCGATGCTGACGAAGTCCAGGTCCGCGGTCAGCGTGGCAACACGCAGGGCGGCCGCGGGCACCTCGATCATGATGCCGACCTTCAGGCCGTCCGGGCGCGGTCCGAGTTCGTCCAGTGCCCAGGCGACCTCGTCGGCGGTGGTGACCATCGGGAACATCACGTGCACGGGCATCTCGGCCGCGATCTGCCGGACCGCCTCGAGCTGGTCGCGGAGCAACTCCGGCCGGCGCCGGAAGGCTCGCAACCCGCGCTCACCGAGGAACGGATTGGCCTCCTCGTCCAGCGGCAGGAACGGCAGCGGCTTGTCGCCGCCGACGTCCCAGGTGCGGATCGTGATCGGCTTGCCCGGCAGGGCCGCGGCGATCGCGCGGAACGCCTCGACCTGCTCGGCGACGGTCGGCGCCGTCCGGCGCTCGCCGAACAGCAGCTCGGTCCGCACCAGCCCGGATCCGTCCGCGCCCCGCACCGAGAGCGCATCCTGCACCGTTCCGATGTTCACCAGCACCGCAACCGTGCGGCCGTCAATCGTCGTGGCCGGCAACTGTGCCTCCGCGGCCGCTCGCTCCTGCTCGGCCTCGCGCTCGGCGATCGTCGCCCGGACCCGTGCCACATCAGGCTCGATCTCGAACGAGCCCTTGCGGGCATCGAACGCAATCACCGCGCCGGCTGGCACGGCCACGTCGCCGATCCCCGTGATCAGCGGGATCCCGCGCGACCGACCCACGATCACGCCGTGCCCAGTGGTCCCGGCCGCCCGAATCGCAACGCCCGCGAACCGCCGTCCGTCCAGCGTTGCCGCCGTCGCCGCATCCAATTCCGGTACGACGAGGATGGCCGGCTGCTCGGTCTCGACCTGGATCGGGCTGTCCTCCGTGGTGCCCGTCAGATGCCGCAGCACCCGGTCACGCACCGCCCGAACGTCCTGTGCACGCTCCCGTTGGTACGCATCGTGCAGTGCCTCGAACCGCTCTGCGAGCCGGTCGAACACCAACTGCCAGACATTCACCGCCGAAGCCCCGCGGTCCAGGACCTCGCGAATCTCCTTCAGCTGCTGCGGATCGGTCAGGAGTGCGAGCTGTGCCTCGAAGATCCCGCCGAGATCCGGACTCGCGTCGCGCAGTCTCCGCAGCTCGTCGGCGACCGTCTCGACCGCTGCTGCCAAGCGCGCAGACTCGTTGTCACCGGCAACATAGCGACTGATGTCGACAGGGTCTCCGGCCAGCACGGCCGGACCGAAGGCGACGTCCAGTCCGGAACCACCGTTGTCGCCCTCCACCGGCGCGCCCAGGCGTGCGGGGAAGCGGGCTGGCTCGTCGTCGCCGAAGTTCTCCGTGGCCAGGTCGTTGATCGCGGCCAGCGCCTCGTCCGCCTCCGGGCCGTCGGCGGCGAACCGCAGCAGGTTCCCACGGATCGCGTTCAGCGTCGCCACCATACTGAGACTGCCGGCGTCGACCGGCCCATGACCGGTGTCCAGATTCGTCACCGTCACCCGAGCGTCGTAGCCGTTCACCAGCCCGACGAGCCGTGCCGCCGGGCGCGCATGCAGCCCGTGCTTGTTGCTCACGACAACTTCAATGCCTTGCCCGGACTCGACCGCAGCGGCCGGCTCCGGAGTGGGGCCGGAACCGAGGTGTTCCTGCTTCCCCAGCAACCCACGCTCAGCCTCAGCAGCAACCGCATCCAGCGACGCGCCGGTCGACGCCGTGACGACTGCCGCCACCAACCCCTCAACCAGCGGAGCGCTCGTCAACCGGGCCCGCGCAGCCACCTCGGGATCGACAAACTCCAGTGCCAGCTCAGCGCTCAGCACCGCACTCCCCAGATCCACCAGCACCAGTACGCCGTCCGCCGAATCCGCCGCCGCTATCGCTTCGGAGACCGCCACCGCGTCCGTGCCGAACGTCTTCTCGTCCAACCCAGCCGCCACCGCGATCACCGGTCGGTTGTCGGCGGCAACCATCTCGGCCGCCAGCCCGACGGCCGCGGTCGCCAGTGCGTGGCTGTGGGAAACCACCACGATGCCGATCATGCGAGCGTCCGTGCAGCCGACTCGAGCAACAGCGTCGTCGAGGTCGCACCTGGATCCTGGTGACCGACACTCCGCTCACCCAGGTAGCTAGCCCGGCCCTTCCGAGCCTCCAGCGGCACGGTCGCATCCCGCCCCTTCGCCGACGCCTCCGCGGCAGCCTTCAGCGCGGCCCCGAGATCACCGCTGCCCGCGACGGCAGCGTCGTACGCATCGAGAGCAGGAGCCCAGGCGTCATACATGGTCTTGTCCCCCAGTTCGGCCTTGCCACGCGCCAGTACGCCGTCAACTCCGGCCCGCAGGCCTGTGCCGATCGATTCCGGCGTCAACGAGAGCCCCGCGAGCGCCGTACCGAAACGCAAGAAGAACGTTCCGTACAACGGCCCGCTGGCTCCGCCGACCTTGCTGACCAGCGTCATCCCGGCCTTCTTCAGCAACTCGTCGACCGAGTCGAACGAGGTCTCGTCCAGTACGGCGACCACGGCCGCGAACCCACGGTCCATATTGGCCCCGTGATCCGCATCCCCGATCGCCGAATCCAGCTCAGTCAGGTACGCCGCATTCTCGTGCAGCACCTTCGCCGAATCACGCAACCAGTCGGTGAACTTGTCGATCATGCGCCCCACCGTAGACCGGGAGTGTTAACAGGGGCGTCCCACAGCCGGACCAGCTCGTCGTCGACCTTCAGCAGGGTGACCGAGCAGCCGGCCATCTCCAGCGAGGTGATGTAGTTGCCGACCAGCGAGCGCGCGACGGTGATACCCGCGCGGTCCAGCAGTTGAGCCACCTCGTTGTACATCAGGTAGAGCTCGAGCAACGGCGTACCGCCAAGGCCGTTGACGAAAGCAATGACCGAATCGCCTTGTGTATAAGGAAGATCGGACAGCACCGGGTCAACGAGAAGAGATGCGACCTCGCGAGCCGGTGCCAGCGGCAACCGTTGCCGGCCGGGCTCGCCGTGGATGCCGATCCCGAGCTCCATCTCGTTCTCGGCCAGGTCGAAGGTCGGCTTGCCCGCGGCCGGGACCGTGCACGACGTCAGCGCCATCCCCATGCTGCGGCCGTTGTCGTTGACCCGCTGCGCGAGATCGGCGACCTCCTGCAGCGAGCGTCCCTCCTCGGCTGCCGCGCCGACGATCTTCTCCAGCAGCACGGTCACGCCGACGCCCCGGCGACCGGCCGTGTAGAGGCTGTCCTGGACGGCCACGTCGTCGTTCGTCACCACCGACAGCACCTCGGTACCGGCATCGGCCGCGGCCAGCTCGGCAGCCATCTCGAAGTTCATCACGTCGCCGGTGTAGTTCTTCACGATGTGCAGTACGCCGGCGCCCGCGTCGACCGCCTTCGTCGCCGCCATCATCTGGTCCGGCACCGGCGAGGTGAACACCTCACCCGCACACGCCGCATCCAGCATCCCCAGCCCGACGAACCCGCCGTGCAGCGGCTCGTGCCCGGATCCACCCCCGGAGATCAGCCCGACCTTCCCCGGTCGCGGCGCCTCCTTGCGATAGACGATCCGGTTCTCGTGATCCACCCGCAAGCGGTCCGGATGCGCTGCCGCCATACCGGCCAGCGCTTCACTCACAACATCGGCAGGGTCGTTGATGAGCTTCTTCATGCCCCCATCTGAGCACAGGACCACGAGGAACGGGAGCCCTCATCGGGGCGTCCGGACCCGCTGCACCACCTTGACCCCGGGGGCACCGCACCAGCAGGTGTAGTTGAGCTCGTGGATCACCTCGCCGTCGAGAGCGACCCAGCGCGTCAGTCCCGTCACCATGCTCAGAGGCAGCAGACTGCGCCGGTCGCACACCGAGCACACGATCACGATCATCCGCGCCCCCATCGGTAGGTGCGTTCCAGGTGCAGTCGCACGACCTGCTCGTGTCTGCGCAGCACCTCGCGCACGTCGTCCAGCCACCATCGCCACCGCAGGGCGCGGCTCGCCCGGAGTTCGCCGTCCATTCGCCCACCGCCGCTTCCACTGACACGACTGTTTCAGTACGAACTGTACGACTGATCGCGGGAACGCAAAAGCCCCCGGTTTTCACCGGGGGCGTGAGCGGTCAGATCTGGAGGGTCAGTCCTTGGGACGCAGGAGCGGCCGGACGACCTCGCGGGCGTCATGGATCCGGGACTTGACCGTGCCCAGCGGGGCGCCGACCTCGGCGGCGATCTCCTCGTAGGAGAGGCCGTAGACGTCGCGGAGGACCAGCGGGGTGACCATCTGGGGGCGGCTGCGTTCGAGCGTCTCCAGGGCCTCCAGGAGGTCCAGGCGGGTGCCGGCGATGACGGAGGTCGTCCGGGGGTCGGGCTTCTCCATTGTCTCCGGGTTGTGCGCCGCCTGGGCGGTGCGCTTCAGCTTGCGGTAGGTCGAGCGGGCCGAGTTGGCCGCGACCGAGTGCACCCAGGTCGAGAAGCTGCTGCGGCCCGAGAACGAGTTGATCTTGGTGGCGATGTTGAGCAGAGCCTCCTGGGCCGCGTCCTCGGCGTCCGCCGAATAGGGCAGGACGCTGCGGCAGATCCGCAGGACGCGCGGGTGGACCAGCCGGAGCAGGTCGTCCATCGCGTTCTTGTCGCCCGCCTGGGCCTGCTCGGCCAGCTTGGCGAGGTCGTCGGTCGGGCTGGTGCTCTCGCTCATCTGCGCCTTTACTGTCTCGGCCCCGGTCAGGGACTCTCCGTACTACATAATGCCTTGTATGGGGGTCCCAACCAGACTAGGCCGTTACGTCGTGCGCCGACGCCTGGGCTCAGGCGGTTTCGCTACGGTATGGCTTGCTCACGATGAGCAACTGGACGCCGAGGTGGCGATCAAGGTGCTCGCCGACAACTGGGGGCACGACGACACCGTCCGCCGCCGGTTCCTCGAGGAGGGCCGGTTCCTGCGCCGGGTCGAGTCCGAGCACGTCGTCCAGGTCCACGATGTGGGCGAGCTGGAGGACGGCCGACCGTTCCTGGTCCTCACCTACGCCGACCGCGGCACGCTCGCCGATCGGCTGAAGAAGGAGCCGCTGCCGCTCGCGGTGGCCGTCGACGTCGTCGTACAGGTCGGCCGTGGGCTCCAGGCGCTGCACCGGCGCGGCCTGCTGCACCGTGACGTGAAGCCGGCGAACGTGCTGTTCCGCAGCACCGACGACGGTGAGCGTGCGGTCCTGTCCGACCTCGGCCTCGGCAAGTCCCTCGATGAGGTGTCGAGGATCACGCTGCCTGGCGGCACCCCGTCGTACGTCGCTCCCGAGCAGGCGATGGGTGAGCGCCTCGACCAGCGCGCCGATCAGTATTCGCTGGGCGCCGTCGCGTACGCCGCCCTCACCGGCCGCTCGCCACACCAGGTGGACGGTCTGGGTGCCGCGGGCCGGGTGACTACCCCGCCGCCCCCGAGTTCCCTCGGGTTCGCACTGCCGGAGCAGATCGACGCCGCGATCGTGCGTGCGCTCGACCCGGACCGGACCAAGCGCTGGCCGGACGTGCCGACGTTCACCCGTGAGCTTGTCGGCGGGCTCAACGAGACCACCCACGGCTTCGTCGCGAAGACCCGCGCAACCATCACGATCGGCGAGGCGTCGTCCGATGAGGGCGAGGTCACTGCTCTCAGCGACGCGAACCAGCCGACCATCGTCAAGTCCGGCGAAACGGTCGCGGCCGACGATGAGACCGCAGCCAACCCCACTGCAGCCCTGGCGACTACGGCTCCCGAGGAGACCGGCAAGAAGCGGCCGAAGTCCAAGAAAGCCCAACCTCCCGAAGCCAAGGCCGCCGAGACTTCAGCACCAGAATCGGTCTCCGCCTCGGCCGAAACGGTCGGGTTCAAGGCGTCTGCTGGAAGCGCGACGGTGAAGTCCGGTACGCCGGGCTCCTCCGCGACTGTCGATGCCGCAGCGTTCGGCATCTCCGGCGAGACCACGGCTCCCGCGAAACCCCGGAAGCGACGACGCGGCCGCTGGGTGATCGCCGCCGTACTGGCCCTGCTGGTCGGCGGTGGCGCCGGCTTCTTCGGCCAGCGGTACCTGTCCGCCAACCAGTTGGTCGGCGTCAGCTACAGCAGTTTCGCGCTCGAGGTCCCACGCGGCTGGCTGCAGTCGGTCGCCGAGGAGCCGTGGCTGCCACCGGGCGCCAAGACACAGTCACCGGCGGTCCGGATCAGTAAGAACGGCGACTGGGGATCGAGCGCGGGCATATTCGTCGGCGCGGCCGGGGTCAAGGCCCAGCAGTTCAAGCTCAGCACCGACGACAACTTCCAGTGCGAGATCAAGGAAGAGCCGACTCCGTGGGGTCAGGGCGACACTGCGTACAGCGAGCAGGTCTGGCAGAACTGCGGTCCGGGCAGGGGTATGCTCCTCCAACGAGTCGTGGTGACGGGGACCAACGACTCGATGCTCATCCAGGTTCTGATACCGGGTGACGACCGCGATCTGGCCCGCAAAATCGCCAGTTCGGTCAGGTTCACCGGCTGATCGGGCCACAGGGGGGATGAGCGCCTGCCCCTGTCGCTCGACCTGTCTGAGGAAACCCCTGTGCGTGTCACCACGGAACGGCTCCGTCCGTCCCCTGCCTTGATCCAGTCCACCCGCCGCCGCTTCTACCGGCTGCGCTCCAGCATCTTCCGCACCATCTGGCCGGTCGACTGCTGACCCCTCGGCCCGGTGGGTACCGGGCCTAGATGTTCGAAGGGTTCGACGAGTTCGACGTACCCGTCTCCGGCGCGACCATCCACGGCCGCCGGGGCGGGCACGGTCCCGCTGTCCTGCTCCTGCACGGGTTTCCGCAGTCCCTCGTGATGTGGCACCGGGTTGCCCCGGAGTTGGCGCGCGAGTTCACGGTGGTCGCCACGGATCTGGGTGGCTTCGGAGACAGCACCTCTTCGGGCGAGCACTCGATGCGGGCGCTGGCCCGGCAACAGGTCGCGGTGATGCAGACCTTCGGGTACGACGAGTTCGCGGTCGTCGGCCACGATCGTGGCGCGCGGTGTGCCTACCGGATGGCGCTCGACGATCCGGCGGTCGTCACGCGGCTCGCCGTACTGGACGTCGTACCGACCGGGGACGCGTTCGAGCGTGCTGACAAGGAGTTCGCGCTGGGCTATTGGGTCTGGTCGTTCTTGGCAGCGCCGGCGCCGATTCCGGAGACGCTGATCGGGCGGGCACCTGAGGTGTTCGTCAACCATCTGCTCGACAGATGGTCGGCGGGCGACGCGTTCCCGCCGGAGGTGCGGGCGGAGTACCTCCGGCATTTCGAGGATCCGGAGACGGTGCACGCGATCTGCGAGGAGTACCGCGCCGCGGCGACGATCGACGACGCCCTCGACCGGGAAGATCGCGGCGTACGGCGGATCAGTTGCCCCGTGCTCGCGGTGTGGGATCCGGCGGGGGCGGTCGCCGAGTGGTACGACGACCCGGTCGCGCTGTGGCGCCGATGGGCAGACGACGTCACCGGCGCCACCATGGCCGCCGGCCACTTCATGGCCGAGGAAGCCCCAGCCGAGACGCTGAACTGCCTGCTGCCGTTCCTGCGCGCTTAGGACGGGGCGAGCGGGGTGTCGCGTCGTACGACGCTCTCCGAGGCGTGGTCCAGGATGTCGCGCAACGCCGCGGCATCCTGCGGAAGCCCGGTGACGGCGATTTCTACCATGACGTCACCACTCTCGTCCGCGACCCAGCGGATGAAGCCGTAGCGCAAGATCGGATTCGGCGACAGCGCGCGCCCCGGCACGTGCTTGTAGGTCAGGGTGGCCGTGTCGCCGTCGTCGACCTGGGAGAGGATCGTGACGTGCTGGTTCTTGGGTAGTTCGAGCAGTTTCTTGGCCCGGATCGCCATCGAGACAGCCGGCGGCCGAGTCAGCGGGAAGCCGCTTTCGACTCGCACCCAGCGCTTGCCGATGGGCTCGTTGAAGCGCGCGTTGTTCGGCGGGTCCTGGGCGATGTAGCCCCAGTTGTCGGGGAGATCCAGAGTCATCTCGGACTGCAGCGTGCCCTTGACCGTGAAGGTCTGAGATTGGTAGCTCAGCTCGTTCACCCGCAGTGGCTTGCTGTTGTCCGGGATCGGAATGCGTGGATCCGTCGGGTCCGGTGTGGAGCTCGGGCCCTGGGGTGTCACGGCCTTGATCTGGCCGAGTGGCATAGCTTTGCCGGTGGCTGAGGTTGAGCGGTCGAGAGCCGTCAGCCAGCCCACGCCGTAGCCGCCGGCGCCGCCGACGGCGATCATCGCCACCAGTCCGGACGCCAGCAGTGCAGTCCCCCGACGTGCCATCCAGCCCCACCTCCCCAGAAACCCGTCTACTGGAGAAGACCGCGGACTCCGGCTCAAGGTTGCATCAGCCGCGTAACAATTCCGTGAAACTCCACCAGTGCCAACTGAGATTGTCTCAGTCCTGCGGCGTGACCGATGCGGCCGCCTCCTCGGCGATCCGATCGAGGGCCTTCTGGTCCTGCGGCAGTCCGGTGACGGACATCTCGACGTTCGCGCCGTCCTGGCCGGGGGTGTTGACGTACTGCACGATCACCGGCCGGGTCCAGTCCTTCGGAATGTAGGAGTACCTCAGCACCGACACCCGCCGCGACTGGCCGTCCGTGCCGGTGATGCTGTCATCGGACTGCCCCAGCAGCTTCAAGGTGTTCTCGTACGAGACGTTGGCCTTCAGCCCGGGGATCAACTGGTCCCGCTTCTGCTTCGGGGACAGCTTGATCGGGTAGACGGTCGCCAGCCGGATCCATCGCACGCCTCTCGGATCGGTGACGTTGATCTCGCCCTTGTTGGTCACCGACTCCTTCCACCCGATCGGCACCCGCATCCGCAACCGGACCGACGGCTGGTCCGGCATCTCGACGTCGTACGTCTGCCAATGGAACTTCAGATCATCAGCGAAGAGAGCCTCGTACCCGTTCGGCTTCGGCGTCTTCTGCGGCAGCGGCGCCGTACTCGGCGAAGCCGTTACTCCGCCCAAGGGAGCAGGCACTCCGGACGCCACCGGGTACGGCGGTTTGGTCAGCTCGCCGGCGTAGTAGCCCCCGCCGATGCCAAGCACGGCCGCGAGCAGCAACCCGCCAACCAGTACCACCCGCTTCGCCCGCACCGAGCCATCTTCTCAGGCACCCCACCCACCAAACCAAACCGACGCATCCAGGGGTGTCGCCCCAAGGCCAGTTGGCTGAGGCTCGTCAACGCGGCATCACGGTGCCGCCGTCGCAACGTCGGGACGTGATCGCCGGGGCGCGGCCACCTTGAGCACCAATCAGCCACGTGATGCCCGCCGAAACGGTCGAGCTGTGCTCAAGGTCGCCCGACCAGCGCACCTTGAGCACCCATCAACCACCTTCCGGGCGCGCACGTGGCTGACCCGTGCTCAACGTCGTACCGGATCGCGCGGAAGCCCCCACCCATCTGGATTCCAAGGGCGCGTGTTGTACGACGGCGCTGGGGAGCGCTACCCCACCGAATCGGGTGGTAGGAGTCCCCAGCCTCGTGGACGACGGGATCGCGCGCCGCTCGGCGGCTGGCGGACCGCCACCACCGTCTAACCTCGTGCGGCTCCTGGGCTTTCACGCTCAGCGCCGCCTCCCGAAAGGCTCGGGCGGTGGGTTGGACGGTGGTGCAGGTCCGCTTTGGTCAGTAGACCTCGATGCGGTCGAGGCTGATGATCGAGCTGCCGGAGGAGGGGTTCTTGTCGCCGGTGACTCGGATTTTGAGGGTGTGCTCGCCTGCCGGGAGGTTCGGGCTGAGGTAGGTGAGGTGTTCGCCTACTCGGATGGAGCTGTAGTAGTCGACGCGTTGTTCGGGGCCGCCGTCGATGGAGATGGCGGCGATGCCGTTGCCGGAGTCGATGACGCTGAGCAGGGCGACTCGGGTGCCGGAGAAGCGGATGGTGGCGGTGGCGTTCGTTTCTCCGGTCCAGTGGTCGTCGCTCCAGAAGCACTGGTTGCCGCAGCCGGATCCGGAGCTCCAGTTACCGGCGTACTCGACCTGGTTGAGGCCGGTGCCGGTCTGAGTGTCGTTGATCCAGTAGTTGGCCGAGCCGGGGTCGCCGGAGGGCAGGGTCTGGGTGGCTCCGGCGGCGAGCGGGCTGCCGAGGTTCGGCGTACCGTCGGCGTTCCAGCTGATCTTCTGCGCGCGGGAGGTGCGGAAGGCGTAGGTGTAGGTGCTGGTGTTCTTGCCGTGGTACGCGATCCAGTCCTCCTTGCCGTCCGGCGACTTGAAGAACGAGTGGTGGCCGGGGCCCCAGACGCCGGTGGAGTCGTTGCGGGAGAAGATCGGGCCGGGGTGCTGCTTCCAGTTCGCGGCGACCATCGGGTCCGCGTTGTTGGCCAGGCTCTTCATCCACAGCTGGTAGTCCGGCTTCCCGGTGTCGCAGCTCGAGTACGTCAGGAAGAGGCGGTCCTTGCCGTACAACGGGGTCGGCCCCTCGCGGACCTCGCTGCAGCCACCGTCGGCCGGGATCGCCACGCGCTGACCGGTAGACGTCCACGGGTTGCTCATCCGCACGATGTACAGCTGCGCCGGTCCGCCCTGACCACGGCCGGGTCCGGTCCAGACGAAGTACTGCCGGCCGTTGACGGTGATCGGCTCACCGTCGATCGCGTACTCACCGAAGTCGGCGATCTTCGCCTTGAACGTGTACGGGCCGAGCGGGTCGTCGTTCGCGGACTCGAGCACATACATGCGGTGGTTGGAGTCCACGCCGTCGGAGGCGGTGTAGTAGATGTACCAACGGCTCCCCACATGCCGGAACGCCGGCGCCCACATCTGCGTGTTGCGGCTGGGGTCGCTGTCGCGGAAGACCACCTTCTCGGGCTGGACCAGCAGCGTCGCGAGGCTGTCCGACGACCAGATGCCGATCCGGTCGCCGCGGGTGGTCGCGACGTAGTACTTGCCGTTGTAGAACATCAGCGACGGATCTGCGGACGGGTTCACCGGGTTCCGGAAGGTCTGGGACATCGCCACGTGCTCCTGTACGTCGGCGGCCGGTGCTTCGGTGGCACGGACTTCGACTGCTGGTGCCGTGCTCGCGACGCTGCCGATCAGGGCGGCGGCGAGCAACGTGGTGAGGATGGGGCGGACGAACCTCATGGCAAGACCTCTTCCGAGCCGCTGTGCCAACGTTGTAGAGACACTTTCTATCGGCACGTGTACGACGTTGTAAACAGTTCACACCACGATCGAACAGTCGACCCCGGAACCACAGCCCGGGAGCGGGCGTCTCAGCTCGCATGAAGCTCAAGGTGCGGGTCGTGCACTACCGGGAGGACTCCTGGTACGCCGACATCGACGACGCCGACGATCGCCAGCCCGACGATCCCTACTGGTACGCCGACGGGTGCCGCACGCAGGCGGAGGCCATCCGGCTCGCGTGCGCCCAGCTCGCCGTACTGGATCAGGCCGTTGCCGCGGGCACACGTCTGAACCGGATCAGTGCGTTGCTGAGCGCTGCGTAGCCGGATCGATACCTCCGGATACTGAGTGAGCCCTGGTAGCGAGCGGTGACGCGGCGTCATCATGGAGCGATGTTGGGGGAATCAGCAGGTACCAAGGGTGAGGCCACGATCGAGCAGATCGGCCGGCGCAGAACCTTCACCAGAACGCTGCAGCTGGCGATCGTGCTGGCCGTCGTGCAGTGGCCGATGCGGCACGCGGTCCAGGCCGGCGCTGACTGTGACATCCCGGGCCGGCTGTCGTTGCTGGTCGACGGCACGTTCATCACGGCCTACGTCTACGCGGCCTACCGGGGCTACAAGTACGTCCGGTTCCTGAATCGCCAGCGCTGGCAGGCCGTCGCGGCCGTCGGTGCGTGGCTCGTCTTCGTCGCCGCGATCCTGGACGTCGTCGAGGACGTCAAGCTGTGGTCGGACTTCGGTGCCGGTGCCTGCTCGGACCTGATAGCCGGCTGGCTCACCACTGTGATGCACGGGATCTTCGTGGTCGGCTGGCTGATCCTCGCGCTCTGCTATTTCGCGACCAGCCGTTTCGGTCAGCAGAAGCTGCACGGTGTCGAGCTTGAGCCGCCGGCCACGTTCTCCCCGAGCCTGGACGGTGGACCCGATCACGGCAAGCTGGTGATCACCTGCTCGGGTGGCGGCATCCGGTCCGCATCCTTCTGCCTCGGCGCACTGCAACACCTGCGCGAAGAAGGCTTCTACGACAAGGCATCCACCGTCATCGGGGTCAGCGGTGGCGGCTACACCGCGGCCGCCTTCCACGTCCTTCGCCGTGCCGTCCCGGACCCGTTCGCCCAAGGCTCGCCCGAACTCGCCCGCCTCCGCCGCCAGACGCGCTACCTCCTGCAAGGCGGCCGCGCGGTCTTCCTGGCCGGGCTGTCCGTCCTGTTCGGACTCATCGTCAACCTGCTGCTGATCGGCATCGTGCTGCGTTCGGTCGCGTGGGTGCTCGGCTGGTTCCTCGGCAACCAAGGGGTGATCAGGGACGTCAACACCGAGATCCAGGTGACCTGGCGACCGGACGGCTCCTGGAGCTTCCTCGCGCTGGCGGGAGGCCTGATCGCGATCAGTGCCGCCGTCTTCGTGATCGAGAAGGTCTGGGACCGCTGGGCGCGGATGCCTGACGTGGTCCGCACGGTGCTGAATTCGGTCAGCAGCGTCTCCCTCCGGTACGGCGTCCCGGTCGCGGTGCTGCTCCTCGGCGTACCAGGCGGGCTCTACCTGGTCGGCCAACTCCCCGGCGACACCGGATTGCCGTCCGAGCTGCTGGCGCTGGTCGATCCGACCAAGCAGGGTGTCGCGTCGTTCAGCGCGTTGGTCGTCGTACTGATCGGTCTCGGCCGCTCGGTGTGGAACGGATTGGCGACCGAAGGCAAGGAATCGTCCAGGCTCCGGGATCGGTTGCTCGCGTTCGCGCGGACCAAGCTCGCGCCCTGGGCCGGTACGGCGATCATCGTGCTCGCGGCAACGATCGCGCTGCTGCGCTGGACCGGTGGCTACGCGACCGAGAAGGACTTCGCGAGGGACTGGAGCGTCGCGGTGATCCTGGCTACAGTTGCCCTAGGCATCAAAGTGTTCACCGACGCGAACCGCACCTCCCTGCACTCGTTCTACCGCGAACGCCTGTCCCGCGCGTTCCTGGTGGAACGCAAGCCCAACGGCTCCGCTGCTGCAATCGACTACTACAAACGCCTCCGCTACTCCGAATGGGCCAAGCCTGACCAGGGAGGACCGCGGCTGGTGATTGCGGGCGTGGCGAACGTCGAGGATGCGGATTTCGTGCCGACGCAGCGGGACTGTGTGCCGTTCGTGTTCGACTCGGACTGCATCGGCATCATCGGCGACCGGTCGCTCCCGGACGGCGGTCGGCGCCGGACCGACGACTACGAGCGGGAGGCGGACGTCCTGCTGCGCGAGGTGACCGTGCCGGCCGCGATGGCGATGAGTGGGGCCGCGCTCAGTCCGCTGACCGGGCGCGTGAACGGGCGGACCCGTCCGATCCGGCTGCTGCTCGCCGTACTGAATGCGCGCCTCGGCGTCTGGCTGCCCAACCCGTACTGGAACAACCACGTCGACGACGCGTTCCCGCCGGTCACGGGTTTCTTCCCCAAGCTCAGCCGGTACGTCGGCAGCATCATCGACAAGCCTGGTCCGTATCGCCTGCTGCGGGAGGCGGTCGGGTCGCCGTCGATGTACGACCGGCGGATCTACGTCACCGACGGAGGTCACTACGACAACCTCGGTCTGGTCGAGGCGCTCCGCCGCAAGCCGGCCCAGGTGATCGTGATCGATGCGTCGAACGATGCCGAGGACCGGTTCAGCGCACTGGCCGAGGCGATCGCGACCGCCCGGATGGATCACGGCATCGAGATCGACATCGACCCGTCGCCGATGATCCGCGGTGCCAAGGAGCGCGCGGACCGGGCCTGGGTCTACGGCATCGCGACGCATCCGAAGACCGAGGACGAGGTCGAGAACAACGAAGATCCGTACCGGACGGAGATCTTCTTCGTGAAGGCGGTGCTCGCGGGTCACCTCGACTGGGACCTCGAGGTGTACGCCAAGCGGCACACGGACTTCCCGCGGCGGGCGACCAGCGACCAGTTCTACGACGAGTGGGACTTCGAGGCCTACCGCTCACTCGGCTTCGCCCTGGCCGAATCGCTGACCGGCCATCACCGCGTCAAGGAACGCCTGAACGCGCCCTAGGCAACGGACTGTTACTGAACCGGTTGTCCCTGTTGATAACCCCACAGCCTGTGGATAAAGCAACAACCGATTCTGCGGGTGCACGTGCAGTCCGGGGAGTGAGCGATCGCTTGCCGTGCCGCGATCCTGGTGATCTGATGTGTGGCTGTGCCGGAAAACTTTACGAAGATTTGGTCGTGACGTTCGGCGCGCCGGGTCGTTGATCAGTCAGACAGTTTGGATCAACGGCACAGATTTGCCTGGGGAATCTGGGAAGGACCGCCCGTGTACCGATTCAATCCGCCACCCGATTGGCCCGAGCTGCCCACTGACAGCTGGCGCCCGCCGCCAGGCTGGGAGCCGGATCCCGAGTGGCCGGCCGCCCCGGAGGACTGGGGTTTCTGGCTCGGTTGGACCGGCCGACCGGCCAGCGGTCCGATCGGTGCCTTCGGATCCGTCGACGCAGGCCGCCTCGAGCTGGCCGCCGTGGATTCGTCGCTCGTCCTGATGCACGCCTGAGTCTTCTAAGTCGGCTCCCGTCTTCCCCCGAGGCGACGGGAGCCGACTCATGCTGTCATCTTATCGCTCTACGATGTTATCTTCTCAACTGACCTAACAGTGTGAGGGGAGCCCGAGTGGCCTGGATCGGCATCGACCTCGGCACGCAGAGCGTGCGGGCCGTGCTTGCCGGTCCCGACGGGGCCGTCCTGGCCCGGGCGTCCCGGCCACTGACCAGCGTCCGCGACGGCGTCCGCCACGAACAGGATCCGCAGCAGTGGCTCGACGCTGTCGATGCCTGTCTGGCCGAAATCACACCGTCCGCGGGGGCCCTGGAGGGCATCGCGATCTGCTCCACCTCCGGCACTTTCCTGCTGACGGACCGCGCCGGCCGCCCGGTCACCGCTGCGTTGATGTACGACGACGCCCGTTCAGCCGCCCGTCGTGTCCACATCGTGGACGCCGACCCGGATCGCTGGGCGACCTCCATGCAGCCCACCTGGGCCCTGCCGAAGATCCTCGATCTGGTTGCCGACAGTGATCAGCGGGTTATCCACAGTGCTGATTTCGTCGCCGCTCACCTCGTCGGACACCCGGTCGCGACCGATACGAGCCATGCCCTGAAGACCGGTTACGACCTGGTCGCCGGCAGTTGGCCGACCGCGGCCTTCGACAAACTCGGCCTGCCGATCGAAGTCTTCCCCGAGGTCGTCCGCCCAGGCACGGAGCTCGGTCGCACCCCGAACGGTGTGCCCGTGTACGCCGGAATGACCGACGGCTGCGCAGCCCAGATCGCGGCCGGCGCACTGTCGCCGGGCGCCTGGAACTCAGTGCTCGGTACGACGCTCGTCCTCAAGGGCGTGAGCGAGCAGCTGCTCGACGACCCGACCGGCGCGGTTTACAGCCACCTGCACCCGGATGGCGGTTGGCTCCCCGGGGGCGCGTCCAGCAGCGGCGCCGGCGTACTGACTGAGCTCCTGCCGGATGCGGATCTCGATGCTTTCGATCAAGCCGCTCACACGGTCGATGCGGCCATCTATCCGCTGACGAAAACCGGCGAACGATTCCCCTTCGTCGCACCGCAGGCCGAGCGCTTCATTATCGGCAAGGTCGACAGCGATCTCGACACATACGTCGCTGTCCTGCAGGGCGTGGCATTCGTTGAGCGGCTGGCGTTCGAGCATGTGGTCGGTCTCGGGGCCGACCCGGTGTGCAGGGTCTCGCTCACCGGTGGCGCGACCCGCAGCGGCTACTGGAATCAGCTCCGCGCCGACACCCTCGGCGTACCGGTTGAGCTTCCGGTGACCGCAGACCCGGCGTACGGGATGGCTGTTCTTGCCGCCTCCGCCGGGGGAAGTGTCACCGAGACCGCGCGGCGGATGGTTCGTATCGACCGCGTCCTCGAGCCGCGACCGGGCCGCCTTGACGACCTGTACGCCGCCTTCGTGGCGGAGCTGGATGCGCGGGGGTACCGCGGATGAGGACGACGATCGTGCTGGCTCGGCATGGGCGGACTGCCTGGCATCACGGCAACCGCTACACCGGTTCGTCCGACCTGCCGATCGATGAGGTGGGTCAGCAGCAGGCCGAGCAACTGCGGGAGTGGGCGATCGACTTCGCGCCGGATGCCTTGTGGTCTTCGCCGATGCTGCGAGCTCGCCAGACCATCGCCCCAACCGCCGAGGCGCTCGGCCTGGAGCCGACGTTGGACGCGCGGTTGCGAGAGGTCGACTTCGGATCGGCCGAAGGCAAGCGACTGGCCGAGCTGCCTCCCGTAGTGGCTGCAGCGTTCGAGCTCGACCCGGTCCGCAACCACTTTCCAGGCGGCGAGGATCCGGCTGAGGCCGCCGATCGGGTGGCCGAAGCTTTCGCCGAGATCGAGGGCGGCAAGGTGCTGGTGGTCGCGCACAACACGCTGATCCGGCTGCTGGTGTGCCGGGTGCTCGGCCTCCGCTTGAACGACTACCGCAGACTTCTTCCTGCACTCGGTCCCGCGGCGCTCGTGCGCTTCCGGCGTCAGGACGGCACAGTGGGACTCGAGGCGTACAACCTTCCCGCAGGACGAATGGAGATCCCCTCATGACTACAGAGCCCGAAGGTGAGCTGAGTCGTCCCGCGCGCAGGCAGGCCGAGATTGCGGCGTATGTCGTTGAGCATGGCTCGGTGTCGGCCAGCGACCTGGTCGAGGCGTTCGGGGTGAGCGTGATGACGGTGCATCGCGACCTGGATGAGCTCGAGCGGCAAGGGGTGGTTCGGAAGTACCGCGGTGGGGTGAGTGCGCAGCCGACGAGCGTGTTCGAGAGCAACGTCGCGTACCGGCTGAACACCGCGCAGACCGAGAAGGCCGCGCTGGCCCGGTACGCCCGCACGATGATCGAGCCGGGGATGTCGGTGATGCTGGACGACTCGACCAGCGCGCTCGCTCTGGTCGACCTGCTCGAGGACATCACGCCGTTGACCGTGGCAACGAACTTCCTGCCCGCGATCACCGCGCTGACCGGCCGTCGCGACATCACCCTGGTTGCGCTCGGCGGGATCTACTCGGCGACCCACGACTCGTTCGGTGGGATGCCGTGCGCGGAGGCTGTCGAGGCGCTGCACACCGACCTGCTGTTCTGTTCGGTGTCGGCGGTTTCGCCGACGCACGCGTTCCACCAGGAGGAGGAGATCGTCCTGGTGAAGCGCGCGATGCTGCGCGCGGCGAAGACCAAGGTGCTGCTGGTCGACCACGCCAAACTGCAGCGCACCGCCCTGCACCGGCTCGCACCGCTGAGCGACTTCGATGTCGTGGTGGTCGACGAGAAGACTCCCGAAGAGCTGATCCGCCCACTGCGCGACCACGGTGTGACCGTGGAGGTCGCCACCTTCTAGAGGGGACCTTGTATGGACGTCGGAGTCGATGTCGGCACTACAGTGACGAAGGCGGTGGCGTTCGACGAGGTCGGTCGGCCGCTGGCCGAGGCATCCCGGCCGACGCGGCTGGTGCGGCCGTCGGCCGGGCGGTTCGAGCATGAGACCGCCGAGATCGTTGCCTCGGTCAACGAGGTGGTCGGCGAGCTGGCTGCTGCGGTGGGGTCCCAGCCGGGTGTTCTCGCGATCACCGCGCAGGGGGACGGGCTCTGGCTGGTTGATGCGGCAGGGGGTGCGGTTCGGCCGGCGATCTCGTGGCTGGATGCGCGCAGTAGCGGGATCCTCGAGCAGTGGACGGCAGACGGTGTTGCCGACCACGTGTTCCGGCGCTCCGGCAACCGCATGTTCCCGGGGGCCTCCGGTCCGCTGCTGGCCGCCGTACTGGCTGAGGAGCCGGCGGTGATCGCAGCGGCTGAGACAGCGGCGTACTGCAAGGACGTGGTGATGCAGGCGCTGACCGGCGTCCGCGCGACGGATGTGTCGGATGCGTCGGCGCCGTTCCTTGATCCGCGGACGGGTTCGTACGACGAAGAAGCCTTGGCAGCAACGGGTTTGGGGGAGTTACGCCACCTGCTGGCACCCGTGGCGGCCGATGGACCGGTGGGTGAACTGCGCGACTCCTCGTCCGGGATGGCTCCTGGGACGCGAGTCTCGGCAGGCCCTTATGACCTTCCGGCTGCCGCAGCTGGAGCTGGCGTGGAGACGCCCGGCGATGCGCTGCTGACCATCGGTACGACGCTCGCGTGCCAGGTGGCCACCCGTTCCTTGCCGATGGCCGGCGAACCGGCCGGGTTGTTCCTCGGTACCTGGACGCCCGGGCTCTGGTTGCGAGCTATGCCGGCAATGGTCGGTACGGCGGCGCTCGACCGGGTGCTCGCTCTCGTCGGCGCGACGACCGAGCAGCTACCTGCCTTCCTGGCCGAGAGCCCGCCCGGCGCTCAAGGCGTGACCGTACTGCCGTATCTGTCCGAGGCTGGTGAGCGCGCGCCGTTCGTCGACACCCGAGCACGTGGAACGCTCGACGGTCTCTCGCTGTCCACGACCACCGCCGATCTGATTCGGGCAACCTGCGAAGGGATTGCGTACGCCGCTCGGCATTGCCTGGAAGCGGCCGGGTGGACCGGCCGGGTGACCGTGTGCGGCGGCGGTGCGCGAAGTGCCGAGTGGACGCAGATCTTGGCGGACGTACTGAACGCGCCTCTGCACACAACGGCAGCCGAGCAGGTTGCCGCGCGTGGTGCTGTGATCTGCGCCCGCCGTGCAGCCTCGGATGAGGTCGGGCCGGAGTGGATCGCGTCGACCCGTCAGGTCGACCCGGACCCGGGCCGGGCCGCCTTCTATGCCGAGGGATACGCCCACTACCTGCGCCGGATCGACAACGCCCGCGCCCGCTGGTCCGACCCCGCGCCTTTAGGAGCTTGATGAGAACCGTCACCACTCTGCTCGCCGGCGACCACTTCGTCCGGAACTCGCTGCTCTCGTCGGCGCTGCAGTCGCTGGAGGACGTGCAGTTCGAGTTCCGCGAGATCACCTTGCCGTGGCCGCTGACGCCGTACGGGACTGTGGCCGAGGTCGACGAGGCCAGTGACGCCGAGGAGCAATTGATCGCGGCGCTGCCGGGGGTCGAGCTGGCGGTCACGCAGATGGGTCCGTTTACCGAGCGAGTGCTGGATGCTGCGCCGGATCTGCGGTTCCTGGTGGTCTGTCGTGGTGGGCCGGTCAACGTGAACGTGCCTGCCGCGATCAAACGCGGCATCACCGTTGCCTCCACCCCCGGACGCAACGCGGTGGCTGCTGCCGAACACGCGGTCGCCCTGATGATGGGGGCCTTGCGCAACCTTCCGCGACTGCATCGCTCGCTGGTGCTCGGCGAGTGGCGCAGCGACCTCTACGCGTACGACGAATGTGGTGCGGAGCTGGACGGCGCAACAGTCGGCCTGGTCGGGTACGGCGCGATCGGGCAACGTGTCGCCCGCGTGATGCTCGCCTTCGGCGCACACGTGGTCGTCGCCGATCCGTACGTCGATCCGGCGCGCGTTCTACCCGGGATCGAGGTCGTCGAGCTGGATGAACTCCTGCGCCGGTCGGACGTGGTCAGCCTGCATGCCCGGTTGACCGATCAGACCCGCGGCATGATCGGTGCGGCGGAAATCGCGCGGATGCCGCGCGGCGGCGTACTGGTCAATACAGCACGTGGCGGTCTGCTCGACTATGAAGCGACTGTCGATGCGCTGGAGTCAGGGCAGCTGGGGGCGGCCGCGTTCGACGTCTTCCCGGCCGAGCCGCTGCCGGCCGGGTCGCGGCTGCTGACCGCGCCGAATGTCGTGATGACGCCGCACCTGGCGGGAGCAACCCGGCAGACCGCACTGCGGGCCGGGTCGATCGCAGCCGAGGCCGTGGCCGCGTACCTGTCGGGGAAGGACCCGGCGGGACTGGTGACTTTGATGTGAAATTGGCCAGAAAATCACAGGGATTCTCTATACCTCACCAGGAGTTGGTGATAATTTCACGGGCGTGCAGGAGAATCCGGTAGGTCTGCGGTCGCGGCGGCGACGGGAGTACTGGTTGTTCGCTGCGCTGGTGGCACCGAATCTGCTGGTGATCGCGGTCTTCGCGTACTGGCCGATCGTCTACAACGCCTTCCTGAGCCTCACCGACTGGAACATGATCGCGGCTCGGCCGGCGTTCGTCGGACTGGCGAACTACGGGCGGACGTTGACTGATCCGGCGTTCCATCGGACGTTGTGGGTCACCGTCGTGTTCACCGGGCTGATCGTCGCCGGGAGTCTGGTGATCGGGCTGGCGCTTGCGTTCCTGTTCAACCTGCCGCTGAAGGGCCGGGGTGCGGTTCGAACGATCGCGTTCGCACCGCACGTCCTGTCAGGTGCTGCAGTGGCGACGATCTGGTTGTTCATCTTCGACCCCGGCTACGGCCTCCTGCGCGGGCCGGACTGGATGAACAACTCGGACTGGGCGCTGCCCGGACTCGTCATCGTTTACCTGTGGAAGAACGCCGGCTTCGCCGCGCTGATCTATCTGGCCGGCCTGCAGGGGTTGCCGAAGGAGCTCGACGAGGCGGCGGTGATGGACGGCGCGAGTACGTGGCGGCGGTTCCACGCGATCAAGCTCCCGCTGCTGGCGCCGATCACGTTCTTCCTGTTGATCACCACGGTGATCGGGACGTTCCAGGCCTTCGACGTGATCGCGGTGATGACGGGCGGCGGGCCGGGGGACGCGACCACGACGTTGAGCTGGGCGATCTACAACGAAGGGTTCCAGGCCTTCAACGCGGGCCGGGCTGCCACGTTGTCGATCATCATGTTCGTCATCCTGCTGGTCGTCACGACGGTCCAAGCGCGAGTGCTGGAGAGGCGGGTGCACTACCGATGAAGGTGCGCGCGCTGCAGTACGTCGTACTGGTCGGAGTGGCTGCTGTGTTTGTCGGGCCGCTGTACTGGCTGGTGTCGACGGCCTTCAAGCAGCCGGCGGAGATCTACCAATGGCCGCCTTCGTGGTGGCCCGATCACCTGACTTGGGAGAACTTCGCGCTGGCGTGGAAGGCTGCGCCGTTCGATCGGTTCTTCGTGAACTCGACGGTGATCACGGTGGCGGGGACTGCGTTGAAGGTGACGAACGCGGTGCTGACGGCGTACGCGTTCGCGTATCTGCGCTTCCCTGGGAAGAAGGTGCTGTTCTTCCTGGTACTCGGCGCGATGATGGTGCCGGGGCACGTGACGCTGCTGCCGAACTACTTGACCGTGGCAACGTTGGGCTGGATCAATACCTATGCAGGGTTGATCATTCCGGGGATCGGGTCGGCCTTCGCGACGTTCTTGATGCGGCAGCACTTCTTGACGCTGCCGTCCGAGGTGACGGACGCCGCGGCGGTCGACGGCGCCGGTCACCTGCGGACGCTGTGGCGGGTCGTGCTGCCGATGTCGCGGCCGATGCTCGTCACGGTCGTCGTGATCACCGCGGTCGAGGAGTGGAACAACTTCGTCTGGCCGTTGATCGTCACCAACACCGCGTCGATGCGGACGCTGCCGGTCGGCCTGCTGATCCTCAAGGACGAGGAGGGGCTGGCCAACTGGGGCACGATCATGGCCGGGACGCTGCTCGTGCTCGCGCCGATGCTGGTGATCTTCCTGATCGCCCAGCGCTACATCGTCGGTGGAATCACCCAGGGTGCGTTGAAGGGATGACCATGCGACGCAGGGGATTCCTCGGACTGGCTGCAGCCTTGCCGTTGGCCGGGTGTGGGTATCGATCGGTGGACGCAGTGTACTCGCAGCCGGCCGGAGCGGTGCCTGCTCAGTACGCTCGCCGCGTGCGGGTCGTGTTCTGGTCGTCGTACGGCGGAGTGAACGGGAAGGCCGTTGACGGACTCGTTGCCAAGTTCAACGAATCACAGGACGACGTGTACGTCGAGGTCCAGTTCCAGGGCAGTTACGACGATGTCGCGCAGAAGGTCGCCGCGGCCCTGATCGCCAAGCAGGCGCCGGATCTCGCCGTACTGTCGGATGTGACGTGGGAGCGGTTCTTCCTCAACGAGGCGTTGGAGCCGTTGAACGGCTATCTCGCGGATCCGGCGGTGTATCAGCCGAAGTTGTTCGGTGAGTATGTGGTGAAGGGGCAGAGCTGGTGCGTGCCGTTCGCCCGCAGTACGCCGATCCTCTACTACAACCGGGATGCGTTCGCTGCCGCCGGTCTGCCGGATCGCGCGCCGCGGACGTGGAGCGAGCTGCAGTCGTGGGGGCCCTCGTTGGCGAAGGTGCAGTCGGGTGGGCGGGCGTTGCGGACGCTGGCGTTCGCGAAGGTTGACGGGGACTGGCAGTTCCAGGGGAACGTGTGGCAGTTCGGCGGTTCGTATTCGCGTGGGCTGGATGTCACGATCGCTGAGGCCGGGGCGGTGGCTGCGGGTGAGTGGCAGCGGTCGATGGTCCACTCGTTGAAGCTTGCCTATATGGCGAGCAGTCCGAGTACGGATTTCGCGAACGGGCTCGTGGCAACGATCCAGGAGTCGACCGGTGGGCTGAAAAGCATGACCAGCAAGGCGAAATTCCGGGTCGGCGCCGGCTTCGTGCCGGGCGAGGTCGCGTCCGGGATCGCCACCGGCGGCGGTGGCATCGGGATGCTGCGCAACATCTCGGCGGAGCGAAAGCAGGCGGCCGCCGCGTTCTTGACCTTCCTGGCGCGGCCGGAGAACGCTGCGTGGTGGACGATCCAGACCGGCTACCTCCCGGTGGTCGAGGCGGCGCGTGAGGTGCCGGAGCTGAAGAAACTCATTGCCGAACAACCCAACTACGGCGTCGCGATCGCGCAGCTCGCGAACGCCCGGCAGCAGGACGCGATCCGGCTCTACGGCCGCAATGCGAATGTGGCCATCTACACCGGATTGCAGCAGATCTACGCCGACAACGCTGCACCCAGCAAGGTGTTCGCCACGGTGGCCCGCCGGCTCGACGCGATCGGAGCCGAGGTACGCCGCCTCTACGAGGAGAAGGTCCTGTGATCATCACGGGTCATCGAGGCGCACTCGGTACCGAGCCGGAGAACACTCTGCGCTCGTTTCGCCGAGCCGTCGCCGACGGCTGCGACGAGATCGAACTCGACCTGCGGGTGACCGCCGATGGTGAACTGGTCATCCTCCATGACGCCACCGTCGACCGCACCACGAACGGCACCGGCGAAGTAGCCTCCCTAACCCTCACCGAGTTGCGAGGGCTGGATGCCGGGCTGGGCGAGGTGGTCCCCACTTGGTCCGAAACCGTCGCCGCGGTCGACGTTCGGTTCCAGGCAGAGGTGAAGGCGGAGGCCGCCGTACCGCTGCTCGCCGATTCACTCCGATCCGACCCCGCGCTCGCCGCTCGGACGCTCGTCACCTCGTTCCATCCGGAGATCCTGCTCGCCGCCAGACGCGCCTTCCCCGGGGTGACGACCGGGCGGATCTTCGGTCGCACGACTCCCGACGTACTGGCTCTGACGCGGGAAGCTGAGGCGACCTGGGCGTTGTGTGGCATCACCGGCCTGACCTCGGCGTTCGTCGCCGAACTGCACACTGCCGGCCTCTCCGTCACCGCCTGGCCGGTCCCCGACGCGGCCACCCTGGAGCAGGCGGTCGCGCTCGGCGTCGACGGCATCACCACCGACAACCCACACCTGCTCACACGTTCCAACGTCTGAATATGTTCTTCCGTGGAACATAAATGTGTGATTGCCTAGTCGCATGGGAATCAGCATCGGTGTGGCCGGAGCCGGCCAGTTCGCTCCTTCGTTTCTGCGGCTGTGGTCCGCGCACCCGGACGTGTCCGGTGTCCGGCTGACCGACGTCCTGCCGGACCGGACAGCCGAGATGGCGGCCAAACAGGGGATTGCGGTCACCTACCAGTCGTTCGAGGAGATGCTCGAGTCCGACGTGGACGCGGTGGCGATCTTCACCCAGCGCTGGCTGCACGGCGAGATGGCGATCAAGGCGCTTGAGGCCGGGAAGCACGTCTACTCGACGGTGCCGATGGCGATCGAGGCCGACCAGATCGCGCGCATCATCGAGCTGGTCAAGGCGACCGGCCTGACCTACATGATGGGCGAGACCAGCTTCTACTACCCGTCGTCGGTGTACTGCCGGCAGCGGCTGGCCGCCGGCGACTTCGGCCGGGTGTTCTACTCCGAGGGCGACTACGTCCACGACATGGATCTCGGGTTCTACGCCGCGTACCAGTACAGCGGCGGCGAGGACTGGAAGCAGACCGCCTCCTTCCCGCCCATGCTCTACCCGACGCACGCCGTCGGGAACGTCTTGTCGGTGACCGGTCAGCATGCGACCCACGTGTCCTGCATCGGCGTGCAGGACGACCGTGGGGACGGCGTCTTCGACAAGGAGATCAGCCAGTTCGACAACGACTTCTCGAACGCGACCGCCCTCTTCAAGCTCGCCGACGGCGGCATCATGCGCACCAACGAGATGCGCCGCGTCGGCTACCCGTCCCACATCCGTGAGTCGCGGCTGCGCGTGTTCGGTACCGAGGGCAGCTTCGAGCAGCTTGCCACCACCACCCTCTGGCAGAACAAGCAGGGCGTCGAGGACGTCTCCCACCTGATGGAGACCTCGGCCGGCTCGCGCGACGACGAAGACCTCGCAAACGTCGACCCGGCTCTCCGCGACGCGTTCCGCTCCGGGCTCTCCCCGGTGCACGACCGCACCCGCCTGCCCGCCGAGTTCGACGGCCTGCACAACGGCCACGAGGGCTCCCACCACTTCCTCGCCGACGACTTCGTCCGCGCCGTCGCCGACAAGACCCTCCCGCCGATCAACGCCTGGGTCTCCGCCCGCTACACCCTCCCCGGCATCTACGCCCACCAGTCGGCCCTCCAAGGCGGCGTACAACTAGAGATCCCCGACCACGGCGACGCCCCGGTCTAACGCCCGACCGACAGGACGTATACGTCCACTGGACGCCGACGCCACGCTCAGGACCGGCCGCAATGCCCGCGGCCGGCCTGATATGTCCTGTTCTTAGAGCTACCGTTCTGCGATGGACCTGTTCGCCGGAATCTCTGTCAGCGACTACGCCACCGCCGTCGCCTGGTACGAACAACTACTGGGCGCCCCACCGGCCTTCCTCCCCAACGACATCGAAGCCGTCTGGGAACTGGCCGAACACCGCTACCTCTACATAGAGGTGGTCCCCGAACACGCCGGCCACGCCCAGCACACCCTCTTCGTCGCAGACTTCGACGCGACGCTGAGCGGCATCGCCGACCGCGGCCTCGAACCAACCACCCGCGAGACCTACGAGAACGGCTTCCGCCACGCCTCCTTCTTCGACCCCGACGGCAACGAAATCTCCTACGGCGGCGCCCCCGTCACCTGACCCACCCCCGCCACCTCCCGCC
>NZ_SMKA01000081.1 GCF_004348455.1 Kribbella albertanoniae
GTGGGGGAAGTGTTTGCCGGGGGTTCATCGGGTGGTTGCCGCTCACGCATGAACGCTTCATTGGTCCGGACCAATCTGGGGACAGGTCGAGTGATGGGAGATGCCGGTGCGGGTGGTTGTGGTGGGTGGCGGGGTGCTGGGGACGATGCATGCTCGGGAGGCGGTACGGCGGGGGCACGAGGTGCTGCAGATCGAGCGGGAGGCCGAGGCTCGTGGCGCGAGTGTGCGGAACTTCGGGCTCGTCTGGGTCAGCGGCCGGGCGGACGGGGCGGAGATCGAAACAGCCCAGCGGGCCCGTGAGCTGTGGGCGGAGGTGCCCGGGATCAGCTTCCGGCCGCACGGGTCGCTCACGGTGTGCCGGACCGAGGAGGAGTTGGCCGTCGCGAAGGAGGCTGCGGCTCGGCCCGATGCAGCCGAACGAGGCTTTCAGGTACTGGATGCGGAGCAGACGCGTGAGCGCAACCCGGCGTTGCGGGGCGAGCTGCAGGGTGCGTTGTGGTGTGCGCGCGATGCGATCGTCGAGCCGCGTGAGGTGCTCCCCGCGCTTCGCCTCGAGCTCGAGAAGTCCGGGCGCTACCAGTTCCTGGGTGGGAGAGAGGTGCGGACCGTCGACAGCGGCGAGATCACCGACGATCACCACGAGACGCACGCCGCCGACGTGGTGTTCCTGTGCACGGGCGCCTGGCACGGCGGCCTGATCCGCGAGCTCACGGAAGACCTGCCGGTACGGCGCGTCCGGCTGCAGATGATGCAGACCGAACCCCTCGACGTACCGCTGACTACCGCGGTCGCGGATGCCGACAGCTTCCGCTACTACCCGGCGTACCAGGGACAGTCGGTCGACGCATTGGAGCCGCAGGCAACTATCGCGCAGGAGCATGCGATGCAGCTTCTGATGGTCCAGCGTACGCACGGTGGGCTGACCATCGGCGACACGCATGAATACGCGGAGCCCTTCAACTTCGACGTCCAGTCCGACCCGTACGACTACCTGGCCCGGACCGTCGAGGACATCCTCGGCCGTCCGATGCCGAAGGTCGTCCGGCGCTGGGCGGGCGTCTATTCGCAGGCGACCAGCGACGAGATCGTCGTACGGCGCGAGGTCGCCAAGAACGTCCATCTGGTCACCGGACCGGGCGGTCGCGGCATGACGATGTCCCCGGCGATCGCCGAGCTGAGCTTCGAGGAGATCGACCGATGATCCAGCTGGCAGTGCTCGACATGGCCGGTACGACGGTCGCCGACGACGGGCTCGTGGAGCGCGCCTTCACCCGGGCGATCGGTGCCCAGGGCATCGAATCCGGCAGCCCGGACTACGACCGGATGCTCGACCACGTCCGCGCCACCATGGGCGAGTCGAAGATCACCGTCTTCCGCGCCCTGCTGAACGACGAAGAAGCCGCCCAGCAGGCCAACAAGGCGTTCGAGACCGCGTACGGCGCGCTGGTCGACGAAGGTCATTGCGCACCGATCGACGGTGCCGAAGAAGCGATCCGGCAGCTGCGGGACGCGGGGATCAAGGTCTGCCTGACCACCGGGTTCGCGCAGACGACGCAGCAGCGCATCCTGTCCGCCCTCGGCTGGCGCGAGCTGGCCGACCTCACCTTGTGCCCGGCCCAGGCGGGCCGCGGCCGACCGTATCCGGACATGGTTCTGCGGGCCGTGCTGGACCTGAAGGCCGACGCGGTGGCGAACGTCGCCGTCGCCGGCGACACCGCCTACGACATGACGACGGGGATCGCGGCCGGTGCCGGGATCGTCGCCGGCGTCCTCACCGGTGCCCATGGCAAGGATCAGCTCCAGGCCGCGGGTGCGACGCACGTTCTCTCGTCGGTCCGGGATCTGCCGGACCTTCTCCTCACCTGAAGGTCGGAACAGTGAAGAAGCTCAAGCCCCTGCTCATCGCCGCACTCCTCATCCCAGTGATCGCCGGTTGCGGTGGCACCGGCGCCGCCTCCGCCGGCGGAGGCGCGAAGACCGTCACCGTCTACACCGCCGACGGCCTGGCCGATTGGTACAAGACCCGCTTCGAGGCCTTCACCGCGAAGACCGGCATCAAGGTCCAGACCGTCGAGGCCGGTTCCGGCGAGGTCGTCTCGCGGCTGGCCAAGGAGCAGTCGAATCCGCAGGCCGATGTCGTCGTGACCCTGCCGCCGTTCATCCAGAAGGCGTCCAAGGACGGCCTGCTGCAGAAGTACGCCGTACCGGGTAGTGAGCACGTGACGAGTGTGAAGTCGGACGACTATGTCGCCGTCGCGAACAACTACCTGTGCTTCATCGCCAACAAGCAGGCCGGTACGCCGAAGTCGTTCGAGGAGCTGCTGGATCCGCGGTTCAAGGGGAAGTTGCAGTACTCGACTCCGGGGCAGGCCGGTGACGGAACCGCCGTACTGATTCTGCTGCAGCACCTGATGGGTAAGCAGGGCGCGCTGGATTACCTGCGCAAGCTGGAGACGAACAATGTCGGCCCGTCCGCGTCGACCGGCAAGCTGCAGCCGAAGGTGAGCAAGGGCGAGCTGTTGGTTGCCAACGGCGACGTTCAGATGAACCTGTCCTCGATCTCTGTCGACAAATCTGCATTCGGCATCTTCTTCCCGGCCGGTCCGGACGGCAAGAAGACCACGATCGCCCTGCCGTACGTGATGGGCCTGGCGACCGGCGCACCGAATTCCGACGGTGGCAAGCAGCTGATGGACTACCTGCTGACCACGGAAGCCCAGCAGACACTGACGAGTGACGCCTTCGGCCTGCCGGCGCGGACGGATGTGAAGCCGACCGATGCGAACTTCCAGGCGGTGCAACAGTCGATGACCGGTGTCGAGGCGTGGTCGCCGGACTGGAACGCCGTGCTGACTGATCTCGACGCCGACGTTGCCGCGTACACGAAGGCGATCCAGGGATGACTGTCCAGCTCGACGACGTCTCGGTGCACTTCGGCCGGACGTGCGCGCTGGAAGGACTCAGCCTGACCGTGGCGGCCGGTGAAACGGTCGCCCTGCTCGGGCCCTCGGGCTCGGGGAAATCGACCGCGCTGAAGGCGGTGGCGGGTTTTGTCCGGCCGAGCAGTGGGCGGATTCGGCTTGCTGGCCAGGACGTCACGGATCTCCCGCCGGCCAAGCGGGGGATCGGGGTCGTCGTCCAGCAGTACGCACTCTTTCCGCACTTGAGAGTTGCGGACAACGTCGCCTTCGGGTTGCGAGCAGCGCGGAAGCCGAAGGCCGAGGTGGTCCGGCGGGTGGCCGAGATGCTCGCGATGGTCGGCATGACGTCGTACGCGAAGAGGTTCCCGCGGGAGCTGTCCGGTGGGCAGCAGCAGCGAGTCGCGATCGCGCGGGCGTTGGCGATCCAGCCGAAGGTGCTGCTGCTCGACGAACCGCTCGCCGCGCTGGATGCACAGCTGCGCGCCGACATGCTCGGTGAACTGCAGAAGCTCCGGCGCGAGGTGCCGGAGGTGGCGATCGTCTACGTGACGCACGATCAGTCCGAGGCGCTCGCGCTCGCGGACCGGATCGCGGTGATGCGCGACGCTCGCCTGGTCGACATCGCCCCGGCGGCTGAGCTCTACGCGACTCCGCCCTCGGCGTTCACCGCATCGTTTCTCGGCGGCGCGAATCTGCTGCCCGTCGAGAGCGTCGGCGAAGACGTCAAGGTGGCCGGCCACGTGTTGCCGGGCGTGCGGTCGACGCCGGGTAAGGAACTGCTCTGCATCCGTCCGCATGCGATCCGGCTCGGTTCCGAAGGTGTTCCGGTGCGGGTGATCGCGACGCAATGGCGTGGCTCGTCGAATCAGTTGACCTGCACAGTCGACGGTCTGCCGGACGTGTCGGTCCGGATCGACCTGCCCGCGGACAGCGACGTACCGGCGCTTGGTGCGCAGGTCTCGATGGTGTTGCCTGCCGAGGCCTGCAGTTTGGTACCCAGTTGAGAAGCAGATCGGGCTGGTTGGTTCCACCGTTGCTGCTGATTGCGGTGCTAGTCGTCTATCCCTTGGCGCTGGTCGCCGTTGAGTCGGCGCCGGCCTGGGGTGACGTGCTCGGGTCGGTCGAGTTTCGCGAGGCGTTGATCCGGACCGTGCAGATCGCGGTCTGCTCGACGATCGGCTGCCTGGTGGTCGGGACGTTCCTCGCCGTGGTGATCAGCTTCGTACCGTTCCCCGGTGCGCGGGTGGTCGCCAGCCTGGTGGACACGATGCTGGCGCTGCCGTCGTTCCTGGTCGCGCTGTCGTTCACCTTCATCTACGGTACGGCGGGGATCCTGCGGACCGGTGGATTCCTCACCACCCCGTGGGCTGTCGTGCTGGCCGAGATCACCTTCTACACGCCGTTCGTGATGCGGCCGTTGCTGGCGGCAATGAGTCGGTTGCCGCGGGCCCAGTTGGACGTGGCCGCGAGCCTCGGTGCCGGGCCGTGGCGGGTACTGCGGCAGGTCGTGCTGCCGGAGGTTCGCCCGGCGATGGTCGCGGGTGGCAGTCTCACGTTGCTGCTCACGCTGAACGAGTTCGGCATCGTGTTGTTCCTCGGCGCGAAAGGCACGACCACGTTGCCGATGCTCGTCCACACCAAGGGGATCGTGATGTTCGACTACCCGGCCGCGTGCGCGATCGCCGTCGTACAGATCGTGCTGTCGCTTGGGCTATATGCCCTGCTGCGTAAGGCTTTGGGAGGTCGTCGTGCTCGTCTGGACTAGGCCTGGGAAGGCCCTTACCTGGATCGCGTTCGCGGTCGTGTTCGGTGTGCTCGTGCTGGCGCCGTTCGTGGTGGTGATCGCGGCCGCGTTCGCCGGCACCTGGAACGGCGTCCTCCCGTCGAACCCGACCGCCGGCCATCTGCAGGAGGCATTGTCAGGTGATGAGCTCGCGTCGTTGTCGGTCAGCCTGCAGACCGCCTTCCTCGGCGGGCTGCTCGCCGTTGCCTTCGGCACCTGGGGTGCACTCGCGGCCCACGGCAGCCGCTTTGGGCGAGTCGCGGACGCACTGCATCACCTGCCGATCGCCGTACCGTCGGTCGTCGTCGGCCTCGGCCTGCTCGTTGCCTTCTCCCGGCAACCGATCCTGCTCAACGGCACCAAGTGGATCGTGGTGATCGCGCACCTCGTCCTGATGGTTGCCTTCAGCTACGGAACCGTTGCCGCCGCACTGCAACGCGTGGACCCCTCGTACGCCGATGTCGCCGCATCCCTCGGCGCCTCCCCGGCCCGAGTCCTCTGGCAGGTCCGGCTCCCCATGCTCCGCCCTGCCATCGCCTCCGCCGCCGGCCTGTCGGTAGCGCTGTCGATGGGCGAGGTCGGCGCCACGATCATGGTCTACCCGGCCTCCTGGCGAACCGTCCCGGTCAGCATCTTCGCGCTCTCCGACCGCGGCCAGACCTTCACTGCCGCCGCCGAAGCCCTCGTCCTCCTCACCGCCACCGTGCTGGTGGTCTTCACTGTCGACCGGCTCAGGGGGCGAGCAGTAGAGCAGTGAGCCGATCGACCTGAGGATCCCAGCCCAGTTGGTGGTTGGCGGTGTCCTCGGCGTTCGCGAAGCCGGTGTGGTTGAGCACCATCAGGGTGCCGTCGGCGACCTCGGACAAGTCGACCTGCACGCGGGTCGGCTCGTCCGAGCTGCCGTCCCAGGCCCAGCTGAAGACCAGCCGGTACGGCGGCTCGACCACGAGGTAGTTGCCGCGCACAACATGCGGACCCATCTCCACGACGTACTCCCCGCCGACCCGCACATCGGCCTGCACCTTCAGCTCCAGCTGTGGATTCGGGCAGTACCAACGCATCAGCAGGTCGGCTCGGGTCCAGGCGTCGTACACCCGATCGATCGTTGCCGACAGCACCCTTTCGATCCGGATCTCAGTCGCCATCGTGGTCCCCTCGCAAGAGTTCTTCCAGCCGGTCGACGGTGCTGTTCCAGTACGCCGTCAGGTCGTCGAGCCAGCGTTCCATTTCGGAGAGCGCCTCGGGGCGGAGCGTGCAGACCACCGTCCGCCCGACCCGCCGGCGGCTCACCAGGCCCGCGTCGACGAGCACCCCGACGTGCTTGGTCATCGCCGGCGGCGTGATCCGGTGCGGCTCCGCGAGCTCACCCATGGTCGCGTCGCCGCGGCTCAGCCGCCCCACGATCGCCAGCCTGGTCGGATCCGCGAGCGCTCCGAAGGTCGTCGTCAGCACGTCGAACATTTCACCAGATGGTGAAGTGTTTGGCAAGAGCACTAGGCTTCTGGGGGTGATGCAGCCTTTTCTTCTGCCCAAGGGAACTGCCCGCCAGCAAGGGTTCGCCGAGCTTGCCGCTCAGGGACCGATCACCCGCCTGACCCTGTTCACCGGCGTACCGGTGGTGCTCGTGACCGGGTACGCCGAAGTGCGCGCTCTGCTCGCGCATCCGGAGGTGGTGCGGTCGATGATGGAGGGTCCGCATCGGGACTTCCTGACCGAGGAGCAGGTGCGGTGGACCGACCGGCACATGCTGCTGATGAACCCGCCGGACCACACTCGGCTGCGCAAGCTGGTGACCGCTGCGTTCACGCGACGCCGGATCGACGAACTGGAGCCGCGGATCCGAGAGATCGCGGCCGAGCTGCTCGACAAGATCGAGGCTGCCGGTGACGGTGCCGACCTGGTCCAGCTGTTCAGCTACCCGCTGCCGATCACGGTGATCTGTGAGCTGGTCGGCGTCCCGGTCGAGCACCGCGAGTCGTTCCGGCAGTGGTCGTCGGTGGCTGTGAACGCGCCGATGCACACCCCGGACGAGTACATCGAGGCCAGCGGCCAGATCGTGGCGATGATCCAGGAACTGATCGCGGTCAAGAGCAAGGAGCCGGCCGACGACCTTCTCTCCGCTCTGGTCGCAGTCCGGGAGGGCGGCGACCGGCTCAGCGCGGAAGAGCTGACCTCGATGATCTTCCTGCTGATGTCGGCCGGTCACGAGACCACGGTCAACCTGATCACCAACGGCACCTACGCGCTGCTCGAGCACCCCGAGCAGCTCGCCCTGCTGCGCGCCGAGCCGGATCGCCTTCCGGCGGCAGTGGAGGAAACCCTCCGGTACGACGGCCCGCTGCAGGTCACCGTCCCGTACTTCGTCCAGGCGCCGATCGACATCGCCGGTGAACGGCTCGAGCCGGGGGAGGTGCTCGTGTTCGCCCTGCTGCCGGCCAACCGCGACGACCGCAAGGTCGATCGGCCCGACGAGTTCGACATCACCCGCCCCGACTCCGCGCACCTGGCCTTCGGGCACGGCATTCACCACTGCCTGGGTGCTCCGCTGGCCCGGCTGGAGGGTCGCGTGGCGCTGGAGATGCTGTTCGACCGGTTCCCGAATCTGCGCCTGGCCGAGCCCGACGGGGAGCCGGACCGCCCGCCCGGTTTCCTGCTGAACGGCATCCAGACTTTGCCCTTGAACATCACATGAATGCCCGTTGAATCACACCGATGGGATTGTGACCGGCTTGACCGGGGATGGCATCCTTTGACAGATGACTGAGATCCTGGAGGTGGCGCGGCACCTACTGGGCTTGGCCATGGCTTCGCACTGGTTGCTGCTGGTCCTCTTCCTGGCCGCGGCGATCGATGCCGTCTTCCCGATCATCCCGAGTGAGGGCATGGTCGTCACCGCGGGGATGGCCGCCGCTGCCGGCCACCAGAACCTGCTGCTCGTGATCGTGGTCGCGATGGTCGGCTCGGTCATCGGCGAGATCGCCTGCTACTTCATGGGCCGTGGTTCCGGCCCCCGGCTGCACCGCTGGATGAAGCGGCAGGAGCGCCGGCAGCTGCTGTACGACAAGGTCTCGGCCGCCCTGCACAAACGCGGCGGCCTGATCCTGGTGACGGTGCGCTACATCCCCGGCGCCCGGATGGTCGCGACGCTGACCGCGGGCGCGACGCGGTACTCGTTCAAGAAGTTCGTCGTCTTCACCTTCGCGGGCGTGACGATCGCCTACACGTACGTCGCTCTGATCGGCTACCTCGGCGGTGACGCGTTCCAGCACGACTCGCTCAAGGCGCTCGGCTTCAGCCTCGGGATGGCGTTCGTGATCGGACTGGTGATCGAGACGTCCCGCCGGATCGCGAACCGGCGCCGCGCGGCGAAGATCACAGCGGTCTAACGATCGCCGTCCGGGTTTCCGTGTTCCTGCGTGTTCCCGTTCAACCTCTGATGCGGTCCGTGCGTCAGTAGAGGTGTGGTGAGGCCTGGAGCGAACCTCCTTGCCGCCGCGGTGGTGGTCGCGGCGGTGCTGGTCGGATGTGCCGATATCGAGCCCAACGCGCAGCCGTCGGCCACACCCAGCTCGCCTTCCGCGACGCCTTCGCGGACGCCTTCCCAGTCCCCAACGGCTTCGCCGACGCCGAAACCGACGCCCAGCAGTACGCCGAAGCCGACCGGTCCTGCAGGAGTCGCCGCGGCCCCGGTGACCCGGAACTTCCCGGCCCGGCTCGCCAACGGTAAACCGCCACTCTTCGTGGTCGTCTCGTTCGACGGCGCCGGTGATCTCGCCCTCTGGCACCACTGGCGGACCGTGGCCCACCAGGTCGACGCCCGGATGACGTTCTTCCTGTCCGGCCCCTACCTGTACCCGGCCTCCCATCGCACCGACTACAAACCTCCGTTCCGCAAGCCCGGCGCCTCCGACATCGGCTGGAGTACGCCGGCCAACGTGCTGGCCCGGACGACGATCCTGCACGACGCGATCGCCGAGGGTCACGAGATCGGCACCCACGTCAACGGTCACTTCTGCGGGCCGAAGGGCGTCGGCGAATGGACCTCCGCGCAGTGGACGGCCGAACTGAACGCCTTCGACCATATGGTTCGCACCGGCCCCGGCCTCGCGGCTGGGAAGACGGTCGCGGCTCCGTTCGACCCTTCCACGGTGAAGGGGATGCGAACCCCGTGCCTGGAAGGCAACAGGGCGGCGTACCGGCGGGCGATGGGTTATCGCGGCATGGTGTACGACGCGTCCGCGCCCGGCTATCTGCGCTGGCCGAAGAAGGTCGACGGGCTGTGGAACTTCCCGCTGCAGGACGTCGTGCTCGCGGGGACGACCAAGAACACGCTGACCATGGACTACAACATCTGGTACGCGCAGACCAAGGCCAAGAAGGCGCCCGTCGCGCAGGTTCCGCAACTACGGGCACAGGTGCTGGCGACGTACCGGCAGCAACTTGCGCGGTCCCGGGCGAAGGGGAACCCGCCGCTGTTCCTCGGCAACCACTTCAACCGCTGGAACAACAGCATCTACTCCGACGCCCTGACGACGTTCGTCAAGGAGACCTGCAAGCAGCCCGACGTCCGATGCGTCAGCAACATCGAGCTGGCCGCTTGGCTCGCGAAGTACGCCGGGGTCCCGAGCGGCCGCCGTTAGAACTGGGTATAGCCGCTCGCGTCCTGCCAGGTGCCGCCCTGCTTGATCCGGCTGACGACCAGTCGCTGCAAGGTGGTGTCCTGCGGGAACTCGTCCAGCCGGCCGAGGTCGCGGCTGCGGAAGGTGAAGAAGATCGCGCTCTCCTGGTTGTCGATCGGTGTCCCGTACGGCGTGAAGCGGCGACCGAAGCGGACCATGTTCGACTCGGGCGGCAGGTTGTCGAGGAGGTAGGGGTCGAGCAGCCACGAGTGCAGCGTGACGGTCTTGACCGGGTACTCCGGGAAGTACCGCGGGAAGAACTCGCGAGCCTGCGCGAAGCTCGCGTCGACGAGCTCGGGCGAGAGCGGACCGGTCTCAGGGATGTGGACGCCGACGACCCATTCACCTGGCTCGGTCCCCGGCACCGGCTTGTCCTCGGTGACCTGGTAGAGCGCCCACTGCAACCGGCCCAGGGCGTAGATCTGGCCGGCCCAGTGGATCGTCAGCCACCAGTGCGTGGCCAGGCCGTACTTGCCGTGGGTCCGCCGGCTGACCTCCAGTTGCTTGCCGAGATCGGCCAGCGTCGCCCAGCTGGTGTCATCCGGGATCCCGCGTTCCGCGTGGTACTTCCGGATCTCCGGGACTGTCGCCAGCAACGCCGCGACGGTGTTGCGGGTGTCCTCCGGCATCCGGTGCTGCGGTTCGGTGCCCTGGCGGCCGACCCCGGCCCGCAACTGGGTGACGAAGTCCTCGACCACGGCCGGATCCGCCGCGAACTTCTCGGCGTCCTCCCGGTCCTCGTCGGAGAATCCCAGCAGGCGGTACTCGTCGACAGAAGTCACCCGGCAACGGTAACCGATGTACGAAAGCTGATTTATCCGGCCGCGGTGTCGATGTGGTGCGCGAGGACGAGATCGTCCTCGGTGATACCGCCCGAGTCATGGCTGGTGACCCGGAAGGTGATCTTCTTGTAGCGGATGTCGATGTCCGGGTGGTGCCCGGTGGCCTCGGCCAGTTGCGCAACGGTGGCGACCAGCCGGATGCCGTCCAGGAACGTCTCCCGCTCGACGGTCCGCACCAGCGTCTTGTCCACGGCCTTCCACAGCGGGATCAGGTCGCGAAGCGCGAGATCGATCTGGTCGTCCGTGAGCAGTTCAGCCATGTCGTCACTCTAGACCTTCCGACGCACCCGCCCGGCACACAGGAGTGCAAGGGCAGTCAGTACGGCGCCTGCGCTAACGATCACGCCGAACACCCAGGGCTGTGGGTCGTCCGCGTTCAGCGCCAGCAAGGTACCGGTGACGGAGACGGCGGTCGCGATGCTCATGACCGAAGCCATCTGGGCGGCACTCGCGTTGCGGCCGGAGTTGCCGGCGTCGGACAGGTCGAGCATCAGCACCGAGAGACTCGACGAACTGAGCCCCATGCCGATTCCCGCGATCGCCCAGCCGGTCAGTCCGAACCAGGCGGTCGCGTCGGTCCAGGCCAGCAACGAAGTGATCGCGATCCCGACGGTCATCAGGGCGAGACCAGTACGCAGTACGTTGACGCGTTGGAAGTTGTGGTCGCGGCCCTGCAACCAGGAACCCAGCGCCCAGAACACCCCGGTGACGGACATACTCACACCCGCCCGGGCCGGGCTGAAGTGATGCAGCAGCGTGAGCAACAGCGGCAGGTAGACACCGACGCCGGCGAATCCGGCACCGACGAGCCCGCGGATCGCGACCACCGCCGGGAATCCACGCTCGGCGACGAACGCTCCACGTGGCATCACCCGGACTGCCGCCACGCCCAGTACGACGAGCGCGACGGCGATCACCGTGCCACCGAGCACCCGATGTCCGTCGAGGTGGTCACCGGTCAGCGTCAACGTGAACAGCGCGACCGAGATCGCGGCCGCCCACGGCAGCGCCGTACGCCAGGCAGCCAGTTCCGCGATGTGCTCGGGGGTGCGCTCGGGCTCCGGACTGTTCTGCGACTGCCGGATCGCCGGCTGCAGCAACAACCAGGTCGGGACCAGCAGTACGACGGCGCCCAGGAACACCCAGCGCCAGCCGAACTGCTCGGTGATCACGCCGGTCAGCGGCGGGCCGAAGATCGACGGCAGCACCCACATCGCCGAGATCAGCGACATCATCCGCGGCCGCAGCGCGGCGGGCAGTGCGCGGGCGACCAGGACGAGCAGCGAGACATCGAGCAGACCCTCGGCGATCCCGCTCAGCACCCGGCCGGCAATCACCATCGGCATCGCCACCGCGAACCCGATCAGCAGCTGGGCCAGCCCGAACGCGATCGCCCCGAGCCGCAGGGTCCGGATCGGTCCGTGCCGATCCGACCAGAGCCCGGCGACGGCCAGGGCGAACACGAAGCTCGCGTTCGGAGCCGCGTTGGCCACCCCGAAACTGCCGAGCGCGTCGAACTCACGCACCATCGTCGGCAACGTCGTACCGACGGCGCGGTTCTCCAGGGCGCTCAGGGTGACCAGGCCGATCACGCCCAGCGCGAGTGGTAGGTGCGGGCCGCTCAGCAGTTTCGGGGCTGGGGTCGACAGGTCTGCGGTCATCCCGTCATCCTGGGAGTTCAAGCGGACTTGAGGTCAACTCCGGCCAGCAGCTCCGCGATCCGGTCCGGCTGGAAGATCCAGCCGACATGGCTCGCGTCGAGCGACTGTACGGCGTACTGGTTGTCCGGGGTGAGTTCGTCGCCCTCGCGGATCAGCAGGTCCTGCACGGCGATCGGGAGCGAGCGGTCCGCGGTCAGCCGGATGAACGTGCGCGGGATCGTGCCCCAGGTGGCGGCGTCGGCGCGGGCGTCGCCCATCATCACCTGCAGCGACTCGTCGGGCTGCAGAATGTTGAGCAGGGCAAGGAATTGCGCGTCGGTCGCCTCGGCCATCGTGGCGGCCTTCAGTGCCTCGAGGAGCGCCTTGTCGGCGGTGCGGTAGTTCGCCCGGCCGGCGCCGATCACTGCGGGATCGCCGACCGACAGGCCGGCCACGGACGGCAACAGGCTCTCGGCGAACTCGGGCTCCCCCATGTACTCGATCGGGTTCGGCTTCGACACCGGCGCCCAGGCGGAGATGTAGACGAGGTGATCGACGAGCTCCGGTGCCTGGTTGGCCAGTGCGGTGATCGTGACACCGCCGAGGCTCGCGCCGACCAGGACGACCGGTCCGTTCGCGGCCAGGCGCCGTACGGCGGGAAGGAGGCTGTCGACGTTGTCCTGCAGGGTGACCGTGGCGAGGGTGGAGGGCTCGGTCGCCCAGGCGTCCAGGTCCTGCGGGGCCTGGTAGGCGGCCGGGTACTGCGCGTCGAGGCCGTGGCCGGGCAGATCGGCCGCGTACGACGGTAGTCCGCGGAGGGCGAGTTCGCGTTGGACCGACGTCCAGAGGAACGAGTTGCTGGTCGAGCCGTGGACGAGGACATAGGTAGCCATGGCGGTTATTTTGGCACAACTGGACTTTTAACGCGCACCGGTTTTTTCGGGAATCCGGAAGATCAGGACGAGGACCCTGAGAACCAGCACTGCGCAGATCACCAGCAGGTTGTAGGCGAACAGTTGGTAGAGGGTGATGTTCGCGCTGACTCGCGGGCCGCCGTCGATGCCGAGCAGAAGGACCGCCATCAGGCCGGCGGTCGCGCCGAGGACGGCGAGCAGGACCTGGTGCAGCAGGCCGGTCAGGTGCTGCCGGTCGCGTTCGTCGGCGAGCAGCCGAACATTCAGACCGAGCCGACCGCTCTCGGCCGCGGCGGCGATCCGGTCGATCCGCCGTGGCAGGCGACGCAGCATCGGCAGGATCGACGCGAGCTCCTCGGTCGCCGTACGGCGGAGTGCCTCCGGAGTCAGCCGGTCGGTGATATGCGCTGAGGCGAACTGCCGGGACGCACCGACGAGGTCGAATCCGGGGGAGATGCGGCTGATCGTGCCCTCGATCGTGGCCAGCGCCCGGAACACCGCCGCGACCTCGGGCGGAACCCCGAGCTCATGCGACGTGATGATCTTGAACAGGTCGTTGAACATCGCTGGACCGATCGCCACCGCACCGGTCAGATGCCGGGTCATGAACTGACCGACTGCTCGCTCCAGACCACGTTCGTCGATGACGTCGGGGCGATCGACGATCTCGAGCAGCGCATCGGTGGCCCCGACCGGGTCCCCGTGATCGATCGCCAGCAGGAACCGTTGCAGTGCCTCTCGGGTCGCCGGATCGAGCCTGCCGACCGAGCCGAGATCGAGCATGCCGATGCGGCCGTCTTTGAGCAGCAGGAAGTTGCCTGGGTGTGGGTCGGCGTGGAAGACCCCGTCGATCGCGACCTGGCCGAGCAGACAGTCGAACAGCGTGCGACCCAGCCGAACGGCGTCCAGACCGCGCTCGGCGATCGCGGGCGCGGCGTTGCCGAGGCCGATCCCGTCCAGCCGCTGCATGGTGAGTACACGGTGGGTGGACAGGCGGGCGTGGAGTTCGGGTACGACGATGTCGTTGCTGGCGGCAACCGATTGGCCGGCCGCGACCGCCGCCATGTTGCCCGCCTCGACGGTGAAGTCGAGCTCCTCCCGTATCGCGTCGGCGAAACCATCAGCCAGCGCACGGACGCCCATCGAACGACCCCAGTCGGTGTTCCGCTCCAGTAGGCGGGCGAGGCGCCGTACGATATCCAGATCGCGGTCGACGACACTCGCGATGCCCGGGCGCTGGACCTTCACCACGACGCTTTGTGCCTCTGGGGTTCGGAGGGTCGCGGTGTAGACCTGCGCGACGCTGGCCGCGGCGAGCGGTTCGGTGACGAACTCGTCGTACACCTGGTTCGGCGGTGCGCCGAGCTCCTCGGTCAGGACTTGCTCGATCTCCGCCCACGGTGCGGGCGTGACCTGATCCTGCAGGCGACTCAGCTCGTTGGCGACCGAGAGCGGGATGATGTCGCTGCGCGTCGACAACACCTGCCCGAGCTTCACGAACGTGACACCGGCATCATCCAGCGCCAGCCGCAATGACCGCGCCAACTCCGCCTGCCCGGCCGCGTTCTCCCGGCCTGGCCGCCGCCGGCCGCGCAGATACGGTCCCAGTCCATGCTTGACCGCGATCCGGAGAATCTGCAGATACCGCCGCGTCCGCGCGATCCGCCCGGCCACATCCCGCCGCAGATCCCGGGCCCGAGGCAACGACCCCGTCGGCACCAACGCTTCCGCCAGCACCAGAAACACCAGCCCACACAACGTCGCGCACAACGTCGTCAGCCCCACGAACGCCAACGCCGCCGCATTCGACCCCGTGAACGGCGGCGGCCCCACCAGCGCATTGGCAATCGGACTGAACGTGGACAACGTCAACCCCGCCGCCAACGCCAACCGCACCAGCCCGAACCGAACCCCCAGCAACCGCTGCGCCACCGGAATGAAGAGCACCATGAACACAACCAGGCTGAACAACCCAGCAATCGCAACATCCATGCCTCGAACCCTAGGCCGTGCCGGGCGGACGCCGGTTCACCCACACGGGTGAACCCGCCCCGGAGCCTTCCCGCCGTGCCGATTGCCCAGTTGCCAAGGAATCATCCGAACGACAGGACGTATACCTCCACTAACCACCCGCAGCCACATCGGCGAGCGTGCCGACCCCCGGCAGTGGACCTATACGTCCTGTCGCTGCGCGGATCCTCCAGGACTGGCCGCCCGGACATTCCGGCCCTTCTGCTGGATGTGGGTTCTTGTACGGCGGGTGCGGTGACGGTGCGCTCCGATGCGGCCCGTCTCCTACGGCAGTGGTTGCTCGCCGCTGCTGGGGAGTCGTACCTCCGAAAGCGACGGGTAGCACTCCCCAGCCCACGCAGTAACCAGCTGAACCGCGTACACCCACTGGGGACCCCGGACACGCCATCAGATGTCCGAGCTCCCCACTACGTGACCGCAGTACACCCGGCCCCCCTGCACGCGCGCCGGCGGGCCGCCGTACCCGCAACTGCTCGGGGCTAACGTCCGAAGGACACGCGCACCTGGTGTTCCGGACCTTCGGACGTTGTGACGGGCATGACGGCCACGCGACAACCTCCGGCCCGATCGACGCTTCCTGCGCCGCACGCCGCCTGCTTGCGGCTGGGGCGGACGGCCATCACCCACTAGCAGCCCTCGCCGACGTCCGCCACGCCTCCGGCCAGCTCCCGAACCGCAGTTGGTGGGTGGTGCAGGTCCGCTCCGACAGGTGCCCGGCGAGACGCCTCCAAGGGTGAGGCAGAGTCAGGTGCGCGGACGGGCGGACTCGTGTGCGTGGGATGTCGGTAAGGACACGTGGTGTGCGGTTCTGCGGGGGCAGTTCGTGCTTGGCGGGTTGTCTGGGAGGGCCTTGAGGTCGACTACTACGTGTCCTTGCCGACGACATCCGCACTGCCTCGGTGGGTTGGAAAACCGTGTGTCGCGGCAGGGGTCTGATGCATAGGGTCGTGGTCATGAGTGACGGCGACTGGAGGGATGGCGGGTTCAGGGAGCGGCGGCCCTCTGGGGAGACGTTCGAGTGGGTTGAGGCGTCGATGGGGCGGGGCAGTCGTGTGGTTGGGTATCGGCGGATGACCGGTGGTGTCTGCTCGGCGGTGCATCGGCTGACTGTCGAGCGCGGTGGGACGCGAACGTTCGTCGTGCTGCGGCAGTACCCGGGTGGGCTTGGGTTAAAGGGGCCCTTGGAGCAGGAGATCGCCAACCTTGGCGTGGTGGCGGGGAGCGGGCTGCCGGTTCCGAGCATCCTGGCTGCTGATGTTGCCGGTGCTTCGACGGGAGGCGCGCCGTCGTTGCTGATGACGCGGTTGCCGGGGCACGTTGACCTCAATCCGGCGGAACCTCGGTCGTGGCTGACGCGGATCGCGGAGCTTGCTGTCTTGCTGCACTCCCTGGATCTTCCCGCGAAGACGTTCAGACCTTGGACGGATTCTTGGATCGCTCCTCTGGACGGGTTCCGGGTGCCGACCGACGCACACAAGCCGGCTGTGTGGAAAACGGCGTTCGCTGCCATGGCCGAGCTGCCGCCAGAGGACGAGGCTGTCTTTCTGCATTGCGATCTTCTGCCGGTCAACCTGCTGTGGTCGCGCGGGAAGATCACTGGCCTGACCGACTGGAACTCCATCCATCAGGGGTCGCGCGCCATCGACGTCGGGCACTGTCGGCGGTACCTCGCGGCGCTCTACTCGCCCGAGTGGGCGGAGCAGCTTCGGTCGCTCTACGAGTCGATCGCCGGGGTGACTCTCGATCCGTGGTGGGACCTGTATGCCCTGCTGCACTACGACGACAGCGCGTCGAAGTGGATCAGCGCCCAGGTCGCCGGGCGCCGTCCCGTCGATGTGCCCGGCATGACCTCCGGGGTCGAGACCGCCGTCGAGACAGCTCTACGACGCCTCGGCTAACTGCGGTTCCCACAACAGAACTGCGCCCGACCGCAACAAGCGATCGGGCGCAGCAGCAAAGCACACCAGTGTCAGGCGCGGCGGCGGATCTTGTTGCCCAGCCAGACGATGGGGTCGTACTTGCGGTCGGCGACTCGTTCCTTCATCGGGATGAGGGCGTTGTCGGTGATCTTGATGTGTTCGGGGCAGACCTCGGTGCAGCACTTGGTGATGTTGCAGAAGCCGAGGCCGTGTTGTTCCTGGGCCGCGTGCTGGCGGTCGCCGGCGTCGAGGGGGTGCATGTCGAGTTCGGCGATGCGCATCAGGAACCGGGGGCCGGAGAAGGATTCCTTGTTCTCCTCGTGGTCACGGATGACGTGACAGGTGTCCTGGCACAGGAAGCACTCGATGCACTTGCGGAACTCCTGCGAGCGCTCGACATCGACCTGCTGCATCCGGTACTCACCGGGCTTCAGGTCGGCCGGCGGTTTGAACGCGGGGATCTCGCGGGCCTTCTGGTAGTTGAAGGAGACGTCGGTGACGAGGTCCTTGATCACCGGGAAGGTCCGCATCGGGGTGACCGTGACGGTCTCCCCTTCCTCGAAGGTGTTCATCCGGCACATGCACAGCAGCTTCGGCATGCCGTTGATCTCGGCGCTGCAGGAGCCGCACTTGCCGGCCTTGCAGTTCCACCGGACCGCCATGTCCGGCGTCTGCGTCGCCTGCAGCCGGTGGATGACGTCGAGGACGACCTCGCCCTCGTTCACCTCGACCTCGTAGTCCTTCAGCCCACCGCCGTCGGCGTCGCCCCGCCAAACACGGAACTTGGCTAGGTAACTCATGCGGGCAGCTCCTCTTCGGTGAGGTACTTCGCCAGTTCGGTGCGCTCGAACAGCTCGAGCAGGTCCTCGCGCATCGGGATCTGGTCCTTCTTGACCACGGTGACCGCGTCGCCGTCGCTCTCCAGGGAGCAGACCAGGAGCAGCTTGCGCCACTCGGCGTTCATCCCGGGGAAGTCGTCGCGGGTGTGACCGCCGCGGGACTCCTCCCGCAGGAGGGCGGCCTTGGCGACGCACTCCGACACGGTCAGCATGTTGCGCAGGTCCAGGGCGAGGTGCCAGCCGGGGTTGAACTGCCGGTGCCCCTCGACCGTCATCTTCGCGATCCGGCCGCGGAACTCGGTCAGCCGCGCCAGCGCCTGCTCGATCTCGTCGGCCTTGCGGATGATGCCGACCAGGTCGTTCATCGACTGCTGGAGTTCCTGGTGGATCGTGTACGGGTTCTCCCCGCCCTCGAGCTCGAACGGCGCCAGGGCCTCGGCCGCGGCAGCGTCGATATCGGCCTCGGAGATCTGCGGCCGGTCCTTGCCGAGCGACTCGACGTACATCGCCGCACCGGCTCCGGCGCGGCGGCCGAAGACGAGCAGGTCGGACAGCGAGTTGCCGCCGAGGCGGTTCGAACCGTGCATCCCGCCGGCCACTTCACCGGCGGCGTACAGGCCCTTGACCGAGGACTGCGCGGTGTCCGGCTCGACCTCGACACCACCCATCACGTAGTGACAGGTCGGGCCGACCTCCATCGGCTCCGCGGTGATGTCGACGTCCGCCAGCTCCTTGAACTGGTGGTACATCGACGGCAGCCGGCGCTGGATCTCCTCGGCGGGCAGCCGGGAGGAGACGTCCAGGAAGACGCCGCCGTGCGGGGTGCCGCGGCCGGCCTTGACCTCGGAGTTGATCGCCCGGGCGACCTCGTCGCGGGGCAGCAGCTCCGGTGGGCGCCGGTTGTTGTCGGCGTCCTTGTACCAGCGGTCGGCCTCTTCCTCGGTCTCCGCGTACTGCGCACGGAAGACGTCCGGAACGTAGTCGAACATGAACCGCTTGCCTTCGGAGTTCTTCAGTACGCCGCCATCGCCGCGCACCGACTCCGTGACCAGGATCCCCTTCACCGACGGCGGCCAGACCATGCCGGTCGGGTGGAACTGGATGAACTCCATGTTGATCAGCGTCGCGCCGGCCCGCATCGCGAGGGCGTGACCGTCACCGGTGTACTCCCACGAGTTCGAGGTGACCTTGAACGACTTGCCGACGCCGCCGGTGGCCAGGATGACCGCGGGCGCGTCGAACAGGATGAACCGGCCGGACTCACGCCAGTACCCGAAGGCACCGGAGATCGCGTCGCCGTCCTTGAGCAGCTCGGTGACCGTGCACTCGGCGTACACCTTGAGGTTGGCCTCGTAGTCGCCGGTCGCCTCGAAGTCCTCCTGCTGCAGCGAGACGATCTTCTGCTGCAGGGTGCGGATCAGCTCCAGGCCGGTCCGGTCGCCGACGTGCGCGAGCCGCGGGTAGGTGTGACCGCCGAAGTTGCGCTGGCTGATCTTGCCGTCCGGGGTCCGGTCGAACAGAGCGCCGTACGTCTCCAGCTCCCAGACCCGGTCGGGGGCTTCCTGCGCGTGCAGCTCGGCCATCCGCCAGTTGTTCAGGAACTTGCCGCCACGCATCGTGTCGACGTAGTGCGTCTTCCAGTTGTCGTTCGCGTTCGCGTTGCCCATCGCGGCCGCGCAGCCGCCCTCGGCCATCACGGTGTGCGCCTTGCCGAACAGCGACTTGCACACGATCGCGGTGCGCTTGCCCTGCTCGCGGGCCTCGATCGCCGCGCGCAGACCGGCGCCGCCGGCCCCGATCACGACGACGTCGTAGGTGTGTCGTTCCAGCTCAGTCATATCTCGCAGATCCTCAGTTCAAGAAGCGCAGGTCGGAGAACCAGCCGGCCGACAGCGCCATGATGTAGAAGTCGGTCAGGATCACGGTGAACAGCGACGCCATCGCGAACGTGCCGTGCTTCGGGTTCAGCTTGGACACCCAGGTCCAGTACCGGTACCGCCACGGGTGCTTGGAGAAGTTCTTCAGCCGGCCGCCGACGATGTGCCGGCAGGCGTGGCAGGACAGCGTGTACAGCCAGAGCATCACCAGGTTGATCCAGATGATCACCGTGCCGAGGCCGATGCCGAAGCCGCCGTCCGTGCCGTGGAAGGCGAGCACGCCGTCGTAGACGTTGAGCACACCGAAGACCAGCGCGCCGTAGAAGAAGTAGCGGTGCAGGTTCAGACCGGTCAGCGGGAACTTGCTCTCACCGCTGTACTTCTTGTGCGGCTCCGGTACGGCGCACGCGCCGGGCGCGAGCAGTAGCGAACGCCAGCCCGCCTTGCGGTAGTAGTAGCAAGTACCGCGGAAGCCGGCCAGTACGGCGAACGTGATGATGCTGAACGGGATGAACACCGGGAACTTCGGGAACCAGGTCCCCAGGTGACTCGACCCCGGCACACACGACTCGGTGACACACGGCGAGTACAGCGGGGTCAGGTAGTGGTGCTCGTCCACCCAGTACCACTTGTTCATGAAGATCCGGATCGTCGCGTAGACGATGAAGAAGCCCAGGATCACTCCGATCCGCAGCGGCGCCAGCCACCACCGATCGGTCCTTGCTGTCTTCAGTCCAACCTGTGCGCGTCCCGGCGAATCAACTCCATGTGCCATCAGGGGGCACGCCGATCAGGTGCGCCGAAGCCTTCATGCTCCGCGTCTGTCCACATGGACGCGTCATACTCCACGTCGGGAATCTCCTCGAGGTCCTCCGGAACCGGTCCGGGTCTGTGCTTCGGGTCGGGAGGGCCGAGCTCGGCCAAGTCGTCGCTCAAGCGGGCCACGTCGGACACCAGTCGGCGGACGCCGAGGGTGTCTCCGTAGGTCTGACTGAGCTTTCCGACGGCCGCATGTAGCGCTTCGAGTGCGCGGACGACGGGCGCAACGTCGCTGTTGCCTTCACCCATGCCGACTCCAGTGATGGTGTTGTAGCTGTCAGTATGGGCACACTTTGCCGCGCTCCGGCATGCAACGGAAGACCTCTCGGTACGGCGTGTTTCTACTTAGGGTTGCCTCAGTTGCCGACGGCCGACGAGTGGAGTAATGGAGTGAATCCGGCCTTCAGCACAACGAGATTCGCCGCTGGCGTCAACACCTCGATCTCGATCAGTCCCGGTGGCCGGCGCGGGTTTTCGTAACCCTGCCACGACCACGGCAGCACTTGTCCGTCGAGCACGAGCGCCGGACGGCCGTCGTACCGGACCATGGCGCCGTCGGGCAGCTCGGCCAGTGGTCGCACGGCGGTGCGTTGCCGGCGCGTGCGCGGCTCGACGCGTTGACTGTGCAGTACGGCGTCCATCGCGGGCGCGCGTGGGCGTTCGTCGAGGCCTTGTCCCTGCGCCCAGGCCCCGGCGTACCGCAGGAAGTCTCTGCGCCGGCAGTAATGACAAGGTCGATGCCCGGCGGCGAGGGCGACGGCTTCGTCGAAGAAGAACAAGGCCGTCCAGCGCCCGGCCGGCATCGGATCGCGCTGAACTCCCTTCCAGTCAAGGACGCAGCAGATCCACGCCTTGGAGCGCCAGCGCGTCGTGCCGAGGCGGCGATCCGGGCTGTGCAGGGTGCCACGGTTGCCCATCAGGAGGCCGCGACCGTCCTCGGCCACGATCTCCTGGGTGGGAAGAACCCTGTTCTGCAACGGCATACGGCTCATCGTGCCCTAGCCCACCGACGGTTTTTCGTTACATGTCTGACAGAGTCGTCCTGTGCAGATTGTTGTAGGGGTAGCCGTCGTGCGTGGCGAGCGGGTGCTGGCGGCGTACCGGCCGGGGTCTGAGGGTGGTTGGGAGTTCCCGGGTGGGAAGGTCGAGCCAGGGGAGACCGAAGCGCAGGCGGGTGCCCGCGAACTGCGCGAGGAACTGGACCTCGATGTCGAGATCGGCGCCTCACTCGGACCCGGGGTGGACATCTCCGACAAGTACCGGCTGCACGTCTACCGGGCGACGATCGTGACGGGCGAGCCGGTACGGCGGGAGCACGCCGAACTGCGGTGGTTCGGGGCGGACGAACTCGTCGAAGCGGACTGGCTGGTACCGGATCGGCCGTTCGTGAGGGCCCTGCGCAACCAGTTGTAGTGGCGGAAGTCACATTCGGCGGAAACGACGTTCCGGAACCGTCGGATCACGCTGAGAAAACGGCCCCGACCGCAACTGTATGGGTCGTTTGTATGGGTTGTACCTGGTGAGTGGTCTACGCCGGCCGCGAGAATCCTTCTGCACGCTACTGGGGAGGAGTGAGGAATGTCGGTGTATCAGGTCGTCCCTTCCATCCGGAGGGAAGACGTCGAACCGGAAGATGTCTGCGAGATCTACGAACTGGGATCCCGGCGGCAGACGCCGGCGGCGATCAAGGAGCTGACCAGCCGTCAGATCGCGATCGGGCGGATGCTGTCCACCGGGACGAAGGATGCCGCGATCGCTCGTGAGCTCGGCCTGTCCCTGCGGACGGTCCGGGCCGAGGTCAGTGCCCTGGTGGTCGGGCTCGGCGCCAAGTCCCGGTTCCAGGCCGGCTGCCTGCTGGTCCGTCGTTTCGGCTGACCGGAACAACTGGCGGGAATAACTGTCGGGGCTGCGACGTAGTGTTTGAACATGGCTGAGCTCCCTGACCGTCGGTTGTTGTTGGTACACGCCCACCCTGACGACGAGACCATCAACAACGGCGCAACCATGGCGCGGTACGTGGACGAAGGCGCCCACGTCACGCTGATCACGTGCACTCTCGGTGAAGAGGGCGAGGTGCTCGTTCCGGATCTGTCCCATCTGGCCGCTGACCAGACCGACCAGCTGGGACCACACCGGATCACCGAGCTCGACGCCGCGATGGCCGAGCTCGGCGTCACCGACCACCGCTACCTCGGCGGCCCCGGCAAGTACCGCGACACCGGGATGATCTACAACGACGAGGGCAACGCCGACGTCCCGCCGGACACCCGTCAGGACAGCTTCTGGCAGGCCGACCTGCTGACCGCGGCGAACGATCTGGTCCCGGTGATCCGGGAGATCCGCCCGCAGGTCCTGGTCACCTACGACGAGTACGGGAACTACGGCCATCCCGACCACATCAAGGCGCACCGCGTCGCGATGTACGCCGCTGCCCTGGCCGGCGCCCGGTCGTACCGGGAGGATCTCGGCCCGGCCTGGGAGATCCCGAAGATCTACTGGACCGCGATCATCGAGTCGGCGATGCGGGCGAGCCTGCGCGAGCTCCGCGCGGCCGGCGACACCACGACCTTCGAGGGGATGGATCCGGAGGGCCCGATGCCGCCGATGATCACCCCGGACCGGTTCATCGACGCGATCGTCGACGGCTCGGCGTACATGGATCGCAAGATGAACGCGATGAAGGCGCACGCCACCCAGATCACGGTGGACGGGCCGTTCTTCGCCCTGTCGAACAACAACGGCAGCTCGATCTTCGGCGACGAGGGCTACCGCCTGGTCAAGGGCACGGCCGCCCCCGGTCCCAACGGCGTCGAGGACGACCTGTTTGCCGGCCTCGCGTGACCGTCGCCACACGCTTGGTTCAGACATCAACCATCGGCCGGGCATAGGCTGCTGAGGTGTCAGTGACTCCCGAGCCCAGCGGGACCGTGCCGCCCGAGGAGTTCCGGGCGGCACTGAGCCAGTTCGCGGCCGGGATCCTGATCATGAGCACGCTGCAGGACGGCGTGGCCCATGCGATGACGGCGAACGCGTTCACCTCGGTGTCGCTGGACCCGCCGCTGGTGCTGGTCTGCGTCGACAAGGGCGTCCGGATGCACGACGCCGTCCTCGACTGCGGCTATTGGGCTGTATCGGTGCTGGCGGCGGACCAGCAGGAGCTGGCCGCCCGGTTCGCCCGGTCGGGGCGGGATCTGTACAGCCAGTTCGACGGGGTTGCGACCGAGGCCGGCCCGAAGACCGGCTGCCCGGTGATCACGGGGTCGCTCTCGTGGCTGGAGTGCCGGACCTGGGCGACGTACGAGGGTGGTGACCACACGATCGTGGTCGGCGAGGTGCTCAGTCTGGGCCTCGGGGAAGCCCCGAACGCCGGGGCGCTGGTCCATCACGCCAGTCACTATCGGGAGCTGCCCGGCCGCTGAGCGTGGCGAAGGGGGCTTTTGAGGCAGGCGGGGCCTGCCCCAAAGGTCGGGAAGGCCTGCCCCGTCCCGTAAGATATGCCCTTGTGTCCCGAGCGGGCACAGGCCTGACCACGGCATTGAGCAGGAGGACTTCGTCCGGTGGGGAAGAAGCAGCTCGCGGGGATTATTGCCGCGGCAGGACTAGGCGTGCTCGTCGTGGGGTACGGCGCCGCCTTCGCGTTCGCCGGAGACAAGATTCCCGGTGACACCACCGTGCTCGGTATCCCGCTCGGCGGGTTGTCGCAGACCGACGCCAAGGCCAAGCTCGAGACCGGGCTGAAGGATCGGCTGGCGCAGCCGGTCAAGTTCAAGGCCGGCGACTCCGCGACGTCGTACTCGGTGAATCCGGCCGAGGCTGGACTCAGCCTGGACGTCGACGCGACCGTGGCGCAGGCAGGTGCCGGGCGCAGCCTGGGCCCCGCCCGGATCTGGCGGGCTCTGACCGGTGGTTCCGCGGTCGAGCCGGTGGTCACCAAGGATGAGGCGAAGCTGCAGGCTGCGGTCGCGAAGCTCGCCAAGCAGGTGAACCGCCCGGCGACCGAGGGCTCGATCACCTTCGACGGCCTCAAGCCGGTCTCGCACAAGCCGGCCGAAGGTCTCGAGCTGGACACTGCGAAGGCCGTCGACGTCGTGCTCAAGGCCTACCCGAGCGGCGGCACCGCGGCGGACCTGCCGGTGCAGGTGACCCAGCCGCAGGCCGACTCCGACGCGATCAGCAAGGCGATCACGGACTTCGCCGAGCCGGCCGTGGCCGCGCCGATCAGGCTGACCGTCGGCGACAAGTCGATCTCGCTCAGCCCGTCCGAGTTCGCACCGGCGCTGACCTTCACGGTGAAGGACGGCCAGGTCACTCCCACGTTGAGCGGCAAGCAGCTGGAGCCGCTGTTCCAGAAGCGGTTCAAGACCCTGGAGACGCTGCCGAAGGACGCGACCTTCGAGATCGCGGGCGGTAAGCCGCGGGTCGTCCCGGCGGTCGACGGCATGGTCGTCGACCGCACCAAGGTGGTCCCGGCGATCATCTCGGTGCTGACCAAGCCGGCCGGTGAGCGCAAGGCCGCGGTCGGCCTGGCGAGCACCAAGGCGAAGGTGACCACCGAGCAGATCCAGGCGCTCGGCATCAAAGAGGTGATGGGGGAGTTCACCACCGAGTTCCCGCACGCGCCGTACCGCAACACCAACATCGGCACCGCGGCCCGCAAGATCAACGGCACGCTGCTGAAGCCGAACGAGATGTTCAGCCTGAACAAGATCGTCGGCGAGCGGACCAAGGAGAACGGCTTCACCGAGGGCAACATCATCAGCGGTGGCGTCTTCAAGCTGGACCTCGGCGGCGGTGTCTCGCAGTCGGCGACCACGACCTTCAACGCGGCGTTCTTCGCCGGGCTCAAGGATGTCGAGCACAAGGCGCACAGCGTCTACATCAGCCGCTACCCGATCGGCCGCGAGGCGACCGTCGCGTGGCCGTCGGTGGACCTGAAGTTCCTCAACGACTCCAACAACGGGATCTACATCCAGACCATCTTCACCGCGTCCAAGCCCGGCAGCCAGGGCCGGATCACGGTCAAGATCTGGGGCACCAAGGTGTACGAGATCAAAGCGCGGGCCTCCGGCAAGTCGAACAACCGCGCCCCCGGCCTGGTCTACAGCCAGGAGCCGGGCTGCCGGCCGCAGGCACCGACCGCCGGTTTCGACATCACGATCTTCCGGGACTTCTACAAGAACGGCGCGAAGGTCAAGACCGAGCAGTTCACCACGCACTACAACGCGGCCGACGACATCCGCTGCGGCCCGAAGCCCGGGACCACGACCCCGCCCCCGGGCGGCCCGAACGGTCCGCAGGGCACCCAGACCACCCCGCCCCGTACTCCGAGCTGATCAGCCTCCGAGCTGATCAGCCGCGGTGGAGGGTGTGGAGCCCGGCAGCGACCTGATTGAACAGGTCCTCGCCGATCACCGCACCCTCGCGGCGGACGAGGACCGGATCGACGCGGAGGACCCGGTCCAGCCGTACTTCGCTGTTCCGTCCCTCGCGGTCCCAGGCCCCCTGGCCGACGTCCATCCAGACCCGGCCCCAGCGGGCCTCGTCGGCGGCGTCGCGATCATGGTCCTTGCTGGTCAGAATCAACGCCAGCAGGTACGCCCCGTCGGACCCGACCACGAGCACCGGCCGGTCCTTCCCGCGGTGGTGGTCCTCCTCGAACGGGACCCACGTCCAGACGACCTCACCCGGATCCGCCACCCCGTCATCCGGGTGCGGCGTGTACTCGACCCGCACGGTGCCTTCGAAATCCCCCGGGTATTCGGGCCGCTCCACCACGTGATCCGCCATACCGGCTGAGCCTAGCGGGACGGACTCACCAGATACCGGTAGCGATACGCCTCCATATATCCGAGCCGCCGGTAAGCCGTCACCGCCGGCAGATTGCTCTCCAGGACCTCCAGATAGGTCCGGCGGCCGCCCTGAGGCCCTGCCCAGCGCGCCAGAGCCTGTACGACGGCCGCCACCATCCCGCGGCCTCGGTGAGCCGGTTCGACCCGGAGAGCGCCGATTCCGAGCCAGTGACCGGTCATCGCGCCCCGGCCGACCGCCACCGGCTCGCCGTCGACCGTGATCGAGGCGAAGACGGCCTTGGGCGCACCTTCCAGCACAATCGGCGCCGGGGCGGGAACCGGTCCCTCGAAGGCGACGCCGTACCAGGCCTGGTCGGGGTGCTCGGCGAGCTGGACCTCGTACGGCGGGAGCGCGTTCACGTGGTCGAGCGTGGTGTGCATGACCAGTACGTCGGAACGCTCGGGGTGGGCGTCGATCCAGCCGAGCTCCTGCAGGTCGGTGGCGGCCGGGCTGCCGAGGCGGATCTGGGCCTGCGGTGGCAGCCCGCGCTCGCCGTACCAGGTTTCAGCACGCTTGAGTGCCTCGGCGAGCGGCATCCCAGGGTTCCCGGCCGGGAGCAGCGAGTTGCCGCGACCGGTCCAGCCAGAGGAGGCTCGCAGCAACCACTCGCCCAGATGCACGGTCTCGGCGGCCGGGCGGCCCAGCGCGGTGGTCAGGAAGAGTTGCTCTACGTCGACTGGGCGCAGCGGCATTTCCGGGATCGGTTTGGCGGCGGTGATCGCGGAGAGTTCGATCTCGTGCCGGCTGCTGTCGGCATGCCGGACCACCAGCTGACCCTCCCGACGGTCCTCGAGCACGCCGATGACGTCGGTTAGGCCACCCTTAATTCGATGCCGGACCACAACACGGTGTCCGATATCACGAGTACCAAGGCCTGACACGATCCGGACTCCTGGCAGAGTGGGCGACGTATTACCGTGATACTAGAGACTCTTGCACCACCGCATCGCAGCAACCCAGAGGACCATCGCTGCGCGTGCCTGCCATAGGAGGAGTAGCAGTGACCTACGTCATCGCGCAGCCGTGTGTTGACCTGAAGGACCTCGCTTGTGTCGAGGAGTGTCCCGTGGACTGCATCTACGAGGGCAACCGGATGCTGTACATCCACCCCGACGAGTGCGTGGACTGCGGAGCGTGCGAGCCGGTGTGCCCGGTCGAAGCCATCTACTACGAGGACGACACCCCGGAGCAGTGGAAGGACTACTACACCGCGAACGTCGACTTCTTCACCGACCTGGGCTCGCCCGGTGGCGCGTCCAAGATGGGCAAGATCGACAAGGACCACCAGTTCATCGCCGCCCTGCCGCTGCAGATCCACGACGAGCACTGAGACCTGAGGGTGGGGTGCCACCAGGCACCCCACCTGTCTCAGCTCAGTCGTCGAGTACGTCGACGTGCACGTGGTCGAGGTGCCGGAGGATCTTCTCGTCGCCGCCGCGGTTCGGCGGCGTGTAGTCGCGCCAGCCGCTGTCCGAGCGGCCGCCGGCGGTCCAGATCTTGTCGCTGAAGATGATCGTGCGGATGTTCAGCAGCTTGGCCCGGGCGACCAGGTACTGCGCCATCGCCCAGCCCTTGGTCGTGTTGGCCGCCGTGATCGGCCGGACGAACACGTCGACCGCCCGGCCCTCGTAATGCGCCGACCCCTCCATGTGCCCGGACCGGACCCCGCCCGGCGCGTAACCACCGGTGGAGATCCGCCCGAACGTTGCCAGCAGATCCCGCCGTACGGCGTCCGCGCGGGGCGTCAGCCCGTTCTTGCCGACTGTCTGGACCGGTACGCCGTCCGGGTTGACCGTGCAGCTGAAGACGGCCTTCGAATTGCCGGTCAGCGCGGAGGCGAGCACCCGGGCGTCGCCCTCGTGGTCGGCGTATGCGTTCGGGAAGGCGCTGCGCTGGACGCGGTCGGCCGCGACGGTGATCGGGAGCTTCTGATAGTCCTTGATCTTCACCAGGGCGTCGTAGAACTTGCCGGACGCGTAGTGCGGGTCCTGCACCTGCTTCGTCGTACCCCAGCCCTGGGACGGCCGCTGCTGGAACAGACCCAGCGAGTCCCGGTCCCCATGGGCGAGGTTGCGCAGGCCGGACTCCTGGTACGCCGTAGCGAGCGCGATCGTGACCGCCCGGCCCGGCAGCCCACGCCGTACGGCGACGCCCGCGATGATCGCGGCCGACTCGGCCTGGTCCAGCTCGAGCTCGACGGTCGCACCGTTGACCGTGGCCACGCACTGCTCCGGCGGTGGCAGCAGCGGGCCGAGGTCCTTCCCGCCGACCCAGGCCACAGCTCCGCCGATGACGAGGCTGAGCGCCCCGATGGACCCCAAGGCAACGAGCACGCCTCGCTTCATCGGCATACCGCTCCCAACGTGCGACAGCGGTGGCCTGGTTCCGCGGTGTAGATCACGATGTGGTTGACGCTCGAACCCGCCCAGCGGTTGGCGCGCGTGGTGTCAACGATCACGCGTTCGCATGCAGCGCCTCGTTGAGGGTGATGCCCTCACCCTTCCGCGGCCGGGCCTCGACCGCTCCGGTGACCGAGTTGCGGATGAACAGCAGCCCGGGCTGACCGGACAGGTCGCGGGCCTTCACCACGCTGCCGTCGGGCAGGGTGACCTTGGTCCCGGCCGTCACGTAGAGACCCGCCTCGACCACGCAGTCGTCACCGAGCGAGATCCCGGTTCCAGCGTTCGCTCCGAGCAGGCAGCGCTTGCCGATCGACACGACCTGCGTCCCACCGCCGGACAACGTGCCCATGATCGATGCGCCGGCCCCGATATCGCTGCCGTCGTCGACCACGACCCCGGCGACGATCCGGCCCTCGACCATCGACGTACCGAGCGTGCCGGCGTTGAAGTTCACGAAACCCTCGTGCATGACGGTCGTGCCCTCGGCCAGGTGCGCACCCAGCCGCACCCGGTCCGCGTCGCCGATCCGCACCCCACTCGGTACGACGTAGTCCGTCATCCGCGGGAACTTGTCCACACTCGTCACACTCAGGTGCTGACCAGCCGCCCGCGCGCGCAGTCGCACGTGCTCGATCTCCTCGACCGGCACCGGCCCGACCGACGTCCACGCATTGTTCGGCAGTGCGCCGAAAATCCCGTCCAGGCTCACCCCGTGCGGCCGAACCAGCCGATGCGACAACAGGTGCAGCCGCAGGTACGCATCCGCCGTGCCCTGGGGGCCCTCGGCCAGCACGATCTGCGTGCTTACGACCTCACGCCGTACCTCACGCAGCTCGTCGTTCCCCTCCGCGGCCACCAACTCCGCCGGCGCCTTCACATCCTCCGGCCGCTCACCCAGCTCCGGCGCCGGATACCAAACATCCAGCACAGTCCCGCCGGCAGTAACAGTCGCAAGGCCAAAGCCCCAGGCGTGAGTCGCGTTCGTCATAAGCACAGCCTGCCAGACGCCTGGTCGCCCGCGCGGAGGGTGGTCGCCCGGACCTGCAGGCCATCACAACTGAGGCTGCGAGAGCGGGCGCAGGCGTGCGGCGAGGCTCGGCCCGCAAATGTGATGGCCCTGGGGTCCGCCTCCCCCTTCGCGGCGAGGGGATTGCTCGGCGGCGGGCGGACCGTCACCACTGATCAAGTCGAGTGGGCTCGCGGGATCCCCGCCTGGCGAGCTGCCGGAGACGGGTGATCGGAGAGGTTGGTCAGTGGCTGGAGTACGGGCTGAGGGGAGAGTCGCCGCCGGAGGCGGTGTCCTTCGGCTTTTCGGGGGTGGTCGAAGGGG
>NZ_SMKA01000082.1 GCF_004348455.1 Kribbella albertanoniae
GAGGGCGGGTTCGACGAGGTGGGCTATTTCGTCGTCGTAGGCAACGATCGCGAGCTGGTTCGGGATCGCGATGCCTTGCTCGGCGCAGTACTGGGCGACTGCCATCGCGTCGGGGTCGGAGTGGACGACGAGGGCGGTGGTGCCGGCTGAGCGGCAGCGGTGGAGGACGTGGGCGACGATGTCGCGGTGGCGTGGTTGGTCCATGTTCACCGACTCGCGGATCACGAGGTCGGGTGAGATGCCTAGGTCCTTGCAGACCAGGAGCCAGCCGGCGGCGAGGTGGGCGGAGGTCGGGCTGCCCTTCGACAGCAGGAGGGCGAGGCTGCGGTGGCCTTGGGCGTGCAGGTGCCGTACGGCGAGTTCGACGCCGAGGGCGTGATCGCTGCGGACCCACTCGACCTGGTGCTGGGTGGGGGTCCAGCGTGGTGGTTGCCGTTCGACCAGAATGACCGGGACCGGGAGCTTGGCGATCCAGTCGATCATCTCGCCGACGTCGGCGCCTTCCAGGTTCGGTGCGAGCAGCAGCCCCTGCACCTGCTGGGCTTCGATCAACCGGATGATCTGACGGCGGTCCTCGGCCCAGTCGTAGCTCGACCCGCGGAGCTGGAGCGCCACGCCCAGAGCGGCGGCGGCCGAGCGGGCGCCGCCGACGATCGGCGGCCAGTAGTAGTCGAGTGACGGCACCACCATGCCGATGGTGAACCGCGGTGAAGCAGCGGTACGGCGGCGTGCCACCGGCGCGAGTTCGGTCGGCAGAGTCGCCCCGCCGTGCACCTTGGTCAGCAGGTTCTGCGCGGCCAGCGCGGAGATGTCGCGGCGGATGGTCAGCTCGCTGACACCGAGCAGCTCCGCGAGCTCGCGGACCCGCACCGAGCCGTGCCGGCGCAGTTCGTCCATCACCCGCTCATGGCGCTGGACCCCGAACAGTCGATCGTCCGACACCCGCCTCACCCCGATGTTCGAGTCTGAATGTTTCCGAGCAAGTCTGTACGAGCAGTAGAGGAGCTGAACACTCTAGTCATCTCATGTTCACATGACAGCAACGGTAACCGCTTACCGCCGTGAGGCGCTCGTCGTCATGGATCGCGAGGTGTTCGCTGCGCATTTCGATCAGGCCCGGCTCGACCGGCTGGCGAGCTTGGTGGCGCTGCCCGATCCGATCTGGACCGACGAACTCGACTCACCGCAGGCGCGGGCCCGGCTGGCGACGGCCGAGCTGCTGGTCACCTCCTGGGGTGCACCCCGGCTGACGGCGGAGCGGCTCGCCGCGGCGCCCCGGCTCAAGGCGGTCTTCCACGCGGCCGGGAGCATCCGGTCGGTGGCCGACAACAGCCTCTGGAGTCGCGACCTCGTCGTCACCAGCGCCGCCGAGGCGAACGCCGTACCGGTCGCCGAGTACACGCTGGCCGCCATCATCTTCGCAGGCAAGAAGGCACCCTTTCTGGCAGCAGATGCCAGTACGGCGTACCAGGGCTGGTCCCGCCCGCAGGGCTTCGGAGACCTCTCGAACTTCCAGCGCACGATCGGGGTCGTCGGCTTCTCGCGGATCGGCCGCCGGGTCGTCGATCTGCTCCGAACCCTCGAAGGCGCGACCGTCCTGGTCGCCGATCCACATGCCGACCCGGCCGCCGTGGCCGCCGCCGGCGCGCAACTGGTGGACCTCGACGAGGTGCTGTCCCGCTCCGATGTGCTGTCGCTGCACGCGCCCGAGTTGCCGAGCACCCACCAGATGATCGGCGCCGCCGAGCTCGCGCAGCTGCCGGACCACGCGACGGTGGTGAACACGGCACGGGGGAGCCTGGTCGACTCGGCCGCGCTCGCAGCCGAGTGCCGCACCGGCCGGCTGTTCGCGATCCTCGACGTCACCGACCCCGAACCGCTGCCCGCCGAGTCCCCGCTGCGCGCAGTCCCGAACGTGATGGTCACGCCGCACATCGCCGGCTCGCTCGGCACCGAGATCCATCGCCTCACCGATCACATGCTCGCCGAACTCACCCGCTGGGTGGCCGGTGAACCCGTCCGCGGCCAAATCACGGCCGATGCCTTCCCCCTGACCGCCTAGCCACTGACTGCCTAGCCCCCTGACTGCCTAGCCCGCTGACCGCCTGAATCCCAGTTTCCGCAGTACCGAAAGTCAAGGAGATCGTTGTGAGGCGACACCTCGTCACCACCCTGGCCGGCGCGGCAGCGCTGGCGCTGCTCACGGCCTGCGGCGGCAGCTCGCCGGAGCCGGCCGCCGACGGGCCGCAGACCATCAAAATCGCACTCTGGAACTACGCCACCACGCCGGAGTTCAAGGCGATCATCGACGGGTTCCAGGCGGCCAACCCCGAGATCAAGGTCGAGCCGGTGGACATCCTCGCCGACGACTACGCCGAGAAGGTCACCACGATGCTCGCCGGTGGCGACACCACCGACGTACTGACGATGAAGAACGTCATCGACTACTCGCGGTTCGGCACTCGCGGTCAGCTGCTGCCGCTCACGGACGAAGCGGCCAAGCTCGACCCCGCGAAGTACTCGGGCCTGAAGGCCTACGACCTCGAGGGCAAGTACTTCGCGCTGCCCTACCGGCAGGACTTCTGGGTGCTCTACTACAACAAGACCATGCTGAAGGAAGCCGGCGTCCCCGAGTCGAAGCTGCAGAACCTGACCTGGGCCGACTACGCAGCCTTGGCCAAGAGCCTGACCAAGGGCGACGGCGCGAACAAGCAGTACGGCGCCTACCAGCACACCTGGCGTTCGATCGTGCAGGCGACTTCGGCCGCGCAGACCGGTGGCAACCTGCTGGGTGGCGACTACAACTTCATGAAGGACCAGTATGCGATGACGCTCGGGCTCCAGCAGAGCGGCGTACTGTTGCCGTGGGCAACCGCGTCCAGCCAGAAGGTCTCGTACAACACGATGTTCTCCACCAGCAAGGCCGCGCTGCTGCCGATGGGGACCTGGTACGCCGCCACCCTGCTGGCCGACACGAAGTCCGGCAAGACGAAGGTCGAGTGGGGAGTGGCGCCGCTGCCGCAGCTCAAGGCGGACGGCAAGGTGACCACCTTCGGCTCGCCGACCGCGTTCGCGGTGAACAAGAAGTCCAAGCACTCCGAGGCCGCGAAGAAGTTCGTCGAATGGGCCTCGAGTGAAGCCGGTGCGACCGCGGTCGCCAAGGCAGGCGTGACGCCGTCGCTGCAGAGCCAGCAGATCCTCGACACGTACTTCGCGCTGCCGGGCGTACCGAACGGCGACGTCGCCAAGAAGGCGTTCAAGCCCGACAACGTCGTACTGGAGATGCCGGTCAGCGACAAGTCCTCCGACGTCGACCAGATCCTGACCGAACAGCACGAGCTGATCATGACCGGGCAGAAGTCGCTCGACGACGGCCTGGCCGAGATGTCCAAGCGGGTCAAGAACGAGGTCGGCTGACCCGTGACCGCCACTATGTCCGCCCCCGCGCAGGCCCCGGCCACGCGGCGGCGGAGCCGGAGCCGGACCTGGATCGGCTGGAGTTTCATCCTGCCGAACTTCCTCGGGTTCGCCGCGCTCACCCTGATCCCGGTGATCGCTTCGCTCGCGTTGTCCTTCCTCGACTGGGATTCGTACAGCACGCCGCGCTGGGTCGGGCTGGACAACTTCGAGCGGATGATCCACAACGACAACTTCTGGACGGCGCTGCGCAACACGGCGTACTACGCGGTCGGGCACGTGCCGCTGACACTGGCCGCCGCGCTCGGGTTCGCCGTACTGCTGAACCAGAAGTTGAAGGGTGTGCGGTTCTTCCGGACCGCGTTGTTCTTTCCCTACATCACTTCGCTGGTCGCTGTGGCCGTGGTCTGGAACATGTTGCTCAGCCCGGATCTCGGCCCGGTCAACCAGTTCCTGCGGGCGATCGGCATCGACAACCCGCCGGGGTGGACCACCTCGACGACGTGGGCGATGCCGGCCGTCATCGTGGCGAGTGTCTGGCGTGATCTCGGCTACTACATGATCCTCTACCTGGCCGGGTTGCAGACGATTCCCGCTGAGCTCTACGAGGCTGCCGAGGTGGACGGGGCGACCGGCTGGCAGCGGTTCCGGTACATCACCCTGCCGGGGCTGCGGCCGACGACGTTCTTCGTGCTGATCATGCTGACGATCTCGAGTTTCAAGGTGTTCGACCTGATCCAGGTGATGACCGAAGGCGGTCCGGGCCGCGCCACGCTGGTGCTGTCGCAGGTGATCTACCGCGAAGGCATCGTGCAAGGCCGGTTCGGCTACTCGTCCGCGGTGTCGATGGTGCTGTTCGTGATCGTCCTGACGATCACCATCGTCCAGTTCCGCCTGCAGAAAAGGAACGAGACATGACCGCATCGGTACGGCGGGCGCTCGCCTATGTGCTGCTGGTTGGGTTGTCGGTGGCGGTGCTGGTGCCGTTCGCGTGGATGGTGTCGTCGTCGCTGAAGCTGGATGCCGAGGTGTTCTCGGTGCCGGTGCGGTGGATCCCGGTCGAGTTCCACTGGAGCAACTTCGTGACGATCTGGGAGCGGGTCCCGCTGCTCACCTATCTGCGGAACTCCGTCTTCCTGAGCGTGACGATCACCGCGTTGCAGGTGCTGACCGGGAGCTTCGCCGCGTACGGGTTCGCCAAGGTGCGGTTCCCTGGCCGGGACGTGCTGTTCCTGGCCTATATCGGGACGATCGCGGTGCCGTGGCAGGCGTACATGGTGCCGCAGTACGTGATCATGGAGAAGGCCGGCCTGGTGAACACGCATCTGTCGCTGATCCTGCTGCAGGCGTTCAGTGCCTTCGGGGTCTTCCTGATGCGCCAGTACTACCTGACGATTCCCGATGAGCTGAGCGAGGCTGCGCGCCTCGACGGGCTGAGCGAGTACGGCATCTGGGCGCGCATCATCCTGCCGCTGTCGAAACCTGCGCTGGCGAGCCTGGCCCTGCTCACCTTCGTCAACACCTGGAACGACTACATGGGCCCGTTCATCTACCTGACCGACAACAAGCTGTGGACGATCCAGCTCGGTCTGCGTTCGTTCGTCGGCCTGTACGACGCCGAGTACGCGATGATCATGACCGGATCGGTGCTGTCCGTCCTGCCGATCCTGGTGATCTTCCTGCTCGGCCAGAAGTACTTCGTCCGGGGTATCGCGACAAGCGGGCTGAAGTGATGGCGTCGCCGCTGGCCCGGGTGAACGTCCGGGCGGATCTCTGGGAGACGCTCTGGTCGTTCGCGCATCGGGTCCTCGCGGTCAACCTGCTGCTGGCGCTGGCCGGTGCACCCCTGATGCTCGCGCTCAGCCTGGTGGCCAACCCTTGGCAGTACCCGATCTTCTTCGGCCTGCTGGCCTTACCGCTGGCGCCGGCCGTCGCCGCTGCCTTCGGGTACTACGCCGACGACGACCCACGTCCGCCACTGACCAAGCTCTTCCGCCTGATGCGGTCGCGCGCCCGCCGGTCGCTGCTGATCGCAGTCGTCGCGGGCAGCCTGATCGGCGTACTGGTGGTGGACATCAAGATGCTCGCCACCTCGCTCCCAGCCGCCGTACCACCGCTGGTTGTGTTGCTGTTGCTGGTCGCTGTCACCGCGCTCAACGCTCTCGCAGGGGCACCCGTCCGACTCGCGATCTACAGCGGGGTGCGGGGGTGGGGACTGAGTTTGCTGTCGCTGGGCGTACTCGCCGTGGCGCTGGTCATTGTCAGTCAGGCTCCGTTGGTTGGTCTAGCCATTGTGCCCGGCTGTGCGTTGTGGGTTGTGCAGACGAACTCCCAGGCTCAGCTTGCCCGAATCGTGAGGAGAATCGGATGAAACTGTTCAGACCACTGGTGGTGCTCGGCGCGGCGCTCGCCCTGCTGAGCCCAACCGCGGTCGCTGCGACGGCGGCACCGGCGTACGAATCGTTCCGGCCTGGCGCCGAGTGGCTCGACACGAGCGGCAAGGTGATTCAGGCGCATGGTGGGCAGGTCGTGCCGGCGACCGATCACCGCGGCCGGCGGATGTGGTACTGGTACGGCGAAGATCGCAGCAAGGGCTATTTCGACAGCCCGGGCGTGCACGCGTATTCGTCGTACGACCTCTACAACTGGAAGGACGAGGGCCTCGCGCTGCGGGCGATGAGCTCACCGGACCAGTTCTCGACCGACCCGTACTTCAGCAAGCTCTACAAGAAGTACACGCCCGTGCAGAGAGAGATCGTCTGGCGCGACCTGTCCACGAACCAGACGCGGACGGACGGCTGGGCGCGGCCGTCGATCCTCGAGCGGCCGAAGGTGATCTACAACCAGGCCACCCGCAAGTGGATCATGTGGGTGCACTCCGACGGACCGTCGTCACCGACCAGTACGTCGACCTACGCGCGAGCCGAAGCCGGAGTGGCGATCGCGGATTCGCCGACGGGCCCGTTCCGCTGGATCGATTCCTACCGGCTGAACCGGGTGCCGAGCGATTCGGTGCCGTGGTGCGGTACGTCGTCCGCGTTCGACCCGGCCGGTGGGATGGCGCGGGACATGAACCTGTACGTCGACGACGACGGCAAGGCGTACATCATCTACTCGTCCGAGGAGAACCGGACGATGTACATCTCGAAGCTCAACCGCGACTACACCTACCTGTCGGCGAACCCCGAGAACGCCGTACAGGGTAAGGATTTCGTCCGCACACTGGCCTGCAACCAGCGTGAGGCGCCGGCGATGTTCAAGTCCGAGGGCCGGTACTACCTGGTGACGTCCGGGGCCACGGGCTGGGATCCGAACCCGGCGCGCTACGCGACCTCCAGCACGATCCTCGGTCAGTACGCCGACCAGGGCAACCCGATCACCGGCCCGGGAGCCGCGAACACCTACCGCTCGCAAAGCACCAACGTGATCCCGATCGATGCCAAGCGCAACAAGTTCGTCTACATGGGGGATCGCTGGACACCGAGCGATCTCGCGAACGCGCCGTACGTCTGGATGCCGATGTCGTTCGGCGAAGGCGGCAGCCTGTCGATCGGTCCGGACACGGAGTGGAAGCTCGACGACCTCGCGTCGTACCGGCGCTGGACGATCGAGACCCCGTTGCCGGAAAGCGTTCAGCTTGGTGACACGAGCTCGCTGCCGGCGAAGGTGTCGGTGCGGACGGGGAAGCGGGTGGCGTCGGTGGGCGTGACCTGGGACGCCGCGAGTGTGGCGAAGCCAGGGACGGCGAGTCTGCGCGGCACGCTGGCCGACGGCCGGACGTTCACCCGCTCGATCGTCGTCGTACCGAGCGGTCTGCGGTACGCCGTCAATGCCGGTGGAATCGCTACGTCGGATTGGCAGGTGCTGACGCGGGCAGGCTCGTTGCTGAACTCGACCCCCGAGCAACCGTTGGGAACGGATCCGGCGACCGGGCAGACGTGGGGCTACACCGGTGACAGTGCGCCGGCCGGTCCGGCGAACGGCGATCTCTACAGCACCCTGCGGTACGCGAAGAATCACGAGCCGCTCGTCTACACCTTCGGCGGTCTCGCACCCGGAAGCTACACCGTCCACGCGGGCTACTTCGATCCGTGGCCGTGGGCCAACCGCGCCGCCCAGGTGACGATCAACGGTGCCGTCGTCGACCAGCAGCGACTGTTCACCGGCACCAACGAAGCCGCGGCATACGGCGGTGTCGTGGTCGGCGCCGACGGCAAGATCACCGTCACCATCGCCCCGACCCGATCACCCGACATCCAGCTCAGCTGGCTAATGATCCAAGCCACCTAACCCGCCCGACCGGCCGTCCACGCAGCCCGGGTTGCCCGTCGAGTTGGAGGGTTGCCCCCTGAAATTTTCAATGGGCAACCCCCCAGTTCGAGGGATATCCCCGCAACTGGCCCCCCGGGCTGTGGCGGTCGCGCGGAAAATCAGGGGATCTCCGCTCAGATTGCCGGTTCTCCCCTCGTTATTCGACCGGAGAACCAGCACATTGAACGGATACCCCTTCTCCTGTCCGCTGTGCGGGTGATTGCCGGCGTTCCCGTCACAACGTCCGACGATTCGGAGACCAGGTGCGCGTGTCCTTCGGACGTTGCGGGTACAGCACCCCGACCAGGCGCCCACCCCAGCCACCTCGTCTGTCAGCCGGCTGCTGCACCCCAGCACATTGAGGGGGATATCCCCGCAATGTGCTGGTTCTCCGTTCAAAATTCGAGGGGAGAAGGGGCAACTTCCGCGGATATCCCCTCGAATTGCCAGAGCCGGGGGTTCCCAGTAGGTGTACGAGGTTCGGCCGGATGAGGGAGCGGGGTGTCAGCTGCAGATGGTGGTGGGGGTGTTGATCAGGGTGAGGTTGCGGAAGATGGTGTTGGTGCCGCAGGGGTTCTCGGTGATGCGGGAGTCGCGGACGGTCAGGTTCTGGATGAAGATGTCGCGGTTGTTGGGGAACTCGGTGCGGGCGGCCAGGCGGATCTCGCCGCCGCCGGTGACGGTTCCGCTGACGCCGGCCAGGGTGACGTTGTAGCAGTTCTCGATCAGTACGGCGTTGTTGCCGGTGTTCTCGATGGTGACCCGGTCGATCACTGCGCCGCCGCTGCGGGAGACGCAGAAGATGCCGCGGCCGCCGCGGCGCGCGATCACCGTGCCGACGCGGATGTTGGTGGGGTAGCTGGAGCCGATCTGGCCGTTGTTGTTGGCCATCCGGAAGGCTGCGTAGCCGGTGCCGGCGCCGGCGTTGTCCGCGTCGACGGTGCCGACGGTCGCGTTGATGGTCTGGTTGAGCAGCAGTCCGGACTCGCGGACGTTGCGTGCGGTGATGGTGCCGATGGTGATGCCGTCGACGCCGTACGTTTCTACCGCGTGGCTGCCGGCTCCGGAGACGAAGACGGTGTTGATGCGCACGTTGCGGGTCCACTGGCTGGTGTCGCCGCGGTTGTCGATCCGGATGCCGAGCCCGCTGGACAGCCGCATGTCGACCGCGTCGATGATCACGTTCGTGACGTTGCGCAGGAAGATGCCGTAGATGGGCGCACCGGTCAGGTTGAGGTGCTGGATCTCGATGTCGCGCGTGCCCCGGCTGTACACGGGCGCCATGTCACCGGATCCGGTGCCGGTGACGTTGATGGTGCCGCAGACGTCCAGTGCGGTGTAGCTGGGCAGCGACACCCGGGTGCCCGCGCCGATGGAGCCGGATCCACGAACGACGACGCGTTGTTTGGTGGTGCGACCGGCGGTGAGCGAGTTGACGCCGGCTTGCATGGCGGCCTGCATGCTGGAGCCGGTGTAGACGGTGCTGGTACCGCGGCGGGCAGTCCAGCTACTGCCGCTACCGGTCACCTCCGCATGGAAGGTGCCGGTGCCACAGTCGGCAGCTGGGGCTGCCTGGGCGGGTTGGAGTGATCCGGTCAGCAGCACAGCGGCCGTGACGAGAACTGACAAAGGGCGAAGCGGATTTCTCATGGCTGACTCCGGGGGCGCGGACGAGGTTGCCACACCAGATGTCTGGCAACCGCTTTCCATCAATGAGTACTGGAGTCTGACCCTCGGTGACCGGGCTGGTCAACGGCCTGTCGAGGCTCGATCCTGGCCGGATCCGGACACCCCTTGACGGCGGGGGCGAAGGGCACTCGCAGGACCAGGGACCCCGAGCTTGCCCAGGTACTGCTCGAGAGTGAACGCGGCCATTCCGAGCGCGACCGGATTCCCGGGCACCGCCGACGCCTCGACGACCAGTCCGGGCAACGACCCAGGCAGGACATGCCCGGGCAGCTCGCGGTGGACGGCCGGGATCAGCCACTGCCCGATCGCGGCGGTCGTCCAGCCGGTCAACGTCAGGTAGGAAACGTTCAGCAGATTGACCAGGTCGCCGAGTGCCGCCGCCAGGTAGTGCGCGGTGCGGTCGACAAGCTCGGCCACCGCCGCGTCGCCCGCCGCAAGCCCCTCCGCGACGGCGTCGATGAACCCGGGCTGCAGCAACTGCTGAAGGGCCGGATGATCGGGGTCGATCTCGGCCAGCGTCATCTCCAGGCCGTGGACGCCGAGGTACGCCTCGACGCAACCGCGCCGCCCGCACCGGCATTCGCGGCCGTCCAGTTGCAGCAGCGTGTGTCCCCACTCGCCGGCGTTGTTGGTCGCGCCGCGGATCAGCGTGCCCTCGATCGCGAGCCCGGCGCCGACCCCGGTCCCGAGGTTGACCACGGCCATCGTGTCCGTGACCCGGCCGACGCCGAACCACATCTCTGCCAGCGTGATCGCCTTGAGCGGATTGTCGACGTACACGGAGATGCCCAGCCGGTTCTCCAGCAGTTCCTCGATCCGTACGTCGTGCCATTGCCAGTTCGGCGCGAACACCGAGACACCGGAGTCCGGCTGCACCTGGCCGGGCATGCTGACGCCGACTCCGATCAGCTCGGCCGGATCGGCATCGACGGTCGCCAGCGCGTTCTGGGTGGCGGTGACGATGCCGTCCACGACGTACGCGGGGTCGTTCTTGTGTTCGTCGAGGGTGATCGCGCTGTTCCCGAGCGGGCCGAGTTTCAGGTCGAACACGGTCGCGTCGACATAGGTCTCGGCCACGTCGACACCGACGATCCGCCCGCGGTCCGGGTCGATGCTGAGCCGCTCGTACGGGCGTCCGACGGTACGGCGTTCCACCGTCGCGATCCGCAGTACGCCGGCCGCCAGGAACTCGTTCACGAGCGTCGCCACCGTGGCGGGGCTCAGCCCGGTGTGCCGGGTGAGCTCCTGCCGCGTCGACGGGCCGAGCGTGAACAACGCATGGAGTACCTCGAACCGGCTCTCGTTGCGCAGGTCATGGGAGGTCTGCCGTGGCACCAGGTCTCCCCTCAGTCGGTCGGTGGCTCCAGCCGTAGCGTACGCAAAGCAGGCGTGCCAGTGCCGTCAACACCGCGCACTAGCAAGGTGAGTCCCGACCAGCCAGGCGGGATCCAGAGCCGGTCCGGATCGCCGCCCGAGAACGCGGGCCGGTCGCCCAGCCAGACCCGGCCGATGCACTCACCGCCGGACCACGCGGTCACCCGGAGCTGGCTGCCCTCGAACCTCAGCACATGACCCGACTCAGCGGCGGGCAGGTCCACGTCGAGCCAAGCCTCCTCGCCGGCTTCGAGTTCGAGTGGCAGCTCGAACTCGAAGCCGGGGCTGGCGGAGACCGCGAAGGCGGTCAGCAACTCGTCGTCCTGGGCGGTGCAAGACCACCCGGTCACCGGAGTCAGTGTCAGCAGTTCGGCGCCGAGACCAGGACGGCTCGGGTCGTGCGGCAGCGTCACGGCGACCTGGCTGGACCCGGCCGGCAGCAGGACCCACGGGTTCTCCGCCGAGACAGTCGCCGGTTCTGCGCTGTCGATCCGGACGAACGCGGGCTCGTCCAGGCCGCGCAGCAGCAGCGCCGCGGCGGTGGGGGAGTGGACCAGCCGGGTGTAGGTGACGCGTTCACCACCTCGCGTACTGCTCCAACCACCGAGCCCACGAACTGGCGCCGGCCGCCCGGCCCAGTGACCGCCGACCGTCCACAACGCCGACACGTCTTGTACGGCGTTGATCCTCCAAACGGTGCCGAGACCGCGCAGGGCGCCGAGCCTCAGCGCGGGCAGCCGGGTGTCGTCGAAGTTCGCATGCCCCCAGATCTCGACGGCCGCCTCGATCGGGACCTGCCCGCTCAACTCTCGTACGTCGATCCGCCGATTCGCACCGAACGTCACCATCGGCGGCCGGACCGCGCCCCCGATCGTCAGATCGACGATGTCGGCGGCCCCGACCACCAGCAGCTCGTCGATGCCGGTCAGATCCGTCGTCGCGCTGTACGTGCCGCGCCCCCGAAAGACGCCAAGCGATTCGAGCGACGGTGGCACCTCGTAGTCACCGGCAACGGCAGCCGGCGCCTGACCCGAACGACGGCGTACCGAAGTCACGTCTGTCGCTGCACCGACCGGCTCCCTGGCAGCTTCGGCCGGGCCCAGCACGACGAGCTCGAGGTCTGCGACCGTCACTCGCTTGCCGACCGGCACCACGACCGTGGTGTCGTCGATGACGACGGTCACCGGTACGGCGGACGAGAACACCAGCTCGCCGTCCGTGGCGCTGACCAGGTCTGCCGACGCCAGTGTGAGTGTGTGCTCCGAACCGAGCGGCAGCCCGACCGGCATCAGCGGGCAGGCGCCGGCCGCAACCTCGACCCGCACCCCGGCCACGGTCGCGTGTCCATCGACCAGACCGAGATTCGGTACCGCGATCACCTGACCACCGCCACTGAGCCTCAGCGCGCCGATCGCCGAGCTGGTCGGAAAGTCCGTCAGCACCTCAACGGCCGGCTTGGCGACGGCCGGTCGCGGCCCCAGTACGTCGATCACCCGGGTCAGGACCTGCGCTTCGGCGTACTCGGGCCGCTCCTGGCCGGTCGGCGAAACGTACCCGCCGAAGTCGTACCAGTGCGTCATGAAGTTGCCGGGGTCACCCCAGTTGCCCGCCGATGGCGTGTAGCCGAAGTTCCAGCCGGACGATTGCAGGTACGGCGCGATCAGCGTGGCACCGGACACCAGCAGCCGGCGCAGTGTCCGGTGCCGCCGGTTCGTCTCGGTCACCAGCAGCGGGAGATCGCGCTCGGCGAGCAGATCCCGATAACGCCGTACCTCGGCCTCAATGTGTGGCGAGTCGTCATCGGGGTAGAAATTGCACGCCGGTACGACGCCCGCCACGTCACCGGTGGCGCCGAAGAGATCACCCTGTCCCGCACAAGCGATCAGCGGCACCGTGATGCCATGCCCGAGCGCCAGGTCCCGTAAGGCGGTCAGGTAACCCGGGCGGTCCGTGCAGTCAAAGAAGTCGAGCTCGTTCTCCAGCTGAACCATGATCACCGGGCCGCCCGCCGAATGCTGGCGCTCGGCCAAGATCGGCAACACCTGGTCGAACCAGGCCGCCACCTGCTGGAGGAAGTGCGGTTCGTTCTGCCGAACCTGAAGCTCGGGATCGAGCCCCAGCCAGGCCGGCAGCGCACCGCCGTCCCACTCCGAACAGATGTACGGTCCGGGCCGCGCGATCACCTTCAGGTCGGCTTCCGCGGCCAGATCGAGGAACGCCGCGACATCGCGACGCCCCTCGAAGTCCCAGCGCCCGGGAGCGAGTTCGTGGAAGTTCCACGGCAGGTAGACGTCCACGCAGGTGTAGCCGGATGCGCGGACCTGATCGAGCCGGGCGCGCCACTGCTCCCGCGGCAGGCGGAAGTAGAACAGCGACGCGCACAGCAGGACCTGCGACCGGCCGTCGATCTCGATGCCCTGGGCATCCATCTTGACGGTGGTCACTTGACCCCCGCGCTACCGCCGCTGATGTCCATCTCGTACAGGTACTTCTGCCCGAGGTAGTAGACCAGGATCATCGGCAGCGTGAGCAGGATCGACCCGACCATCACCAGGTTCCAGGGCGGCGCCTGCAGGGCTTGCGACGTACTGGTGATGTACTGCACGCCGAGCGCGAGCGGCATCTTGGACTCGTCGTTGAGGTAGATCAGCGGCCCCATGAAATCACCCCAGGTGGCGGTCAGGGTGAAGATGCCGATCGCGATCAGCACCGGGGCGAGCATCGGCAGCATGATCCGGCGGTAGATGCCGAAGAAGCCGAGCCCGTCCACCATCGCCGCCTCGTCGATCTCGCTCGGCAGCCGGGACACGAACTGCCGGACCAGGAAGACGTTGAACGCATTCGAGAAGAAGTTCGGCACGATCAGTGGGAGGAACGTGTTCACCCAGCCGAGCTCCTTGAACAGGATGAACTGCGGGATCATCGTGATCTGCGCCGGAATCATCATCGTCGCGATCACGATCAGGAACAGCCCGTTCTTCCCGGGCGCCCGCAACCGCGCGAACGCATACCCGACCAGACCGCTGGACAGCACCTGCCCAGCCACCGCCCCGACCGAGATGATCACCGAGTTCAGCAAGAACCGCTGCATCGGCAACTCGGTGCTGAACACCCGCGTGAAGTTCTCCCAGTGGAACTCGCGCGGGATGATCGTGAAGGTGTTCGCGTTCACCGTCTGATCACTGGACAACGCGATCGACACCACGAACACCAACGGCACACACAGCACCGCCGAGACAATGATCAGCGTCGCGTAGCTGAACGGTGTAGCGCGGAACGCACGGACCGACATCTACCGGACCTCCGTCTCGTAGAAGACCCAGCGCCGTGCGCTCCGGAACGCGATCAGGGTGAAAACCATGATCACGGCGAAGAGCAGCCACGACAGGGCGGACGCATAGCCCAAGTGGTAGAAGGAGAAGGCCTGGTCGAACAACAGCGGAACCATTGTCTGGCTGGCGTTGTTCGGCCCACCCTTGGTCAGGATGTAGACCTGGGAGAACACCTGGAAGGCGCCGATCAGCCCCATGATCAGGTTGAAGAAGATGATCGGTGTCAGCTGCGGAACCGTGATGCTCCAGAACTGCCGGAGCGAGCTGGCGCCGTCCACCTCAGCCGCCTCGTACAGCTCCCGTGGGATGCCTTTCATTGCCGCTAGCAACAAGACGGTCGCGCCGCCGGCGCCCCAGACCGACAACAGGATCAGCGCGGGTTTCACCCACGCCGCCTCCAGCAGCCAGGACGGACCGGGGATGCCGACCACACCGAGCAGATCGTTCAGCGGGCCGGACGGCGCGAGCACCATCTTGAAGATCATCGCGGTCGCGACCAACGGAACCAGCGTCGGCAGGTAGATCAGCGTCCGGAACAGCTTGCGCATCCGGACCCCCTTGTTCAGCAGGTTCGCCAGCCACAACCCGAGGATCAGACCGAGCGGTACCGAGATCGCCGCGTAGTAGAACGTGTTCCACAACGCCTTCCAGAAGATCGGATCGTCGGTGAGCAGGCGCCGGTAGTTGTCCAGGCCGACCCACTTCGGCGGGGTGAAGGAGTCCCAGTCCGTCAGCGAGAAGTAGATCGAGGCAACCATCGGCCCGAGCAGGAACACCACGAAGCCGATGATCCAGGGCGATGCGAACAGGTAGAACCAGAGCGCCTCCCGGCGCCGCAGCCTCGACATCAGGCCGGCTTGACGACCGACTCGAGCTTCGCCTGGATCGCGGTCAGCGCGCTCCGGGCGTCGGTCTTGCCGAGCCAGAAGTCGGCCAGTCCGTCGTCGAAGGCCTTCTGCATCTCGTTCCAGGCCGGGATGAACGGCGCCCGGTAGATGAACTCACTCGACTCGCCGAACACCTTCATGTTCACCGGCTTGGTCATCCAGGCCGGCTTCAGGAACGCGTCGCTCTTCTGCACCTCGATGGCGGCCGGCACGTCCTCGCCGGTGGCGATGATCTGCTGCTGGGCCGGCGGTGAGGTCAGGAACTCGATCGCCTTGAAGGCGGCGTCCGGGTTCTTGGTGGTCCGGGAGATGGACAGGCCGCTGCCGAACGCGGTCACTGCCTGCTGCTTACCTCGCCACAGCGGCGCGATATCCCACTCGATGGTGGCCTTCGAGAGACCGTTGATCGCCCAGAAACCGGTCGTGTTCACCGCGGCCTTGCCGCTGGCGAACGCCGCATCGCCACCGACATCGGCACCCATGTCGGCGTACTGCTTCTGAGTCGGTACGACGCCGTGCTTCGTCACCAGGTCGCCGGCCCACTGCAGGGCCTCGATCACCTCGTCGGTGGCGACCGCGGGCTTACCCGCGTCATCGATGATCTTGCCGCCGTTCTGGTACACGAAGCTCCACCACTGCGCCCACCAGCCGGCTCCGGTGTAACCCCACTGCTTACCAGGCACAGTGAGTTCCTTGAAGGCGCTGAGGGCGTCGTCCCAGGTCCAGTCGGCGGTCGGTGCCTTGATGCCCTTGGCTTCGAACAGCTTCTTGTTGTAGTACACGATCATCGCGCCGGAGCGGTCCGGGATCGCGTACACCTTGTCCTGGTAGCTGTAGATCTTGCCGATCGAGCCGAACCGCTGGGTGAGATCGAGGTTCGCCTTCTTCGCCAGGTCGTCCAGCGGCAGCAGTTGGTTCTTGCTGGAGTAGACGTTGACGTTCTCGGCCACCTGCATGATGTCCGGGCCCTTGCCGCCCGCGATCATCGTCTGCACCTTCTGGGCGTAACCGTCGCTGGGGATCAGCTGCAGCTTCACCTTCAGTTCCGGGTACTTCGCGACCAGCAGATCGATCCGCTTCTGGTACGTCGCCTTGTCGTTCTCGCCACCCCAGACGGTCATCACGAGTTCGGCGGGCTCGTTGCCACCGGAGGGTTTGTCGCTGTCCGAGCCACAAGCCGTCAGCGTGATCATGCCCGCGGAGATGCCCAGACCGAGGAAGCCTCGGCGCGAGAGACCCCCGTTCGACGTCGATGTCATCGCCGTGCCTCCTTCTGCTCAGGGGTTGAGGTGCCGGTTAAACTAACCGTCAGAAAAACCCTTGCCAAGACCTCGGCCGAGATTCGGGCGAATCGTGACCTAGCGCCTGTTAGCGTGAACAAACTCACCACTCCAAGGAGTTTTCATGCCGATCGACGATTCCGCGCCGGACCGGTTGCGATGGACCACCGGTGACGTCGAGCTCGAGCTGCTCGTCGACCCGGCCACCCCTGTCAAGGTCTGCTCGTTGCGGCCGACCGGTGTGCAACCGCCGACCGAGGACCTCGCGGTCAACCTGGTCGAGCTGAACCTGTCCGGTCACGGGCGGATCCATGAGCCACCCGGCACGCGGCACCGCACCTACGCCGCGGCCGACGACCTCCGGCTGATCGAGGCCGCCGAGCAGGCGGATGCTGCGGGCAACGAAGTGCTGGTCGTCCGGCAGGCCTCCGCGGTCCTCGAGACAGTGAGCCGGATCGAGAGCTGGGCCGGTACGTCGGTGCTGCGCGCAACGACCACCGTGATCAACCGAGGTACCGGCGAACTCACCTTGACCTACCTCGCGTCCCTCGCGCTGGCGGGATTCGGCGGCGGACTGAGAGCCGGCACCCGGATCCATCAGGCGCGGAACTCGTGGTGTGCGGAGCTGCGTTGGCAGGTGCTGAGTCCCGAGCAGGCCGGTCTGGTCAGCATCCTGGGATCGGGGCAGGCGAAGGACCGCTTCGCCGCGACCGGTCTCGGCAGCTGGTCAGGTGCCGAGCTCCTGCCGATGGGTGCGGTCGAGAACGTCACCGACGGCCTGACCTGGACCTGGCAGATCGAACACCAAGGTGCGTGGCACTGGGAGCTCGGCGGGCTCAAGGAGGACCTGTACCTGCAGGTGTCCGGTCCCACCGACGGCGAGCACCAGTGGCGGCAACGCCTTGCACCGGGGGAGTCGTTCACCACAGTCCCGGTCGCAGTCGCAGTAACCCGCGGTGGCCTCGACGACGGGTTGCGCGCGCTCACGTCGTACCGGCGGTTGATGCGTCGGCCACAGGCGGACCACACCAATCTGCCGGTGATCTTCAACGACTACATGAACTGTCTGTGGGGCGATCCGTCCGCAGCCAAGCTCACTCCGCTGATCAAGGCTGCGGCCGAGGTCGGCGCGGAGTACTTCGTGATCGACGCCGGTTGGTACGCCGATGACTCGGGCTGGTGGGACACGGTCGGGGCCTGGGAGCCGTCGCAGGTCCGCTTCCCGGACGGCCTCGGCAAGACGATTCAGGAGATCCATGACGCCGGCCTGGTGCCGGGCCTGTGGCTGGAACCCGAGGTGGTCGGGGTTCGGAGCGAGATCGCCGAACAGCTGCCGCCGGACGCGTTCTTCTGGCGGGACGGCCGCCGGATCGCGGAGACCGGCCGCTACCACCTCGACTTCCGGTCAGCGGCCGTCCGCAAGCGGATGGACGCGGTGGTGGACGGACTGATCGCGCAGTTCGGTGTCGGCTACTTCAAGCTCGACTACAACATCAACCTGCCCGGCACCGACGCCCTCGGCGAAGCACCCGGAGCCGGCCTGCTCGGCCACAATCGCGCCTACCTGTCCTGGCTCGACGATCTCCTCGACCGCCATCCAGGGCTGGTCCTCGAGAGCTGCGCGTCCGGCGGCATGCGACCCGACTACGCGATGCTCGCCCGGATGACCTTGCACTCCACCAGCGACCAGGTCGACCTCCTCGCCTACGCCCCGATCGCCGCCGCCGCACCGAGCGCGGTCACTCCCGAGCAGGGCGCGGTGTGGGCCTATCCGCGTCCGGTGCACACGCCGGAAGAAGCGTCGTTCGCCTTGGTGAACGCACTCCTTGGCCGGATCCACCTGTCCGGTCGCCCCGACGAGATGGACGCCGAGCAGCTCGCCCGAGTCGCCGCCGCAGTCTCGACGTACAAGGAACACCGCTCACTCATCGCGAAGGCCGAGCCACACTGGCCGCTCGGCCTCCCCGGCTGGTACGACGACCAGCTGGCCCTGGCGCTGGTTGCGGATGAGACCGCCCTGCTGGCGGTCTGGTGCCGCGGTGACGGTCCCACGACTGTCGACGTACCGCTGCCTGGAGTCTGGCGGACTGCTGACGTGCTGTTCCCGGCCGACCTGCCGACGAAGCTCGACCTGGCCGACGACCACCTCCGAATCACTCTTCCGGCGGGACCCGCCGCCCGGCTGATCCGCCTGCACCGCCTTGGGACGTGATCGTTGTCTCCGAATGAGTGAGGGGCTCTTGACCCGGGGCTGTGTGAGCGCAAACATGTGAGCGCTAACAGTCGTGTGGGGCTCCGGAAGGTAAATGTTGTGAACAAGAGGTTTGTGGCTACTCTGAGTGGCGCTCTGCTGGTGCTCGGTCTTGCGGCCTGTGGGGGCGAGGGCGCGGGTGGGGCTACCGACACCGCGAGTCAGAAGCCCGGGGATCTGACCATCGGCGTGGCGATGCCGACCCAGACGTCGGAGCGCTGGATCGCGGACGGCAAGGCGGTCAAGGAGAAGCTCGAGGCCAAGGGCTACAAGGTCGACCTGCAGTACGCGAACGACGACATCCCGACCCAGTCCCAGCAGGTCGACCAGATGATCACGCAGGGTGCCGACGTCCTGGTGATCGCGGCGGTCGACGGTACGGCGCTGAGCGGCCAGCTGCAGGCGGCGGCCGACAAGAAGATCCCGGTCATCTCCTACGACCGGTTGATCCGCGGCAGCCAGAACGTCGACTTCTACGTCAGCTTCGACAACTACAAGGTCGGCCTCGCACAGGGCAAGTCGCTGCTGCGCGGCCTCGGCCTGGAGAACGCCGACGGCTCGAAGGGCACCAAGACCGGCCCGTTCAACATCGAGCTCTTCGCCGGATCGCTGGACGACAACAACACCAGCTACTTCTTCAAGGGCGCCATGGAGGCTCTGCAGCCGTACCTGGACAGCGGTGCGCTGGTGGTCAAGTCGAAGCAGACCAAGATCGAGCAGATCGCGACCCTGCGCTGGCAGTCGGAGACCGCGCAGAAGCGGATGGAGGACCTGCTGACCTCGACGTACAACGACGGCAGCAAGGTCGGGGGCGTCCTCTCGCCGTACGACGGCATCTCCCGCGGCATCATCACCGCACTGCAGAACGCCGGCTACGGTACGGCGGCCAGCCCGCTGCCGGCGGTCACCGGGCAGGACGCGGAGATCGCGTCGGTCAAGCTGATCAACGACGGCATCCAGAGCTCGACGATCTTCAAGGACACCCGCGAGCTGGCCGCCCAGGCCGTCGCTGCGTCCGAGGCGTTCCTGCAGAAGAAGACGCCCGAGGCCAACGACACCAAGTCCTACGACAACGGCGTCAAGGTGGTTCCGGCGTACCTGCTGCCGATCCAGGCCGTCTTCAAGGAGGACGTGACGAAGGCGCTGGTCGACTCCGGCTACTACACGGCCGCGCAGGTGGCGGCCGGTAAGACCAAGTGACCGACGTACTGCTCGAGATGCGGGGAATCACCAAGCGATTCCCCGGGGTGGTCGCGCTGCAGGACGTCTCACTGGAGGTCCGGCCGGGTGAGATCCACGCGATCTGCGGCGAGAACGGGGCCGGCAAGTCGACGCTGATGAAGGTGCTGTCCGGCGTCTATCCGAGCGGTAGCTACGACGGTGAGATCAGGTTCGACGGCAAGCCGGTGCACTTCGCCGGCATCCGGGACAGCGAGTCCGCGGGGATCGGCATCATCCATCAGGAACTGGCGCTGGTGCCGTACCTGTCGATCGCGGAGAACATCTTTCTCGGTAACGAACGGCGCGGCCGCAACGGACTGATCGACTGGAACCGGACGAATGCCGAGGCCGGCGAACTGCTGGCCTCGGTCGGGCTGCACGAGAGCCCGGTCGCCCCGGTGATCCAGCTCGGGGTCGGAAAGCAGCAACTGGTCGAGATCGCCAAGGCGCTCTCGAAGGATGTCCGACTGCTGATCCTCGATGAGCCGACCGCCGCCCTGAACGACGTGGACTCGGCGCACCTGCTCGACCTTCTCCGGCGGCTCCGGGACCGGGGCATCGCCTGCATTATGATCTCGCACAAGCTGAGCGAGATCACCGCGATCGCGGACTCCACCACGGTGATCCGGGACGGCCGCACGGTCGAGACCCTCGACATGCGCGCCGGCGAGGTGACCCAGGAGCGGATCATCCGCGGCATGGTCGGGCGCGATCTGGAGAGCTTCTACCCCGAGCGCAACTCCGCGCCCGGGGAGGAGGTGCTCCGGATCGAGGACTGGACGGTGTGGCATCCGGTTCAGCACCGCAAGGTGGTGGACGGCGCCGACCTGAACGTCCGGGCCGGCGAGGTGGTCGGCATCGCCGGACTGATGGGCGCGGGCCGGACCGAGCTGGCGATGAGCGTCTTCGGGCGCTCCTACGGCCGCAACATCAGCGGCCGGGTGTACATGCACGGCAAGCAGGTCCGGGCGCGCACGGTGGCCGAGGCGATCGACAACGGCATCGCGTATGCCACCGAGGATCGCAAGCGGTACGGCCTGAACCTGATCGCCGATGTCCGCACCAACGTCTCGGCGGCCGGGCTGGACAAGCTCGCCCGGGGCGGCTGGGTCGACGGCAACGAGGAGATCAAGGTCGCCGAGGCGAGCCGGCGGGACCTGAACATCAAGACCCGCACCGTGCTCGATGTCGTCGGCACGTTGTCCGGCGGCAACCAGCAGAAGGTCGTGCTGTCGAAATGGCTGTTCACCGATCCCGACGTCCTGATCCTCGACGAGCCGACGCGCGGGATCGACGTCGGCGCCAAGTTCGAGATCTACACGATCATCAACCGGCTGGTGGCCCAGGGGAAGGCGGTCATCGTCATCTCCTCGGAGCTGCCCGAGCTGCTCGGGACGTGCGACCGGATCTACACGCTGTCGGCCGGCCGGATCACCGGTGAACTCCCGGTCGCGCAGGCGACCCAGGAAGACCTGATGGCGCTCATGACGATGGAGAAGGAGCTCGCAGGATGACCAGGACCGAACCGGAGCCCGCGGTGGCCGAAAGCGCCCCGGCCGCGGCGTTGCACGCCGGTACCAGTGATCCGCGCACGCTGATCATGCGCAACCTGCGGCAGAGCGGTATCTACATCGCCTTCGTCGCGATCGTGGCGCTGTTCACGGTGCTGACCAACGGTGTGCTGCTCAGCCCGGGCAACATCACCAACATCGTGCTGCAGTACTCCTACATCCTGGTGCTCGCGATCGGCATGGTGATCCTGATCATCGCCGGGCACATCGACCTGTCGGTCGGTTCGATCGTCGCGCTGACGGGCGCGGTGTCCGCCGTACTGGTGATCCAGAACGATCAGCCCTGGGCGGTCGGTGCGTTGGCCGCGGTAGCGGTCGGGATCGCGGTCGGTGCCTGGCACGGCTTCTGGGTCGCGTACGTCGGCATGCCCGCGTTCATCGTCACCTTGGCCGGCATGCTGCTGTTCCGGGGACTGACGTTGCAGGTGCTCGACAACGTCTCGCTGTCGCCGTTCCCGCCCGAGTACCAGAAGGTGGCGGGCGGCTTCCTGAACGGCCTGCTCGGCGGTCAGGGGTACGACGCGTTCACCTTGCTGATCGCGGGGATCGCGGTCGCCGGGTACACGGTCAGCGTCTTCCGGACCCGGCTGGCCCGGATCCGCTACGAGCAGCCGGTGGAGTCGTTCCCGCTGTTCGTCGCCCGGGTGCTGCTGGTCGCGGCAGTCGTCATGTACTTCGCCTGGCAGCTCGCCCACGCCCGTGGCCTGCCGATCGTGCTGATCGTCCTGGCCGTGCTCGTGCTCGCCTACGGCCTGATGACGAAGAGCAGTGTCTTCGGCCGTCAGGTCTACGCGATCGGCGGCAACCTGTCCGCCGCGATGCTGTCCGGAGTGAAGGTCCGCAAGGTCAACTTCTGGATCTTCGTCAACATGGGCTTCCTGGCCGGTGTCGCCGGTGTCATCTACTCGTCCCGCTCGAACGGCGCGCAGCCCGCGGCCGGCAACATGTTCGAGCTCGACGCCATCGCAGCTGCCTTCATCGGCGGCGCCGCAGTAGCAGGCGGCGTCGGCACTGTAGTCGGCGCGGTGGTCGGCGGTCTGATCATGGCCGTGATGAGCAACGGCATGCAGCTGATGGGTGTCGAGCAGTCGACGCAGTCCATCGTCAAGGGCCTCGTGCTGCTGCTTGCCGTTGCCTTCGACATCTATAACAAACGGCGCGCGGGAACAACCCGATGACCGTGCTGGGGCCAGCGGCACCACGAAGGCTTCCGTACGTCGCTCCGTTGCCACTCAGCGCGGCCCGACTCGACCCCGCTTCGCTGCTGGGCAACTGGCAGGAGCTGAACGCGGCCGCCACGATTCCGCATTGCCTGGAGAACATCCGGCGTACCGGCGTGCTCGAAAACTTCAGCCGGCTCACCGAGGAGCCGCCGCCGGGCAAGTTCGAGGGGTTCTGGTTTGCGGACTCAGATCTCTACAAGACACTCGAGGCGATCGGCTGGGAGATGGGCCGCAGCGGCACCGACCAGTGGGCCGAGGTGCTGTCCGAGGTGGCTGATCTGCTGGAGCGGGTGCAGGAACCGGACGGCTACCTCAACACCTATGTGCAGGGGACCGCGGGCAAGGAACGCTTCGGCCACCTCGAACACAGTCACGAGCTGTACTGCGCCGGCCATCTCCTGCAGGCCGCCGTGGCCCTGCATCGTGGTGGTGGCGACACGCGCATCCTCGCGATCGCGCGGAGAGTGGCTGACCTGATCGTCACTGTGCCGCTCATCGACGGGCACCCCGAGGTGGAGACCGCGCTGATCGAGCTCTACCGGGAGACCGGTGAGGAGTCCTATCTGAGCGCGGCCGAGCTGCAGGTCGAGCGGCGTGGGCAGCGGACGCTGACCGGCGGCTTCGGTCCGCAGTACTACCAGGATCACCTGCCGGTGCGCGAGGCAACCGAGGCCATCGGCCACTCGGTGCGGCAGCTGTACCTGGCCGCTGGAGTCACCGATCTCTACCTCGAGAACGGCGACGAGTCGTTGCTGAAGGCAATGGAACAGCTGTGGGACAGCGCCTTCGGCAGCAAGCTGTACCTCACCGGCGGCCACGGCTCCCGGCACCGCGACGAGGCGTACGGCGATCCCTACGAACTGCCGCCGGACCGCGCGTACGCGGAGACGTGCGCGTCGATCGCTGCCCTGCAATGGTGTTGGCGGATGCTGCTCGCGACCGGCCAGGCCCGGTATGCCGAGGAGATGGAGCGCGCCCTGTTCAACGCCATCGCCGCTTCGATGACGACGAATGGAACCGCCTTCTTCTACTCCAACCCGCTGCAGCTTCGCTCCGGCCACGACGGCTCCAGCGAGGACGCACCCAGCGAGCGGCTGCCGTGGTATGCCTGCGCTTGCTGTCCGCCGAACCTGGCCCGCCTGCTCGCTTCGCTGCACGGCTACGCGGCGACCGCGGACGGATCCGGACTCCAGTTGCATCTGCTCACCGCGGGCACGTTCAGCACGGACACCCTGACCGCCGTCGTCGAGACCGGCTATCCCTGGGATGGCGACCTGGTGGTGACGGTCAGCGGGCACGGCGAGCTGGCGATTCGCGTACCCAGCTGGGCGACTGATGCCACTCTCGAGGTGACCGATGCGAAGGTACTCGTCGAGCCGGTCCCGGGCGCGTATGTGCGGGTGGCCTGCGAAGACGGCGCGACGGTGCGGCTCAGCCTGCCGATGACTCCCCGGCTGACCCGTGCCGATGAGCGCGTCGACGCTGTCCGCGGTTGTGTGGCGATCGAGCGCGGACCACTCGTGTACTGCGTCGAGCAGGCCGATCTGGCCGACGACGTACTGGTCGAGCAACTACGCCTCGACGCCTCGGCCCCGATCACCGAAGAGCGCACACCCGACGACCTGACCCCCGTCAGGCTCCGCCTCGGAGCCGTCACCAGATCGCTCGAGGCGGAGTTGTACAAGGCCTACCAGCCGGACGCTCAAGCCGGTACGGCGATCACGGTCACCGCGATTCCGTACCACGCCTGGGCCAATCGGGGACCCGGTGCCATGCGGGTCTGGCTGCCCCTGAACTAGCCGTTGTTGGCGCGACCGACGTACACGTTGCGGGCGCGATAGTAGGTGTCACCGGAGGGGCCTGAACCCGAGGCCCCCTCCATCTGCAGGTTGATGATGATGTTCATCGGCTTGCCGACGAAATTGCTCCCGCGATGCTGGCCGACCCAGTTGCCGTCGAGGTAGTAGTGGATCTCGACGTCCGTGGCGCTGATCTTGTTGATCCAGGCGCGGTAGCTGTGCCAGCCGCCGGGGTTCGACACCGGCACGATGGTGTTCTCCCACCCGCCGTCATAGGTGTTGAACCAGTTCCGGGCGTCACCCTTGAACTCGAGGATGTCGCTCTCCGGCGGCCAGCTGTTGACTCCAGTCAGCCAGAACGCCGGCCAGGTGCCGCGAGCGGACGGCGCCTGGAACTCGCCCTTGACCTCCCACTGCGGGTAGCGGTCGTTGACGACCACCTGGAGCTTCGAGTGGATCGCGCCGGAGTGGTAGTGGATCGGCAGGTAGGGGTCTTTACTGCTCTTGCCCTCGTCCCAGTTGATCCGTGATCCCTTGAGCACGAGGACCCCGCCGGACTCGAGGTAGACGTGGTTGTGGTCGGTGCGGCTCGCATACATCCGGGCGGTGCCGTTGTGGTCGGAACCCCACGGATACAGGTAGTTCCAGCTGGACTCCAGGGCGGAGTAGCTGCCGAAGCTGTTGGCCGGGAGTGCTGTTTCCCAGGCGAGTTCTCGGGCGTGCGCGGGTACGGCGACTGCCGCACCCGCGACCGTGGTGCCGGCGGCGAGTAGGAAGGTGCGTCGGTTGAGGGCCATGGGGCGATGTCTCCTCACTAGTTGGTGCTATCGGTCAAAAGCCTCGGGCGAGGCGGTAGTAGGCCTGGCTCCAGCGGAGTTCCTGGGTGAAGCGGCGGGTGGTGGTGTCGGCGTCGATGACTGCGAGTTCGGTGTGGGTCATCTCGGCGAGGTCGGCCAGTTCGTCGATACCGAGCGCCGTACTGAGCACTGTGTGGTGCGGGCCGCCGGCGGTCAGCCATGCCTCGGCCGACGTGCGCAGGTTCGGCCGGGGCTTCCACACAGCCCGGGCCACCGGGAGCTGGGGGAGTGCGTGGTCGGGGACGACCACGTCGATCTCGTTGGCGACGAAGCGGAAGCGATCGCCCATGTCCGCCATGCCGATCACCACGGCCGGGCCGGGCGCGGCGTCGAAGACCAGGCGGACCGGGTCCTCGCGGCCGCCGATACCCAGCGGGTGGATCTCGCAGGTCGGGGTGCCGGCGGCGATGGACGGGCAGACCTCGAGCATGTGCGCGCCGAGGATCCGCTCCGCGCCAGGGGTCAGGTCGTACGTGTAGTCCTCCATGAACGACGTACCGCCGGGCAGGTTGCCGGCAGCAACCTTCAGCGTGCGCAGCAGGACAGACGTCTTCCAGTCGCCTTCGCCACCGAACCCGTAGCCATCGGCCATCAGCCGCTGGACCGCCAGGCCGGGAAGTTGCCGCAGCCCGCCGAGGTCCTCGAAGTTCGTCGTGAACGCGGTGAAACCACCGTCGGTCAGGAACGCGCGGAGTCCGGCCTCGATCCGCGCGGCGTACCGCAGCGACTCGTGCCGCTCACCACCAGGACGCAACTCCGGTACGACGTCGAAGTCGTACTCCTTGAGCAGCGTGTCGACGGCCGAGTCGGAGATCTCGTCGACGACCGCGACCAGGTCGTTCACCCCGTACGTGTTGACCGAGACCCCGAAGTGCAGTTGGGCCTCGACCTTGTCGCCCTCGGTCACGGCGACATCGCGCATATTGTCGCCGAAGCGCGCGACCCGCATGGTCCGCATGGCCGCGTACCCTGCCGCAGCCCGCGTCCAGACGCCGATCCGGGCGCGGACCGCCGGGTCGGCGACGTGCCCGGCCACCGTGGTCCTGGCGACGCCGAGGCGGGTCTGCACGTAGCCGAACTCGCGGTCGCCGTGCGCGGCCTGGTTCAGGTTCATGAAGTCCATGTCGATCGTTGCCCACGGCAACTCGACGTTCGCCTGCGTGTGCAGGTGCAGCAGTGGGGTGCGGAGCGCGTCGAGACCGGCGATCCACATCTTGGCCGGGGAGAAGGTGTGCATCCACGCGATCACGCCGATACAGGCGTCGCTCGCGTTCGCCTCCAGGCAGACCCGGCGGATCGAGTCCGCGTCGGTGAGCACGTCCTTCCAGACGACTCGAGGGGCCAGGTCCCCGGATGCTTCCAGTTGCTCGGCCAGGCTGCGCGACTGGTCGGCTACCTGGCGCAGGGTCTCCGCGCCGTACAGGCTCTGGCTGCCGGTCAGGAACCAGACTTCGGTCGAGGTCATAGCTGTCTCCGTCATCGTTGGCCGTACACGTTCTGGTACCGGTCGTAGAGCCGGTCGATGTCTTCCGCGGCGATGGGGGTCAGGTCGCCGGCCTGCCGGGCCAGGTGCACGGTGCGGGCGACGTCCTCGCACATCACCGCCGCCTTGACGGCCGCCTTCGCGTCCTTGCCGATCGTGAACACCCCGTGGTTCTGCATCAGGACCGCGGGGGAGCGGTGCCCGGACAGCGTCGCCACGATGCCGCGGCCGATGTCGTCGTTGCCGATCAGGGCGAACGGCCCGACCGGGATCTCACCGCCGAACTCGTCGGCCATCGCGGTCAGGACGCACGGGATCGCCTCGGCCCGGGCAGCCCAAGCGGTCGCGTACGTCGAGTGCGTGTGCACGACTCCGCCCACCTCAGGCATTTCGCGGTACACGTAGGCGTGGGCCGCGGTGTCGCTGGAGGGATCGAGGTCGCCCTCGACCACCTTCCCGTCCAGGTCGCACACCACGATCGCGTCGGGGTTCAGGTCGTCGTACGAGATGCCGCTGGGCTTGATGACGAACAGGTCCTCGCCGGGGACCCGGCCGGACACGTTGCCGGCTGTCCAGGCCACCAGGCCGTAGCGAACCAGTTCGTTGTGCAGCCCGCTGACTTCTTCGCGGAGCCGGTTGACGGTCACTTCGCTACCTCGTTCCGGAGGGCACGGAGCCGGTGCAGTACGCCGCTACCGCCGTGCCGCTCGCCCGCGAAATAGTCGTGCAGGTCGCGGTACTCGGCGTACAGGCGGTCGTACATATCGGCACGGTCGGGGTCGGGGACGAAGGCGGCCTCGGTGCGGCCGCCCATCGCGGCGGCTGCGCTGGGCACGTCCGGATAGGTGCCCGCGGCAACCGCCGCGTGGATCGCGGACCCGAGGGCAGGCCCTTGGGCGGAACTGATCACCGACAGCGGGCGCCGCAGGACGTCGGCGTAGATCTGCATCACCAGCCGGTTCTTGAGCAGCCCGCCGGCGACGATGAACTCGTTGACCGGTACGCCGGACTTGTCGAAGGCATCGAGGATCGTGCGGGTGCCGAACGCGGTGGCCTCGATGAGTGCGCGGTAGGTGTCTTCCGGTTTCGTCTCGAGCGTCTGCCCGATCACCACGGCGGACAGATCGTGGTCGACCAGGACGGACCGGTTGCCGTTGTGCCAGTCGAGCGCGATCAGGCCGTGCCGCCCGACCGCCTGCTGCTCGGCGAGTGACGCGAGGTGGTCGTGCACCGACTCACCACGGCGCTGCGCTTCCTCGTGATACTCCCGCGGTACGGCGGTGTCCACGAACCAGCCGAAGATGTCGCCCACCGCCGACTGGCCGGCCTCGTAGCCCCACAGTCCGTCAACGATGCCGTCCTTCACGACCCCACACATCCCGGGGACCTCGGCGAGCTGTTCGGACGACATCACGTGGCAGGTCGACGTACCCATGATCGCGACCAGTTGGCCGGGCCGGACCGCATCGGCCGCGGCCGCGGTGACATGGGCGTCCACGTTGCCGACCGCAACGGCGATCCCTGCGGGCAGCCCGGTCAGTGCGGCCGCCTCCGTGGTGAGGCGGCCGGCCAGTCCGCCGAGTGGGGACAGCGGATGCTCCAGCTTGGCGATGAAGTCACCGAACGCGGGGTTCAGGGCCTCGAGATATTCGCGGGAGGGGTAGCCGTCCTCGGTGTGGATGCCCTTGTAACCGGCCGTGCACACGTTGCGAGTCTCGACACCAGTCAGCTGCCAGATGATCCAGTCGGCCGCCTCGATCCAGCGATCGGCTCGCCGGTACGTCTCCGGATCCTCCTCCAGCACCTGCAGCGCCTTGGCGAACTGCCATTCGGACGAGATCCGGCCGCCGTACCGCGGAAGCCAGGGCTCGCCACGTTCTTCCGCTAGGGCGTTGATGCGGTCCGCCTGCGGTTGCGCAGCGTGGTGCTTCCACAGCTTGGGCCACGCGTGCGGACGGAACCACATCCCGCGCACCTCGCACAGCGGCGTCCCGTCGGCGAGCGTCGGCAGCACCGTGCACGCGGTGAAGTCGGTGCCGATACCGATCACGTCGTCCACCGAGATGCCGGCCGTCGCGACCGCCTCCGGGACCGCATTCCGCAGTACGTCGCGCCAGTTGCTCGGCGCCTGCAACGCCCAGGCCGGCCCGAGAGCGATATCGGAGCCGGGCAGCCGGTTCTCGATCACACCGTGCCGGTATTCGTACACCGCCGTACCCACCTCGGCGCCGTCCGCGACCCGGACCACCACGGCCCGGCCGGACAGCGTGCCGAAGTCGACCCCGACGACGTACTGACTGTGAGCGTTAACATTCGCGGTCATAGATTGCCCTCTGTGGTGATGGCCGGGTGTGATGCGGCTGACGGTCGGCGGAGAACCACCGGAGTTAACGCTAACAGTCAGCGCGCTGCAACGTAATAGGCATCCCGAGAACGACGGGCGCCCAAGGTGAGCCACCCGCCCGACCTTGAGCACGGTCCAACCGTTCCGCCGGCTGCCAGATGGTCGGTGGGCGCTCAAGGTGGCTGCGGCCCCACGGTCCCGATCCCCGGGCCCTCCGCGCGTTAGCCGGTGATTTTTCGTCACATAGACCCGAAAAGTTGCCGACTAACGCCGAACCGCGGGGGATCCACCCCAAACCGGTTTGGGGGCTTGTGCAGGAGCGCTCGCCTGGTTGCCCGTAACGTCCGAACAACCGGAGGGCCCGCCTCCGATCCTTCGGACGTTAGCGGGGAGCTGGGGTTAACGTCCGAAGATCCGGAGAGCCCGCCTCCGATCCTTCGGACGTTGTGGGAAGGGCGGTCCAGCCGCGGATTCGTGTTCTAGGACGCGGTTACGCGAGGGTGACGGAGATGGTGATGTAGGAGTGGGGCGGTAGGTCGAGTTGTAGGCCTGTGGGGTGAGGGGTGACGGC
>NZ_SMKA01000083.1 GCF_004348455.1 Kribbella albertanoniae
GAGCAGGGGAGGGGCATCATGGCTGACCGATTCGACTTGGACGCGATCGACGCCGATGACGCACTGCTCGACCTGCTGGCTGCTGGAGGGGAGTCCGCACGGTTCGCGGGCGAGCACGACCCGGCCGTCGCGCTGCTGGCCGAGCTACGGCTGGCCGTGGAGGTCGAGGACGAACTCCCGGTGGAGACGATCGACGACCCGGAGAGCTTCCTGGCGCGTTGTGCTGCGCTGAACCCGGTGACGGACCCGTTCGCCCGCAAGATGGCGGCGCGTGGTCTGGCCCTCGGGGTCGCCGCGGTGGCCGCGCTGTCGGTCTCCGGTGTGGCCGCGGCCGTCACCGGCAACCCGCTGTCGCCGTACGAGAAGGTGATCGAGAAGATCACCGAGGCGGTCACGCCGTCGACGGACTTCCCGAAGGAACAGCTCGAGGGATATCCGGTCCTCGACAAGGCCAAGATCGTCAAGGTCCAGAAGAACTTCCAGAAGAAGCAGGAAGACAAGGCCGCCGAGGCCGAGCAGGACAAGACGCTGGCCAACGGCGAACTGCCGCAGGCGAACGTCGAGCCGCAGCCGCCGCTGGCCCGGCCGCCGGTGGAGACCAAGCCGTCGGTGATCGAGCAGCCGGTTCCGCAGCCGACCCAGCCGACGACCACGCAGCCGCCGGCCGACCCGGAGCCGGGCGACCCGACGACCAAGCCGACCGACCCGGGCCCGACCGACGAGCCGACGACGGATCCGAGCACACCGCCGGAGACGCCGCCGCCGACCACGCCGACCGACCCGCCGTCCTCGCCGCCGCCGACGGATCCGACCAGTCCGCCCACCACGCCGACGAACAACGGCGAGACGGGCAACAACACGAATCCGACCAACCCCAACCCAGGCAGCACCGACCCGACCACCGTGCCGAGTACGGCGCCGTCGGGTGACACCGGCCAGACCGGTGAGACCGGTGACGGCAAGCCGACCGAGGTCAAGCCCAGTACGCCGCCACTCGGTGACCAGCCGGGCGACACCAAGCCGGCCGAAGACCCTGCCGAGGTGATCAAGGACGTCGTACCGGTCCTGCCGACACCGTCCGGTGCGCCGGAAGTGGTGCCGAGCGTGGTGCAGTTCTTCGGTAGCGGGCTGGAGCTGATCGGCAAGCACTCCAACGGCAAGGTGACGACGGGCTCGGTCCGCGAGCACTACGCCAAGGGCAAGCACTCCACGGGGTCGTACGCGGAGGGTAAGCACGCGGCGATCGCGCGCACCCACGGCTCGCTCGACGACGCGACCGTACTGCGGATCCTCGGGGTGCTGAACAGCCGCTCCAAGTGAACTGAACGCTGATTCAGGGCCCGGGTCTGCACCCGGGCCCTGGTCATGGGTGGAGACCGATTCTGACTCCGGGTAATGGCGGCATACGATGGTGGTCCGTTCTCGCCGGACAAAGGTGCACGTTTTTCCCATGGACATCACAGCCGCTGGAGTTCCCGACAAGTTTGCCGCGCTCGGCCTGACCTTCGACGACGTGCTGCTGCAGCCGAACGAGTCGGATGTCATCCCTTCCGAGGCTGTCACCCGGTCCCGGGTGAGCCGCAACATCGAGGTCAACATCCCGCTGCTGTCCAGTGCGATGGACACCGTCACCGAGGCCCGGATGGCGATCGCCATGGCCCGCCAGGGCGGGCTCGGCGTGCTGCACCGCAACCTCTCGATCGAGGACCAGGCCCAGCAGGTCGACCTGGTCAAGCGGTCGGAGTCCGGGATGATCGCGCAGCCGATCACCATCGGCCCGGACGCCAGCATCGGCGAGGCCGACGCGCTCTGCGCGCAGTACCGGATCTCCGGCGTACCGGTCGTCGACAACGCCGGCGTCCTCGTCGGCATCGTGACGAACCGTGACATGCGTTTCGAGAGCGACATGAACCGGCCGGTCCGCGAGGTGATGACCAAGCAGCCGCTGATCACCGGCAAGCAGGGCATCTCCGCCGACGACGCGATGGCCCTGCTCAGCAAGCACAAGGTCGAGAAGCTGCCGCTGGTCGACGCCGACGGCAAGCTGACCGGTCTGATCACGCTGAAGGACTTCGTGAAGCGGGACAAGTTCCCGCTCTCCACCAAGGACGACCACGGCCGGCTCCGCGTCGCCGGGGCGATCGGCTTCTTCGGCGAGGCCTACAAGCGGGCGATGACACTGGTCGAGGCCGGTGTCGACCTGCTCGTCGTGGACACCGCCCACGGTCACTCGCAGGCGCAGTTGGAGATCATCCGCAAGCTCAAGGCCGACCCGGCCACCCGTGGCGTCGACGTCGTCGGCGGCAATGTCGGGACCAGGGGCGGCGCCCAGGCGCTCGTCGACGCGGGCGCGGACGGCGTAAAGGTCGGCGTCGGACCGGGCTCCATCTGTACGACGCGCGTCGTGTCCGGCGTCGGTGTCCCGCAGGTCACCGCGATCTATGAGGCCTCGCTGGCCTGCAAGCCGGCCGGTGTCCCCGTGATCGGCGACGGCGGCCTGCAGTACTCGGGCGACATCGCGAAGGCGCTCGTCGCCGGTGCGGACACGGTCATGCTCGGCTCGCTGCTGGCCGGCTGCGAGGAGTCGCCCGGCGACCTCGTCTTCATCAACGGCAAGCAGTTCAAGGCCTACCGCGGCATGGGCTCGCTCGGCGCGATGCAGTCCGGCGGGTTGCGCAAGTCGTACTCCAAGGACCGCTACTTCCAGAACGATGTCGGCAGCGACGAGAAGCTGATCGCCGAGGGCGTCGAGGGCCAGGTCCCGTACCGCGGTCCGCTGTCGGCCGTTGCCCACCAGCTGATCGGCGGCCTGCGCCAGTCGATGTGGTACACCGGCGCCCGCACGGTGTCCGAGCTGCAGGACAAGGGCCGTTTCGTCCGGATCACCTCGGCCGGCCTGCAAGAATCGCACCCGCACGACATCCAGATGACGGTCGAAGCGCCGAACTACTCCGGCCGCTGATCCGCCTGCAAGCGAAGGACACCAGATGACCGAGATCGAGATCGGCCGGGCCAAGCGCGGGCGGCAGGCTTACGCGTTCGACGACATCGCGATCGTGCCGTCGCGCCGGACCCGGGATCCCGAGGAGGTTTCGGTCGCCTGGCAGATCGACGCGTACCGGTTCGAGCTGCCGATCCTGGCCGCGCCGATGGACTCGGTGATGTCGCCGGCGACGGCGATCGCGATCGGTAAGGCCGGCGGGCTCGGGGTGCTGAACCTCGAAGGGCTGTGGACGCGGTACGAGGACCCGAGCAAGCTGCTCGAGGAGATCACTTCCCTTGATCGGGAGCTGGCCACGCACCGGCTGCAGGAGATCTACTCGGCGCCGATCAAGCCTGAGCTGATCTCCCAGCGCGTGCAGGAGATCCGTGACTCCGGTGTCACGGTGGCCGGCGCGTTGTCGCCGCAGCGGACCAAGCAGTTCGCGAAGCACGTCGTGGACGCGGGGGTCGACCTGTTTGTCATCCGCGGTACGACGGTGTCGGCCGAGCACGTGTCCGGGCAGGCCGAGCCGCTGAACCTGAAGCAGTTCATCTACGACCTGGATGTCCCGGTGATTGTCGGCGGCTGCGCCACGCACCAGGCTGCGCTGCACCTGATGCGGACGGGGGCGGCCGGCGTACTGGTCGGCTTCGGTGGTGGTGCTGCGCACACGACGCGCAAGGTGCTCGGGGTTGCGGTGCCGATGGCGTCGGCGGTTGCTGATGTTGCTGCGGCTCGGCGTGACTACATGGACGAGTCCGGTGGTCGCTACGTGCACGTGATCGCGGACGGCTCGGTCGGTCGCTCCGGCGATGTCGCGAAGGCGATCGCCTGTGGTGCCGATGCCGTCATGGTCGGTTCGCCGCTGGCCCGCGCCAGCGATGCGCCCGGCGGTGGGTACCACTGGGGCGCCGAGGCCTGGCACGCCGACCTTCCCCGTGGCGAGCGCGTCGAGGTTGGCGTCACCGGCACGATGGAGCAGATCCTGTTCGGCCCGTCCTGGGTCCCGGACGGCACGATGAACCTGGTCGGCGCCCTCAAGCGCGCGATGGCGACCACGGGCTACACCGAGCTGAAGGAGTTCCAGCGGGTCGAGGTCGTCGTCGGTTGACGACCGGGATCCTGATCCTGCACGGTTCCAGCGGTACGCCGGACTTGGATCGGGCCCGGATTCTGCGCGACGAGGGGTACGACGTACTGGCTCCTGCCTGGCCTGTTCGGGCCGAGGTGCCGTTGGAGTCGTTCCCGCTCGACGAGCTTGCAGAGCGCAACGATCGGCTCGTGGTGATGGGCAGCTCATGGGGTGCCGAGGCTGCGCTGCTGCTCGGCGCGCTCGACGAGCGGGTGAACGCGGTGGTCGGGTTCGCCCCGAGCGCCTATGTCTGGGCGCGCGTCGATGACGACGGACACCAGCGGTCAGCCTGGACGTGGCAGGGGGAGCCGCTGCCGTTCGTGCCATTCGATCCCGACTGGAAGGCGGATGCGGATCCGCCGAGCTACACCGGGATGTACTGGCAGAGTCTTCGCAAGTGTGACGACGTGGAGTCGGCAGAGATTCCGGTCGAGCGCATCCGCGACGTACTGCTGATCGCCGGTGGTGACGACAAGGTCTGGCCGTCGGTGGCCTTCGCCGCGGAGATCGGTCGGCGGCGTGGTGCGTTGCCGACGCGGCAGGTGGTCGGCGAGGCTGCCGGGCATCGGGTGGTGTTGCCGGGCGAGCTGCCGAAGAACGCGGGGCAGCGGATGGCCCGGGGTGGTACCGAGGCGGCCGATCGTGAGCTCGGCGCCCGCGCGTGGCCGGAGATTCTGGCCGTTCTGGCCGGGTGAGTTTGCGGGGAGCGACGTGCGGTGACCGGGCGTGGGTTGGTGAACTCTGGAAGGATTGCGGCATGGGACTGTTCAGCCGAGGCAAGCGCAGCGACGATGCCGACAACACCGCTCTTGCGGGAGCGCGTGGGAAGCTGACGTCGGACGACGTGGATCAGGTGCGGTTCCTGATCACCTCCAAGCGGCTGGTGAACGCCACGAAGCTGGTGATGGACCGGACCGGGCTGGACCTGAAAAAGTCGAAGCAGATCGTCGACGAGATCCGGTACGGGACGTACGTGCCGCCGATTTCGGAGACGCCGCTGATGCGCAGGCCGGGGACGAATCTGGCCGAGCGCACCCGCGCGTTGAAGGCGGCCGGTGAGCTGCACCAGGCGACCGCCCTCGTGGTCTCCGAGACCGGCATGACCGAGGTCGAAGCCGGCCTGTTCGTCGGTGCGCTCAAGCCCCAACAGGACTAGCCGATACGGCGTTCCGGGCCGGTGAGGAGCTGCTGAGCTGCCTCGTGGGCGTGCTGGGAGGCGGTGAGATCACCGGTAGCGGCTAGCAGGTCGCCGTGGTGGCGGTAGCAGTCGGCGGCCAGATCCTTCATCTCGGGATCGTCGTCGGTGAACGGGATCAGGGCCGTGGCCACCTCGGCACACCACACCGCGAGGTCGAGAGCAAGCTCGAGCCGACCGGATTGGTAGTAGGCGTTGGAGACATCGCGCAGCAGCTTCGCCCAGATCGGTGCGTAGGTGCTCGTCTCGTACCGCATCCGCTGTGACTCGCGCTCCGAGGAGATCGCGAACAGGTAGTGCGCCTCCACGCCCAGCGTCAGTGCAGTGTCCACGTCCTGCAACAGTAGCTGCGGGACGAGCTCAGCCAGCTCGGTCGCGCGCACTGCGGCCGACTCGGGGTCGGTGCGGCCGGAGACGGTCGCCAGCGTCATGCCAGGCGCTGGCTCGGCCAGGGCGAGCAGGCGGAAGTACTGCTCATACGGACCGAGCTTGATCTCCGCGTTCTCCAGTGCGGTGACCAGGGTCAGCGGCAGACCGCGCTCCAGCTCCTCGGTGACCCGAGCAGCCGTCTCCGCGTCGGTGTCGAAGGCGGTGCGCAGGCAGGTCTCGCCCTCCATCACGCGCCCGACGATTCCGAGGTGCTTGCCCTTGCGGGTGAGCGCGGCGACCAGGGTGCGCATGTCGGTCGCGGAGTCCGAGTCGGCGAGGGTGTCTGCCGTGGTCAGGCCGATCTCGTCCGCCTCCAACGCCAGGTCGAGCCGGCCCTCGGCCGCATGGACGTCGGCCGATACGGCGGTCGCCGTACAGAGGTAGCGCGCGTAGGACAGGGACTGCGGGCTCTCGTTGATCTGGTCGGCGAGCTGCAGGAACAGCTGGGTGGCCGCGTCCGCGGAGGCGACGGCCAGCGCGGGATCGCCGTACCGGCGCAGGATCAGCGCGTTCATCGCGAGCACCCGGGCGAAGTCCGGCTGGTGCCGCAGTCCGTCCTCGCCGCTGACGAGCTGCCCGTACGAGATGACCGCGCCATCCATCTCCAGTACGGCGGTTGCCCCGCGACCGCGGTGTGCCTGCGTCATCGCCCGCCGTGCCCGGATATCGGCGAGGAAGGATGTGGCGTCGAGCACACCGGCGTCGCTCAGCTCGGTATAGCCCAGCTGCGCTTCGTGCAGCGCGGCCAGCGCCTCCTCATGCCGTCCGGACGCGTTCAGTGAGCCGGCCAGCTCGTACTGCGTCGCGGCCATCAGATGCTTGGCCTCGTAGTGGTTCGGACTCCCCTCGGCCCGTTCCCTGGCCAGCTCGATCACACGCTGCTGGTAAGGCCCCGCCTCGTCGGCACGGCCTTCCTCGATCAGTACCTGGGCTGTCTGCAGCGCCTCACCGAGCTCGTCCTCAGGAGGCGAGAAGAGCCCCCCGCTGTCCACCATCTTGTCGTTCCACCCCTTCGAAGCTTCAGCCGTCCAGCCTAGGGCAATGCATCTGCACGTGCAGGAGGACACGAACACGACTTCCACTACTGACACTTCCTATTACTGACAGGTAGCCTGGCCAGATGAGCGAGCAGACGTCAATCCCTGCTGACCCGGAGCTTGATCCGACCGCGTCGTACGCGACCGATCAGTCGGTCATCCGGCGGTTGTCGGGGTTGCTGCGGGCCTCGGCCGGGACCCGGACGACGTACGCGCCGGCGACCGGGCAGCCGATCGCGGACCTGCCTGTCTCGAGTCCGGACGACGTGATCGCCGCGGTGCGGTCGGCGCGGAAGACCCAGCTGAGCTGGAAGCGGGTGCCGTTGGACGAGCGGGCCGCGATCCTGCTGCGCTACCACGACCTCGTCCTGGACCACCGGCACGAGCTGGTCGACCTGGTGATCCGGGAGTCCGGCAAGGCGCGCAAGCAGGCCTTCGAGGAGGTCGCGCACGTCGCGCTGACCGCCCGGTACTACGGGCGTAAGGCGCACGAGCTGCTCGATCCGCAGCGAAAGCTCGGCATGTTCCCGGTGCTGACCCGCGCGGAGCAGCGGTTCGTCCCGAAGGGTGTCGTCGGGATCATCTCGCCGTGGAACTACCCGCTCAGTATGGCGATGGCCGACGGCCTCCCCGCGGTCCTGGCCGGCAACACCGTGGTGCACAAGCCGGACAGCCAGACCCCGCTGACCGCTCTGCGGGCGATCGAGCTCCTGTACGACGCCGGCCTGCCGCGCGAAGCGTGGATCCCGGTGAACGGGGACGGCCCGACGGTCGGCGGCGCGATCATCCAGAACACCGACTACATCTGCTTCACCGGTTCCACGAAGACCGGGCGGCTGGTCGCGCAGCAGGCGGCCGAGCGACTGATCGGTTTCAGCCTGGAGCTCGGTGGCAAGAACCCGATGCTGGTTCTCCGTGACGCCGACGTGCAGCGCGCGGCCGAGGGCGCCGTACGGGCTTGTTTTGCGAGTGCCGGTCAGCTCTGTGTGTCGATGGAACGCCTGTACGTCGCCGACCAGGTGTACGACGCGTTCGTGACCGCGTTCGTCGCCCGGGTGAACAAGCTGAAGCTGTCGGCCGGGACCGGCTGGGACGTCGACATGGGCTCGCTGATCTCGAAGGCGCAGCTGGAGACGGTGACCCGGCATGTCGAGGACGCCAAGTCCAAGGGCGCCGTCGTGCTCGCCGGCGGGAAGGCGCGGCCGGAGATCGGCCCGCTGTTCTACGAGCCGACCGTGCTGTCCGGCGTGACGCCCGCGATGGAGTGCTTCGACAACGAGACCTTCGGGCCGGTTGTGTCGATCTACCGGTTCTCGGATGAGTCCGAGGCGATCCAGCGCGCGAACGAGGGCGAGTACGGGCTGAACGCGAGCGTGTACACCCGGGACACCCGCCGCGGCCGCGCGGTCGCGGCCCAGTTGGTGGCCGGCACGGTCAACGTGAACGAGGGCTACGCAGCGACGTTCGGCTCGATCGACACCCCGATGGGTGGCATGCGCTCCTCCGGGGTCGGCCGCCGTCAGGGCGTCGAAGGCATCCGCCGGTACGTCGATCCGCAGGCGATCGCCACCCAGCGACTGCTCCCGATCGCGGCATCGCACGGCTTGTCCGACCAGGCGTACGCCGAGGTCATGACGGGCGCTCTCCGCGTGCTCAAGAAGCTGGGTCGCGCTTGATCTTCTAGCTTGGAGAACCACATGTCCTTCGACTATGACGTGCTCATCATCGGGTCCGGGTTCGGCGGATCCGTCAGTGCGCTCCGGCTGACGGAGAAGGGCTACGACGTCGCGGTGCTCGAGGCCGGCGCGCGGTTCGAGGACTCCGGGTTCGCGAAGAACTCTTGGGACAAGAAGCGGTTCCTGTTCGCGCCGAAGCTGGGGTGCTACGGCATCCAGCGGATCACCGCGCTCAAGGACGTCATCATCCTGTCCGGCGCGGGAGTCGGCGGCGGCAGCCTCGTCTACGCGAACACGCTCTACGAACCGCTGGACGCGTTCTACTCCGACCGTCAGTGGGCGCACATCACCGACTGGAAGTCCGAGCTCGCGCCGTACTACGACCAGGCGAAACGCATGCTCGGCGTCACCACCTACCCCGGATTCACCCCGGCCGACGAGGTGATGAAGCAGGTCGCCGACGAGATGGGCGTGGGGGACACCTTCCACCCGACCCCGGTCGGCGTCTTCTTCGGCTCACCCGGCGTCGAGGTCGACGATCCGTACTTCGGTGGCGCGGGGCCCCGCCGTACCGGCTGTATCGACTGTGGCGAGTGCATGACGGGCTGCCGGCACAACGCGAAGAACACGCTGACGAAGAACTACCTCTACCTGGCCGAGAAGGCGGGAGCGCAGGTCTATCCGCTGACCACGGTGACCTCGGTCGAGCCGCTGGCCGACGGCGGGTACGCCGTGGACACCCGCGGGACCGCGGATCGGAAGAGCGTCCGCCGGTTCACCGCGCGGCAGGTGATCTTCGCGGCGTCCGCCCTCGGTACGGCGAAGCTCCTGCACCGGCTGCGGGACGAGAACAAGCTGCCCCGGCTGTCGACCCGGCTCGGAGTGCTCACCCGGACGAACTCCGAGTCCCTGCTGGGCGCGATGGCGATCAGCCGCGATATCGACTACACCCGCGGAGTCGCGATCACCTCGTCGTTCCACCCGGACGAGATCACCCACATCGAACCGGTCCGCTACGGGCGCGGTAGCAACGCGATGTCGTTGCTGCAGACCGTCCTCACCGACGGGGACGGCGATCGGCCGCGCTGGCGGACGTGGCTGCACGAGCTGCGGGTGGAGTGGCGGAACCTGCGCCGGCTCTACGACCTGAAGCACTGGTCCGAGCGGACGGTGATCGCGCTGGTCATGCAGACCGCGGACAACTCGATCACGACCTTCGGCAAGCGGGACCGGTTCGGCCGCTGGCGGCTGTCGTCCGAACAGGGCCACGGCGCCCCGAACCCGGCCTGGATCCCGGTCGCGAACGAGGTGGTCCGCCGGATGGCGCGGGTGATGAAGGGGACGCCGGGCGGCACCATCGGCGAACCGTTCAACGTGCCGATGACCGCGCACTTCATCGGCGGCTGCGCGATCGGCGACTCCCCGGCCACCGGCGTGGTCGACCCCTACCACCGCGTCTACGGGTACGACGGCCTGCACATCATGGACGGATCGGCGATCTCGGCCAACCTCGGGGTGAACCCGTCGCTGACGATCACCGCCCAGGCCGAGCGGGCGCTGTCGTTCTGGCCGAACAAGGGAACGGCGGACCCCCGGCCGGCCGAGGGAAAGCCTTATCAGCGGCTGCAGCCGGTTACTCCGGTGTCTCCGGTGGTGCCCGCGGATGCGCCCGGCGCACTGCGGCTGCCCGTGGTCCAGATCACTACAAAGCAGCCTGTGACGAAGTCGTAACGCATTCCTGATCTTTCAGCGCGGTAATTCCTCGGGCGCATTGCGAACCCCGAGGAAATGAAAGAACCTCAGCCTCTGGAGAGGCTGAGGTTCATTACTGAAAGGTGCCGTAAAAGGGAGCGAGCCCCTCGGGAACGTTTCCGCCCAAATCGTTTCCCGAGGGGCTCACTCAAGCCGGGGTGAGGCGCCCGGCGCTTTGGGATCGGGTCACCAACCATGGCTGGCGACCCGAGCTCTTGGTCACTACCTTACATCCGATTCCGTGAGTTTCGAGCCCTGCGGAGTGGTTGTTATCACTCTGCGTGCTGTTCGTAATGATCAGCTACTCGTTGCTCTTTGTTACCGGGTGGCGGTCTTCCTTGCGGTAACCGCCTCTGCTCACATCAACGAGCCCTTCTACAGGGGGTTACGAGGTTCCCAACAAAAATCCAAAAACTTTCTCCGGCCCCTTGCCAAGGTAGCGCAGAGTTGCTGAATGCTCAGCGGTCCACATGACGCGGGCCACAGCCCCGCCGTACCGGCCTGCCCTAGTGTGTGGCCGGGTTGAGTCGACCCATCGGTCCGGATCAGGCAGGAGAACCATGGGCGACATCGTGGACGTGGCACGTGAGCAGGTACTGGAGCGGGGCGTCGGCCTGAGCCAGGAGCAGCTCGTCGAGGTGCTGCAGACGACGGACGACAGGTTGCCGGAGCTGCTCGCGCTCGCGCACGAGGTCCGGGTGAAGTGGTGCGGCGAGGAGATCGAGGTCGAGGGGATCATCTCGCTGAAGACCGGCGGGTGCCCCGAGGACTGCCACTTCTGCTCCCAGTCGGGTCAGTTCACCTCTCCGGTGCGCGCGGTCTGGCTGAACATCCCCGAGCTGGTCCAGGCGGCTCAGGAGACCGCGGCGACCGGTGCGACCGAGTTCTGCATCGTGGCGGCGGTCCGCGGCCCGGACGCACGGCTGATGTCGCAGGTGAAGGCTGGTATCGAGGCGATCAACGCTGCGGTCGAGATCAACATCGCCTGCTCGCTCGGGATGCTCACCCAGGAGCAGGTCGACGAGCTGAAGGCGATGGGGGTGCACCGCTACAACCACAACCTGGAGTCGGCGCGCTCCTACTTCCCGGACGTCGTCACCACGCACTCCTTCGAGGAGCGCTGGGAGACGTGTCTGATGGTCCGCGAGTCCGGCATGGAGCTGTGCTGCGGCGGACTGGTCGGAATGGGTGAGTCCCTGGAGCAGCGTGCCGAGCTGGCCGCGCAGCTGGCCGAGCTGGAGCCGCATGAGGTCCCGCTGAACTTCCTGAACCCCCGGCCGGGCACACCGTTCGGTGACATGGAGGTGATGGACGGTAAGGACGCACTGCGCACCATCGCCGCCTTCCGGCTCGCCATGCCGCGCACAGTGCTCCGGTACGCCGGTGGTCGCGAGCTGACCCTTGGTGACCTGGGCACCCGGGACGGACTGCTCGGTGGGATCAACGCCGTGATCGTGGGGAACTACCTGACCACGCTGGGCCGCCCGGCCACGGCTGACCTCGACCTGCTGGCCGAGCTCAAGATGCCGGTCAAGGAACTCCAGAAGACGCTGTGACCTTCTGCAGCCACTGTGGTCGCGAGCTGACTGACGGCAGCCACGAGAGCTGCCGTCAGGCCTTGGTGATGGAGCCGCCGCGCTACTGCGCCGAGTGCCGCCGGCGGATGGTCGTGCAGGTCCACCCGATGGGGTGGACCGCCCGCTGCTCCGCCCACGGCACTGTGCAGTCCTAGCTTCAGTGGCCCAGTTCGACCAGTAGGACGCCGGCCATGATGCTGGCGATGCCCAGGCCCATCAGCCGGGTCAGCGGCTCGCGGAACAGGATCTTGCTGGCGACTGCGGTCAGGGCGACGCCGGCCGCGGCCCAGACGCCGTACGCGACACCGATGCCCATCCCGCGCTGCAGGGCCAGGGAGATCAGGACGAACGCGAACACATAGCCGGCGCCGACACCGGCGTACCAGGCCTTCCGGCCGACTGTTGCCATCCGCAACGACAAGGTCGCGCCGACCTCGGAGATGATCGCGGCGGCGAGAAAGATCCAGGCCATCAGACCTCCACCTGCGCTGCCTTGTGGTGGCCGATCTCGACCAGCAGGACACCGCCGATGATCAAGGCCAGTCCACTGAAGGTGACCGCGCTCAGCGGTTCACCGTAGATCGCCGCACCCAGGACGGCGGTGCTGGCGACGCCCAGCGCGCCCCAGATGCCGTAGGCGACACCGAGCGGCATGCCGGTCCGGAGCACGCCCGACAGGAACACGAACGACGCGGTGTAGCCCGCGAGGACCAGTGCGTACCACGCGGGATGTTCGAGAGCTGCCTTCAGTGCCAGCGATGCGCTCACCTCCGTGACAACGGCGCCGGCCAGCAACAGCCACTTCTTCATCGGGTCCTCACTTCGTGTCGTCCAGCAAATGCATGGCCAGGTCTCTGATCCGGTCGCGCTCGTCGGCGGCCATCGGGAAGATGCCGGTCGCCTCGGCCAGCCAGGCACCGTCGGCCAGCAGGCGGACAGCGGTGCAGCGGGCGTCCGGGGGGACGTCCGGGCCGATCCACGGCTTCAATCGCTCCTGCCACCGCAGTGTCAGCTGATCGCGCAGCCGGGGGTCGGCCAGCATCACCAGGTCGGCGGTGTCGAAGGTGCCGGACAGCGTCCAGTCGAGATAGGCGATCACCCGGTCGCGTGCCGATGCCTCGGCCGGCGGTTGCTGCAGACGCTCGGCCAGCTCGCGCTCCCAGCGGTCGACGGCGTGGTCGACCAGGGCGAGCATCAGCGCGCTCTTGGTGCGGAAGTGGTGCATCAGGCCGGGTTTCGTCAGGCCCGCCTGCACGGCCGCGGACTCCAGGGACACGGTCTTCCCGGCCCGGAGCAGCGCCAGGGCGCCGTCGAGGATGGTGGTTCGGGAGTTCATGACCCGGACTTTACCATCCGGAAGGTTGGTTGACCAACCTTCCGGATGGTTGGTGCAATGTTCTTCACATCTCAGGCGCCGAGTGCAGTCCTAGCGCACCGCGTCCGAGGCGGCGACGACGTCAACGAGGCCGTGGCCCTTGTCGTACGACGTAGTCCCGCCACCGCGGGCGTCGGGCTCGTACGCCGCGCCGTTCGTGTACTTGTGAGCGGTCGAGATCAGCGCGGACTCGATCTGGGCCGGCGTGGCCGACGGGTTCGCCTGGAACAGTTGGGCGACGATCCCGGCGATGTGGGGCGCAGCCATCGACGTACCGCTGATGGTGTTGTAGTTGCCGCCGTCCAGCGGTTTGAGGCCGGTGCTGCAGATCGGCAGGTAGGCACGGCAGGACGAGGCGATGTCCTCGCCCGGCGCGGACAGGTCCGGGTAGGTGGACTGCGTGCCGTTCAGACCGCGTGACGAGAAGCTGGAGACCTGTCCGGCCCGCGTGCCGGTGTCGAGGTCGTAGTACGAGGCGACCGACAGGATGCCGCCGGTCGGGTCCTGTCCGGGCGGGTTGGTCAGCGACGTGGTGCCGTCGCCACCGTCGTTGCCGGCCGCCCACACCGTGACGACACCCTCAGTAGCCAGCGCACGCTGGAGTTTGACGGTTGCCGAGTTCGGATCGAACGCACCGCCGCCGGACGGGCCGTACGAGTTGTTGGTGACCTTGATCGGCGGGCACTTGCTCGCCGGAACCCCAGCACCACAAGGGGCGGCGTGGTTCTCCAGCACCCAGTTGAGTGCCGCGTCCGCACCGACGATCAGCAGCGCCGCACCGACCGAGACACTCACCAGTGAGGCGCCAGGGGCGGCGCCCTGGAGTTTGGTGCCGTCGGCCAGCGTGACCTTGCGTCCGGCCACGATGCCGTTCACATGGGTGCCGTGACCGCCCAGCGACAGTAGGTCGGTGTCGAGCGAGCCGGCGTCCGCCGGTAGGCAGAGCGTCTCCAGCAACGGGTCGCAGACGATCTTGAGGTTCTTCACCACCGCGGAACTGCCGTCGGCCTTCTTGAAGAACGGGTGCGTCGGGTCCACGCCGCTGTCGATCACTGCGACGCTCACGCCACTGCCGTCCAGCGCCAGGCCGTTGGCTCCGGTCCGGGTCGCCGCGGCCTCCGCACCGCGGGTGGCAAGGTGTGAGGTCGAGGTGCTGACCTTGATCGGCTGGTTGCCCTCGAGATAGGTGACGCCGGGCTCGGTGCGAGCGGCCAGGATCTGCGAGCGGGTGCCCTCGGCAACCACCACTCCGATCCGGTCGTATGACGACAGCCGGCGCAGGTCGGCCGCCTTGACGGCTGCGTTGGCAGCGGCCAGGTCGGAGCCGTGCACCAGCACCGTGGTCCGCTGCAGCTTGGTGAGCTGCTGGCTCAGAAATCCCTGGAGTGGTGCGGAATTCTGGGCCTGGGCGTTGATCGGGACACTGACGGTGAGCGCCAGCAGACTGACTGCGGCTGCGGCGATCAGGGGACGGGATCTGCGCATGGTTGCTCCTCACAAAGGCCTGACAACGTGGGCGGGTTACGGCCAGTAGCGGTTGCTGCGCTCAATGTAAGGCTGTGTCGCGGTACGCGGAAGTGATTAGCGCAACGTCAGAACTATCAGATGGGCGTGATCTGCAATGCTTCGGAGATCACGGATCCGGGAGGCACGGTGAGACGGTCGGTTGACGAGTGGCTGGAGCGGGACGCTCAGCTGCTCTGGCATCCGTACTCGTCGCTGAGTGAGCCGTCCCCGGTGCGGCTGGTGCGGGGCGCGTCTGGTGTGCGCCTGCAGTTGACCGATGGCGTCGAGGTGATCGACGCGATGTCCTCGTGGTGGAGCGTGATTCACGGCTACCGAAACCCGGTCCTGGATGCCGCGCTGAAGAGTCAGGTGGACGACTTCAGCCATGTGATGTTCGGTGGGCTGACGCATGAGCCTGCGATCCGGCTGGCGGAACGGCTGGTCGAGATCACGCCGGCACCACTGGAGCACGTGTTCTTCTGCGACTCCGGCTCGGTGTCGGTCGAGGTCGCGATCAAGCTGGCGCTGCAGTACCAGGTCGCCCGTGGGTACGTCGGACGGTCGCGGATGCTGACTGTGCGTGGCGGGTACCACGGTGACACGTTTGCGCCGATGAGTGTCTGTGACCCGGTGAACGGGATGCACTCGTTGTTCACCGGAGCCCTGCAGGAGCAGGTGTTCGGGCCACAGCCACCGGCCGGATTCGACCGCCCTGCTGACGATCCGGAGCTGCAAGCCTGGGCGGCTGCCATGGCTGCCGTTGCTTCCGAGCGTGCTGATGAGGTCGCCGCGATCGTGGTGGAGCCGATCCTGCAGGGCGCTGGTGGCATGTACCCCTACAGTCCGGCCTGTCTGCGCGTACTGCGCTCATTGGCTGACCAGCATGGCTTCCTGTTGATTCTCGACGAGATCGCCACCGGCTTCGGCCGTACCGGTGTGATGTTCGCGTCCGAGCACGCAGGGGTCGACCCCGACATCCTTTGTATCGGCAAAGCCCTGACTGGCGGCTACCTGTCGCTGGCGGCGATGCTGTGTACGGCGGAGGTCGCGCAGACCGTGTCCAACGGTCCTGGCGGTGCACTGATGCATGGGCCGACGTTCATGGCCAATCCGCTGGCTTGCTCGGTCGCACTCGCATCGATCGAGCTGCTGCTGGCCCAGGACTGGGCTGCGCGAGTAGCTGCGATTTCTGCTGGTCTGACTGCCGGACTGGCCCCGGCTGCCGAGCTGCCGAGTGTGAAGGACGTTCGGGTGCTCGGTGCGGTTGGCGTGGTCCAGCTGGCCGGTCCGGTCGACATGGTGCGGATGACGGACGCCGTACTGCGGCGTGGTGTCTGGGTGCGCCCGTTCCGCGACCTCGTGTACACGATGCCGCCGTACGTGTGCACTGACGAGGAGATCGCCACTATCGGGTCTGCTATCACCGATGCGGTCCGAGAGGTCGGCTGATGCTGGAGGAGTGGCTAGCCCCGAAGGCTGCGGCGCTGGAGGTCCGTGGGTTGACCCGACGGCTCCGGGCGCGCGCTGCTGATGACGACCTGATCGACCTGGCCGGCAACGACTATCTGAGCCTGGCGCGAGACTCTCGGGTGATCGAGGCTGCCGCCGAAGCAGTCTGCCGTTGGGGGACCGGCGCTACCGCCTCACGGCTGGTGACCGGTACGACGACGCTGCATGAGGAGCTGGAGTCGGCTCTGGCCGCGTACGTCGGTCAGGCGGCCGGACTGGTGTTCTCATCGGGCTATCTGGCCAATCTGGGCGTTGTGACCGCGCTAGGTGGTCCGGGGACGCTGCTGGTGTCCGATGAGCACGTGCACGCCTCACTGATCGATGCGGGCCGGTTGGCTCGATCGCGGGTGGAGATCGTTCCGCACAACGACGTTGAGGCCGTCACCAAGGTGCTTGCCGAGCGCAACGAACCGCATGCGGTGGTGGTGACCGAGTCCGTCTTCAGTGTGCTCAGCGATGAGGCGCCACTGGAGTCGCTGGCTGAGGTTGCGGCAGCGCACAACGCCGTACTGCTGGTGGATGAGGCGCACGGTCTCGGTGTGACCGGTGGCGGACGTGGTTCGGTGCATGCGGCCGGGCTGGCTGGGCTTGACCATGTGATCGTCACCATGACGTTGTCCAAGGCGCTGGCTTCGCAGGGCGGCGTCGTACTCGGCCCGGCTGTGTTGCGTGAGCATCTGATCAACCGGTCGCGGCCGTTCATCTACGACACGGCTCTCACCCCGGCTGCCTGTGCTGCTGCGCTGGCCGCTCTGCAGGTGCTCGAGGCTGAGCCCGAACGCCCTGTGGCGATTCACTCGGCCGCTAGTCGGCTGGCTGCGGCCTGTGGGGTCCCGGCCGCTGCCGGGCCGGTCGTGTCGGTCCCGATGACCGGTCCGCGAGAGACTGTCCGGGCAGCGGAGCTTTGCCGGGACAATGGCGTACTGGTCGGCAGTTTCCGGCCGCCGTCAGTTCCGGACGGCATCAGCCGGCTGCGGCTGACCGCCCACGCCGGTCTGTCCGACGACGAGCTGGCCAGGGCCTGCGCCGTTATCAGTCAAGCCATCAGCGAGGTTTCATGATCACCATCGTCACCGGTACCGACACCGGCGTCGGCAAGACCGTCGCCACCGCCGCACTCGCCGTACGGGCTGCCGTGCACGGCAAGGTCGCAGTCGTGAAGCCCGCCCAGACAGGTGTCGGCCCGGACGACCCCGCCGACCTGGACGACGTCAACCGGCTGACCGGGATCACCACGCTCTACGAGGGCGTCCGGCTCCGGGACCCGCTCGCGCCGACCACCGCTGCGCGCCGGGAGGGCGTCCCGCTGCCGACGGCGGAGGTTCACGCCAAGTCGGTCGACGGACTCGCTGCCACCCACGAGAACGTCATTGTGGAGGGTGCCGGCGGTCTGCTCGTCGGTCTGGACGCCGAGGGCGGGACGCTGATCGACCTGGCGAAAGCCCTGACCAAGCCGTACACCTTCGTGGTCGTCACCCGGTCCGGGCTGGGCACGCTCAACCACACCGGTCTGACCGTCGAGGCGCTGCGAGCGCGTGGTCTGCCGGTCGAGGGGCTGATCATCGGCTCCTGGCCGGAGAAGCCTGGGCTGGCTGAGCAGTGCAACCTTGAGGACCTCCCGGCCACCACCGGGCTAAAGGTGCTCGCCCGCATCCCCGCCGGCGCCGGTGACTACGACCAGGAGACGTTCACGAAGGCTGTGCCCGGCTGGTTCGCGTGACCGGCTGCCCAGCCCGGTACGACGCCGATCTCGGGTACTGGGTAGTCGACGACCCGGCGCAGGTCCGCGCCGTCATGCTGGACCCGGCCACGTTCCGGCCGGACAACGCCGTACTGGCTCACACACCGCTGTCGGTGAAGGCGCTGCGGGTGCTGTCGGCCGTGGGGTTCGCCTTGCCGCCGACGCTGGCTAACAACGCCGGCGAATCACACCGCGCGATCCGTGCTGCTGTTGCGCGCTTCTTCAGCCCAGCCCGCGTGGCCGCCGTCGAACCGCTCACCCGTTCGTTGCTGACTTCCCGGGTGACGGTCGCTTCTGAACGCCTCGCCGCGGGTGAGCTAGTTGACCTGGTGGAGGCGATCGCCGCCGAGCCACCAGCACTCGTCGTACTGCACCTGCTCGGACTGAGTGACGTGCCGCTTGCTGAGCTGAAGGCCTGGAGCCTCGACTCGCTTGAGCTGTTCTGGGGTTGCCCGGATGAGGACCGGCAGCTGGAGCTGGCGCACAGTGCGGCCGAATTCTACGGCTGGCTGCGGTCTCGGACGACGGCAGCTCGTCGGGCTGGCGGTGAGGACCTCTTCAGTGTCTTGGTCGGTCTGGGCCTCAGCGACGAAGAGGTGTGTGCGGTCGGCTACTTCCTGCTGATTGCCGGCCAGGAGACGACCACCCAGCTGATCTCCACCGCTTTCCACCTGGCCGCGACTGGTGGAGCAGCGTCGGTGGAGGAGGTGCTGGCGGAGGCGTCGTCGGTGCCGACCTGGCGCCGGGTGACCGCCGCAGCAGTTGCTGTCGGCGACGTGGAGTTGCCGGCTGGGGCGCCCGTGCTGCTGGGGCTCAGCGGGCACGGCGGTCCGGCCGACCTGGCTTTCGGAGTGGGCGTCCACCGGTGCCTGGGTGCCGGTCTGGCCCGGCTGGAGACCCGGGTGGCCCTGGAATGCGCGTCGGACCTGCTGAGCGCCGTACGGCTCGTCGAGGAGCCGCCGATGATCGATCTGCTCTCCTTCCGGGCCCCGAAGCGGCTGCTGGTTACAGCCTTGCTGACCTGCACCGATACGCTTTGACGGTGGCGGAGCATGAGTTGGTCCTGGTTGTTGATTTCGGAGCGCAGTACGCGCAGCTGATCGCACGGCGGGTGCGTGAGGCGAAGGTGTACTCCGAGATCGTGCCGCACTCGATGCCGGTCGAGGAGATGCTGGCGCGGCAGCCGAAGGCGATCATCCTGTCCGGCGGACCCCAGTCGGTGTACGCCGAGGGGGCGCCGCGGGTCGACTCCGCACTGTTCGACTCCGGCGTCGCGGCGTTCGGGATCTGCTACGGCTTCCAGGCCATGGCTCAGACGCTCGGTGGCGAGGTCCGCCGTACCAGACTACGTGAGTTCGGCCGGACGCCGGTGACCGTGAGCGAGTCCGGGACGCTGCTGGCCGGCATCCCGGAGGACCTGAACGTATGGATGTCCCACGGTGACGCGGTGCACGCGCCTCCCGCCGGCTTCGCCGTACTGGCTGCGTCGGAGGGCGCACCGGTGGCAGCGTTCGAGGACCTGGACCGCCGGCTGGCCGGTGTGCAGTGGCACCCGGAGGTGCTGCACTCGCAGGCCGGACAGGCCGTGCTGGAGCACTTCCTCTACGACATCGCCGGCTGTGTCGGCGACTGGACCACCACGAACGTCGTCGACGAGCAGGTCGAGCTCATCCGCCAGCAGGTGGGTGACAAGCAGGTGCTATGCGCGCTGTCCGGCGGTGTGGACTCCGCAGTGGCCGCCGCCCTCGTCAGCCGGGCCATCGGCGACCAGCTCACCTGTGTGTACGTCGACCACGGTCTGCAGCGTGCCGGTGAGTCCGACCAGATCGAGAAGGACTTCGTCGCGGTCACCGGGACCCGGCTGGAGGTTGTGGACGCGGAGGACCAGTTCCTTGGCGCGCTGGCCGGTGTCACCGACCCGGAGCAGAAGCGCAAGATCGTCGGTCGCGAATTCATCCGCACCTTCGAGGCGACCGCGCGCAAGCTGGACGCGGAGCGCCACATCGAGTTCCTGGTTCAGGGCACGCTCTACCCGGACGTTGTCGAGTCCGGTGGCGGTGCGGGCACCTCGAACATCAAGTCGCACCACAACGTCGGGGGACTGCCCGACGATCTGCAGTTCAGCCTGATCGAGCCGCTGCGCACCCTGTTCAAGGACGAGGTCCGCGAGCTCGGCATCGCCCTCGGACTGCCCGAGACGCTGGTCTACCGGCACCCGTTCCCCGGACCGGGTCTGAGTATCCGCATCATCGGTGAGGTCACCCGCGAGCGCCTCGACATCCTCCGCGCCGCCGACCTGATCGCCCGCACCGAGCTGACCGCCGCCGGTCTGGACCGGGAGATCTGGCAGTTCCCGGTCGTGCTGCTCGCGGACGTCCGCTCGGTCGGCGTCCAGGGTGACGGCCGCACCTACGGTCACCCGGTCGTCCTGCGTCCGGTCACCAGCGAGGACGCCATGACCGCCGACTGGGCCCGCCTCCCGTACGACGTGCTCGAGCGCATCTCCACCCGCATCACCAACGAGGTCGACGAGATCAACCGCGTCACCGTCGACATCACCAGCAAGCCCCCAGGCACCATCGAGTGGGAGTGACCCCAAGCCCAGCCAGGTCACAGCGAGCCAGTACGACGTTGAGCGCCGATCAGCCACGTGCCTGCCCAGGAAATGGTCGACAGGTGCTCAAGGTGAGCTAGCCGCGCGACCTTGAGCACGGTTCGGTCATGTGCGCGGTCTGAAGGTGGTTGATCGGTGCTCAAGGTGTGCTGATGGTGCCACCTTGAGCACGGTTCGACTGTTTCGGCGGGTGTGACGTGGTTGGTGGGCGCTCAAGGTGGCCCAGGCCCGGCCGGCCCTCGCCGCGGAGAAGCGGCGGGGCTGGCTCAGGCGCGGATGATCAAGACTCGCTGTTGAGGCGGGTCTCGAGTGCGGCGGCGGCATCTGCTTGGCCGACGCCGCGGAGGCGGTCGACCAGGAGGTAGCCGGTGCGGTACCAGAGGTCGGTGTTGGCGGGGAGTTCGTTGAAGAGGTCTTGCAGTGCCTTCTCGTCCTCGGTGCCGTGTTCGGCCAGCAGGAGCTGGGCGTTCAGGTACTGGTCTTCGTAGCCGCCGCGTTCGTAGAGGTCGGCGGCCTCGTCGGCGTGGGTGACCGCGGTGGCCTGGTCGCCCTGCTGAAGGTGGATGAGGGACAGGTCCCAGTGGACACCGGCGGACTGGAAGATGACGTCCTGGTCGGCGGACGGCAGCGCGTCCAGGATCGGCTGGGCTGAGGTGACCAGCTCGAGCGCCCGGGCGTGGTCGCCGGTGTAGCGGGCGGACTGGGCGGCCAGCCGGATTGCCTGGGCCTGCTGCAGCGGGGACTCCGCGGTGCCGAAGTGCTGGGCCGCAGTGAGGAAGACGTCGATCGCCTCGTCGTCGCGGTCGAGCTGTTCGAGCAGGATGCCCTCGTCCTGACGCAGGGTGGCCAGCCACGCCGGGTGCGCTTCGGGGGAGACGTCGGCGAGCAGCTCACGGACCTTGGTCAGGGCAGACTCGTTCTCGCCGAGCATCCGGTAGGAGTCGATCAGTACGCCGCGGGCGTCGGCCAGGGCGTCGTCTGTCAGCACGGACAGCGACTCCTCGGCGGACTCGGCGGCCTCCAACGGGCGGCCGGTCAGCAGGTAGGCGCGGGCCAGCATCAGCTTCGAGTACGCGACGTGCGTCTCCAGACCGGGTGTGCCGGTGGCGAGTGCGACCGCCTCGATCAGATCCTCGGCCGCTTCGGCCGGGCGCTCCAGCTCCAGCCGGACGCGTCCACGGAGGTGGTGCGCGAACGAGCGCTGGGCGTCGTGCGGTGAATCGAAGCCGGGGGCGATCGCTGCCTCGCCCTCGTCGAAACGCCCCTCCTGCAGCAGCAGGTTGGCCAGCAGGATCGCACTGCTGCCGGCGTGCTCGGGCCGCGTGTGCCCCGGCCCGGACTCGGTCAGCACCTGGATGGCTTCGCTGAACCGCCCGGCCTGGGCGTACATGATGGCCAGCGAGTCCCGCTGCGCCGGCCGCCGCTCGAGCTCGTCGTTAGCGATCAGCCAGCGGATCGGCTCCTCACCGGCGGCCAGGCCCTCCTCGATCTGACCCTGCTCGCACAGCATCCGGCCGATCCGCCCGCGGGTCCGGAGAACCCGGACCTCCTCGCCGAGCTCGTCGTACAGGGCCAGTGCCTCTCGCCACGCGTCCAGTGCGACCTGAGGGTTCTCGCTGGAGGTCAGACCGCGACCGTCCAGCAGCCTGGCCCGGTCGAACGGAGTCCACTCGCTCTCCGGGACCTCACGCTCGAAGGCCTGCCATGCGGCAATCGCATCCTCGTTGGCGAAGTTCTGCCAGTCCTCTTCGGCCCGGTCGAGCCAGCCACTACCGGACACTGCCGGACGCTCTGGCTGCTGCGCGGGGACCGTCTGCTCGGTCTGGGCCTGCTTACGGAGCTGAGCGCGCCGGGCGGTCTCCGACAGCGGCAGGTACTCGACCCACGGCTCTGCCGTCAGTAGGCGCTGGATGTGCTCACTGCGATGCGTGGTGCCGTTGCGGGCATCGAACTGCGCCGCCAGCTCCAGTGCGCGCGCTGCGTAGCGCTCGGCGAGCGCACCGGCCGGCTCTGCGTCCGCCTGCGGCTGGCGGATCAGCAGGTCACTGTCCACCCGGCTCAGCGCCAGCGAGGCCGCTGCCGAGAACGCCATCTCCGCGTAGGGCGAGGGCGGGTCGGCCAGCTCGGCGGCATGCCGCTCGATCAGCTCGACCGCCTTGAGCTCGTTGCCGGTGCGGGCCAGGAACTCGACGTGATCCGCGTGCTCGCTCAGCTCGCCGACCCGGTTCCGCAGCAGGCGGTAGGCCTTGCGGTGTGCGTCGACAGCCTCGTCGTACATGCCCTCGGCAACATAAGCCGGGAGGAGCGCTGTGAGCATCTGCTGCGGCTGCTCCGCGCAGGTGAGCTGCCCATCCAGCACGTTCACCGCCAGCGCGACCGCATCCGCTGTCCGGCCGACCGAGGTGAGGTGGTGCACCTTCGAGGTCGGGTCGCAGCCGACACAGTCGGACAGGTCATCACGCGGTGCGGTGGACCAGAGCCGGAACTGCTCGGCCGCAGTCTCCTCGTCCCCTATGTGGTGCGCGACCAGCCAGCGGTGCTGGTGGACGGCGTGCATGCTGTGCCCGCTGAGCCGCCAGCGCTGCTCCATGTCGTCCAGCACGGCGTACGCGCGGTCCAGCGGCACCTCGGGGAACTTACTGAGCGTGCTGGGCGCGTACTTGTAGCACCAGTGGAACAGGTGCGAGTACTCGCGATACTTGTCCGGCTCGGCGTCCCAGTCCGCCACGCAGCGGGCGAACGGCACCAGCGACTTCCGCGGCTCGCCACCCATCACGTACGCGGTGACCAGAGCAAGGCGGCTGTAGAACGCCAGGTCCGCTTCACTGGCCGCGTCCGCTCGCCGTACGACGTCCTCGAGCAGGGCCGACCGCACCTTCCCGTACGGCGCGCCCTCGGCACGCTGGAGCAGGTCGATGAGTTCCGGGTTCATGGCGTCTGGTCCTCCGGCGTGGGGACGGCCTGGTCGAGCAGGCCGAGGAAAGAGCGGTTCACAAGAGCAGAGTCGGCAGGGGTGATCGGGTGGTAGCCGAGCATCAACGCGTGCCCGTACAACCCTTCCACCGCCAGCTGGGTCAGCTCAGGATCATTGAGTGACGCCATCCGCCGTACCAGCGGGCTGCGGTAGTTCAGCACGAGCTGTGGCCGGCTGTCGTCCTGGGTGTCGAGTGCACCGAGCACCTCGGACCAGAGCGCGTCGGCCCGGTCCTTGGTGGCGCGCAGCTCACTCGCGAACTGGGCAGAGCGGTCAACCAGGTAGAGCGCCGGCAGTCCGGCCGGCTCGAACGCCCGTACGACGATCTCGCAGCCCACCGCGTCCAGTGCGTCCTGCGCCAGCTGGACGAACGGCCGCAGCCGCAGCTCGGTGTCCGGGTCCAGACTGTCGAAGCTCGTGCTCAGCTCGGTCGGGTCGAACCGGCTGGTGCTCAGCTCGGGCACCACCTCCGGCAGCCGGGCCAGCAGCTCACTGTCGTAGGTGTAGCCGCCGTTCACCACCGTGATCTGCTGCGCGGCTGCGACAGCTGCGAGCTGGCGGAACTCCTCGACCGTAGTGACGTACCGGATCTGGTTGGTGCGCTGCTGCAGCTCTGCCGTGGTCATCCGGCCGTGGTTCGTCTCGAAACGCAGCCAGCGGTGGACCAGCTGGAGCATCTCGTCGTCGTGCAGGGCCAGCGCCTTCACACCCAGCTGGTGGATGCTGAGGAACCGGTCCAGCTTGGCGGGGTCGGTATTGCCCAGCCGAACCAGCCAGCCGCGCAGCTGGTCACCCAGTGCGTCCCGCGTGGCCTCCAGCGTGCCGTCGTCGAACAGCGCCTCCCGGCTCGCGGTCGGCCGCAGCTCGGAGGTGTCGATGACCGCCCGGACGAAGAAGGCCCAGTCCGGCAGGAGGCCCTCGACGTTCTCCGCGAGGAGCATCCGCTTCAGGTACACGCGGTGGGTGGCGCGCTCGGCCGGATTCGCGGCGAACGGCAGCACGAAGGCCACACCGGTCAGTCCGGCGCCCGGATTGTTCAGGTGGATCACGTCGAACGGGGTGAACCCGAGCTTGTCCTGCGCGTAGCCCACCAGCTCGGCCCGCTGCAGTGCGCCGGTGTTCTCCCAGGGGGCCTTGCCGTCGGTCACCTGCTCGCCGTTGACGCGGATCTCGATCGGCAGCAGTGCACCGAACAGGCGGATCAGCTCCACGACAGTGGCGTGTTTGTACCACTGCTCCGCACCACGCCGGGCCTTCAGCGTCACCGTCGTACCGGTCTCGCTGCGGTCCGCTGTGGCGGCGAGCTCGTAGCGGCCGTCCGCCGTACCGAGCCAGCGGGTGGCCGGGCCACCGGCGGGCTGGGTGACGACCTCGATCTCGTCGGCGACCATGAAGGCCGACAGCAGGCCGATGCCGAACTGGCCGAGGAACTCCGAGCGGGCGAACCCGATCTCGTCCCGCTTCGAGCTACGGCCGATAGTGGCCAGCAGCTCGCGCACCTGGTCCGGCAGCAGGCCGATCCCGGTGTCGGCGATGCTGAGGGCGCCGTCCGTCGTCTGTACGTCGATGCGCCGCGGCGCCCCCGCCTCGACCGCCTGCCGCGCGGTGATCGCGTCCACGGCGTTCTGCAGCAGCTCCCGCAGGTACACCCGCGGACTGCTGTACAGATGGTTGCTCAGCAGGTCGACGATGCCTTGGAGGTCGACCTGGAAGTTCTCACTCACCCCAAACCCCCTTGTTCGCCGCCAACCTACCCAATCGGCAGTTCGCGCCGTACTTTGAGAGGAGTCCGGGGGATGGCGCAGGGGAGGACGCTATGGCACTGACGGTGGGGACCTTCAATCTCAACAACCTGTTCGACCGCTGGAACTTCGCCGGCGCGGTCGACGCACTCGCACAGGGCACCAGCACGGTGCCGGCCACCTACACGTTCGACGACGAGCATCGTCGCCGGCTGCAGCTGGACGGCCGGGGGAAGCTGCTGGTGTCCAAGAAGCCGGAGGACACCGACCGGGTGGCCGAGCGGCTGCTGACGGCCGATGTGGACGTCTGGGTGGTGCAGGAGGTCGAGAACGTCGACGTCCTGCGGGAGTTCAACCGCGAGCATCTGAGCGGCGCGTACCAGCATGTGATGGTGATCGACGGGAACGATGCGACCCGGTTCATCGACATCGGGATCCTGTCGCGGCGGCCGATCGGCGGGGTGACCAGCTACCAGCGGGCGTTCCACCCGGACGTGCCGAACCGGCCGATCTTCTCGCGTGACCTGGTCGAGGTGGAGATTCTGGACGCCCGTGGGCGCAAGGCGCTGACGGTGTTCGGGACGCACCTGAAGTCGAAGTTCGTCGACTTCACCGTGGCCAACCCGGTGGAGGCCGCGGCGGAGGCCGAGCTGCTCCGCACCCGGCAGGCCGACACCATCGTGCGGATCATCGCCGCGCGGATGAGCAGCCGGCAGCGGTACCTGCTCTGTGGCGACATGAACGACACTCCGGAGTCACCCGCACTGGCGGCGTACGCGCAGTCCGGGCTGGTGAACGCACTGACCGCTCCGACCGAGATCGGTACCGTGAAGACCACGGTCGAGCTCCCGGCCAGTCCGGCGTGGACGTCGACGTTCAAGGGCGCACGGCAGCCACGCACGTTCGACCTGATCGATCAGATCTGGTTGTCACCGGCGCTGGTGCCACGGCTGCAGGGCGCGTTCATCGGTCGTCGCAAGAAGCTGGCACGGGACGGTACCGACCATGACCCGGCCTGGATCTCACTGGACATCTAGGCGTTGGGCGATGCCGTCGAGGAGGCGGTCGAGGCCATAGCGGTACGACTCGGCTGCCGTCTCGTCGGTGCCTGCGGTGAAACCACCTGCGTTCCAGATCGCTGTCATCGCGGGGTGGCGCTCGACGTCGAAGTACGTCTCCCACAGGTCGGAGCGCTCGATCCACCAGGAGTCATGGCTCTGACCGCTGGCCCGCTCGATCAGTCGACCCTCCGCAGCCAGGCTGGCCGCAGAGTCGACGTACGTCGAGATTGCCACCGCCGCGGTGTTCGTCTCGCGCGGTGCGAGGTCCAGGGTGCTCATGATGGACAGCAGGTACTCACTGGCCGCCATCAGGCCCGGTCCGGCGGGTGGTCGGACCGGGGAGACCTGTGACAGCCAGGGGTGCCGCTCGAACATCAGCTGGGTCTGGTCGGAGTACAGGTAGACCTGAGCGCGCCAGTCGTCCGGGCGGGGCTCGCCCGGGCCCGGTAGCTCACGCTCGCCGAGCACCTGGTCGATCATGAGCTCCAGGAGATCGTCCTTCGACGGTACGTAGGTGTAGAGCGTCATGGTGCCGACGCCGAGCTCCTTGGCCACACCGCCCATGGACGCCGCGGCCAGACCGTCACTGTCGGCGAGCCGGATTCCGGTGGCGACCACCTCGTTCACATCCAGCGAGGGGCGTCGCCCTGCGCCCTTGGCGGCCGGGGCGAGTGGGCGGTGGTTGCGCCACAGCAGCGCAAGCGTGCGATCGACCGTCACAGGCCAACCATAGGCGCTGGTTTGAATTCTCGTATACCCTACGAGAATTACTCCAAGACTGAGGGGAACGGCATGACGATCTTGGTGACCGGTGCGACGGCGAGCGTCGGACGGCTCCTGGTGGATGAGTTGGTGGCTGTGGGAGCGCCGGTGCGGGCGCTGACGAACAAACCTGCGCGGGCCGCGCTTCCGGAAGGTGTGGAGGTCGCTGTTGGGTACCTCGGGCGGCCGGAGTCGCTACCGGCCGCGCTCGCTGGTATCGACACGGTCTACCTGGCGCCGCTCCCGGCGTACGTGGACGATTTCGTGCGCTGCGCGCGCGAGGCCGGCGTGCGGCGAGTGGTCGTGCTGTCGGGTGAGCCAGCCGAGTACGAGGCGCAGGGGGATCCGGCGAGCTGGCACTACTACCGGGTCGAGCGGGCGATCGAGGAGGCTGGTTTCGAGTGGACCTTCCTGCGCCCCGGCCAGTTCATGAACAACACGCTCGACTGGGCGCCGTCGATCAAGTCGGAGGGCGTGGTGCGAGCGCCGTACCCCAATGCTGTCCAGACGCCGATCGACCTCGTAGACATCGCTGCCGTGGCTCGGGTTGCGCTGCTGGATGAGTCCTTCACTGGCCAGAAGCTGGTGATGAGCGGGCCCGAGGCGCTCACTCAGCCGCAAGAGGTTGAGCTCATCGCCGCCGCGATCGGCCGGCCGATCAAATTCGAGGAGCAGACGCCGCAGGAGTACCTCGACCAACTGACGCCGTTCACCGGCCTGGAAACGGCCCAGTGGCTGCTCGACGGCTTTCGGATGATGGCCGAGCACCCGATGACCCCGGAGTCCACGGTCGCCGATCTCACCGGCCGCCCGGGAACGACGTACGCGGAATGGGCGGTCCGGAACGCGGCGGTCTTCGGCTGACTTGCTTCGCGCTAGAACATGTGTTCGACTGTGCTGCATGAGGTGGGCGGGTCAGCAGTTGGACGTGGAGGCTCCCGGGGCGTTGCCGGGGCTGGGGTTGATTGCGGGCCTGGTCCGGTCGGTGACGACGCCGGAGTTTCGTGGGGTGACGTTCCATGAGGTGGTGGCGCGGTCGGCGCTGAACTCGGTGCCTGGTGGCGGGTTGCCGTTCAACTGGACGGTCAATCCGTACCGGGGCTGCACGCATGCGTGCCGATACTGCTTCGCCCGGCCGACGCACAAGTACCTCGAGCTCGACCAGGGGCTGGACTTCGATCGGCAGATCGTCGTGAAGACGAATGTCGCCGACGTCCTGCGCCGGGAGCTGGCCAAGCCGTCCTGGGGGCGGGAACAGGTTGCCTTGGGCACCAATACGGATCCGTACCAGCGGGCCGAGGGGCGGTATCGGCTGATGCCGGGGATCATCGGCGCGCTGGCCGGTTCCGGTACGCCGTTGTCCGTGCTCACGAAGGGGACGCTGCTCCGGCGCGACCTCGACCTGCTGGTCTCCGCAGCGACCGAGGTGCCGGTCGGGATCGGGGTGTCGCTCGCCCTGGGTGATGAGGAGTTGCGGCGGCGCCTGGAGCCCGGCGTACCGTCGGTGCGCGGCCGGCTCGACCTGATCCGTGCAGTGCGCGAAGCAGGGCTGCCTTGTGGGGTGATGGTTGCTCCGGTGCTGCCCTGGCTGACCGACTCGGCCGACCAGCTCGACGACCTCTTCGGAGAGCTCGCAGCAGCCGGCGCGACCGGAGTCACCACCCTCGTCCTGCACCTCCGCCCCGGCGTGAAGGACTGGTTCATGAGCTGGCTGGCCCACGATCACCCTGAGCTGGTCGGCCGCTACGAATCCCTCTACGCTCGCGGCTCGAACGCCGCCCCCAGCTACCGAACGGCCTTCGAGCAGAAGGTCCGCCCCCTCCTCGACAAACACGGCTTCGGCCGCCACTCCCGCCACCGCTCCACACCCAACCCGTTCGGCGCGACCCCGACCACCGAATCAGCCGGGCGCCAACCCGATCCGACGCCGGCACGCTTCCGCCCACCCAACCGGACCGCATCCACCCCCGCTCACCAACCGCCAAAGCCCCAAACCCAAGACCCCCTGTTCTAACCCATGCCCCCGCGACCCACCCGCCATCTCCTGGGCTTGCCCATCCGCTTGTGAGTTCTGCACTCGCATGTGAGCTCCCGGGCTATGGCGGGCGCCGGTGAGTGCGGAGACCTGCCAGCTGACCCGTCGCGGTGGTGAAAGACAGCAGCAGTCATCGAGCCCAGCAGCCGGATCGCCCCGCCCGAAGGCCCATTCGGCCGCCCCGGTTGAACCGTAGCCGCCCGGGCCGAGTCGTAGCCGCCCCGCGGCCGAGCGATGCGTGTACACCTACTGGGGACTGTGGACATGCCATCAGATGTCCGCACTCCCCAGTAGGTGACCGCAGTACGGCGAACGGGGCGCGCATCACCCTGGCTAGTTGGCCGGAGCGTTCCCGTCCGGCCCTCGCTGGGTGACCGGCCGCCGTACGCGCTCACGTGCGGGGGCGTGGTCTGCGTGCGCGCGTGGTTCTGGGTTGGTCGGTTAGGGGTGGGTGAGGATTTGGGGGCCGGTGG